>JBDKGS010000052.1:0-18648 GCA_039798065.1 Fibrobacterota bacterium | reverse complement strand
CGACCGCCGACAGCGGGGAGATCCTGGGCGTATGCACCCCCAAGAGCGGAATGCCGCCCAGCTCGGTGAAGTCAACCTGGGTCAAGGCGATGTCGAACAGCGACGGGACCAGTCGGTACTCCGCCCCATGGCGTACGCAGGTTTCCACGATGCGCGCGATGGTGTTGCGGGGAGCGCGTGGCAAGGCGATGACGATTTCCGTCGCTCCGGTCCGCTTCAGGATCTGGCCCATCTCGGCCCCCGAACCCAGGACTTCGCAACCATCCAGCGTGCGGCCGTGCAAGGCCGGATCGTCGTCCAGGAACCCCGCCACCTCCAGTCCCGTCTTTGGCGATCGCTTGAGCTTGGCTGACAGAATCCGTCCTGAGTCTCCAGCGCCGTAGATCAGGATGCGCTTGTCCCGCCAACCTGCCGCGCGCAGTCGGATTCCGAGTCGGTAGGCGGCGAACCGGAAGAAGAACAGGAACGACAGGAGGAGCCCCCACACCAGCAGGAAGATCCCTCGACTTTGGAAACTTTGCTCGATGCTTGTGACGGCAAGCAGGGTCAGGAGTGCGGTCATCGCCCACCCGCGGAGAATGTTGTGGTATTCGCGGATGTTCAGCAGGCTGTGGTGTTCCTCATAGAGCTTGCTGGTCTTGAAGACGGGAAAGATCACGCAAAGGGTGACCAGGCAGTTCACCAGGTAATTGCGCCGTGGGATTTCCTCATGGAGCACGGAGAAGATCGACATCTGCAAAAGAAGCGGCCACAGCAGAGCCGAAGCGAGATAGGCCAGGATCACGGAGGCACCATCGCCTAAGATCTGTGCGGTGGTGACCAGCCGCCCCACACGAAGCCACGTAGTGATTTCGGAGTGTCTCGGACGCACTCCTGAATCACGAAAATTGAGTTCGGATGCGGCTCTCATTACGTTCCAAACCTAGAACTATGAACCACTTGCGCGATCCACCCCTGGTTTGTTTGTTCCCGGTGTTATATTCCGAATCGGGATGCACGGCCCACTGAGGGCATTGATCCTAAACGAGGGGTTTAGAGTGGATACTTGGGAGACTCATCCAATTTTGTCCCAACTGTCTGCGCCCCTCACCCGCACGAATGTGGATAAGTTGTGAATCAACCTGGGGATAGCCGGTATGTTCTGGCGCCATATCCCCAATTCTGTGGACTGACGTGAACTCATTGTTGATCCAATCGGATTCCAGTCGCCTTTGGCAGGCGTGTCTGGAGCGAGTCTCCCGGGAAGTTTCCCGGGCAGCATTCGCCGCGTGGTTCGCTCCGCTCAAATTGGGCGAATGGGAAGGCGACGTTCTTCAGGTTCTGGCGCCTACACTCATCGCCAAGGAATTCGTCCACCAGCACCACAAGCCGCTCATCGAGCGCATCCTGCGCGAAGAAATCGGTGGCGAGGTCGTTGTCCGCATCGTGCTCGACCCCAACGGCATGGCCGATGTGCCGGTTTCCCGCGGGCTTGGTGCGCCGGTGCATCGGATTCCGGTCGCCCGCACCATCAGTGCCCGCCAGGAAGTCCAGGCTGAAGGTGTCCGCCGCGAGGCCGCACGCCTGGCGCCGCGCATGAATTTCGAGAGCTTCGTCGAAGGCGAATGCAACCGTTTGGCCTTGGCCGTGGCCCGCCAGGTGGCTGAATTTCCCGGTGGAGGCCGCGCCAACCCCTTGCTTCTGGTGGGTGGCACGGGCCTTGGCAAGACCCATCTCATGACCGCCGTGGGGCACTTCGTGCTGGCCCACGATGTCGCGCGCAAGGTCGTGTATCGGACATCCGAAGAATTCGCCCGCGAGTACCTAGAAGTGGCGCGAAAAGGCGATTTGCGCGCCTTCCACAACATCTACCGCGACGCCAGCGTCCTTTTGCTCGACGACATCCAGTTCTTCGGTGGCGAGGTCGACAAGCCCCGTTTCCGCGAGCAGATGGTGTACGTCATGAACGTGCTCCAGAGCCAGCGCAAGCAAATCATCCTCACTTGCGACCGTCCCCCGTCGGAAGTGCAGCACTTCGACAAACAGATCCTGCGCCAGATCGAGTCAGGATTTGTCGTAGACCTCAACGCGCCCGACCAGGACACGCGTCTGGCCATCCTGCGCCGCAAGGCGTTGGAAGGCGGCTGGCACATCACCCCCGATGTCCTGGAGCTGATCGCCGAACAATTCAGCGGCAATGTCCGCCAGCTGGAAGGCGCTCTCCTCAAGCTGTGCGCCTTCTCCGACATGTGCGGCGGCCGTGTGGATCGCTCCACCGCCGAAGCCGTCTTCAAGGACGCTTTGCGCAATCGCCGCAATCTGGCCTCGCCCGGTGCCATCGCGCAGGCCGTCGCCGATTCGTTCCAGATCGACCTCGCTCTCATGCGCTCGCGCACCCGCAAGCGCCCCGTGGTGGTGGCCCGCCAGTTAGCCATGCTTCTCATCCACGAACTGACCGACAACACTCTGCATTCCATCGGAGTCCTGTTCGGTCGCGACTACAGCACCGTCACGCATTCGCTCGAGGCGGCCCGCGAAACCATGGCCACCGATCCGGAAATCGCCGAGACCTGCAAGGCCGTGAAAGCTCGTTTCAAGAGCTGACGGAGAGATCGGTCGCGGTTCACGCGATCACGGGTTCGGCAAGAGTCGAAGCCTCGCTCGGAGAGGGGCCATCCAGAAGCGTCGTTGACAAGATCTGCCCCAAGTCGGAGGCGATGGAGTCCGCGTCGTGTCGAGCCTTTTCCACCTGTTTCAGGAGGAACACCAGCATGTGCCGCGCGCGCGTGGCGCGTGTCAGACAGGATTTGTCCGAAGCGCGAGGGTCCTCGATCTGGAGTTCCTCGCACAAAAGCGCCAGCAGGTCCATCCGCTTGGGGCGCAGGGGGGGCGGGAGGAGGCCTTTCAGGGTCTCGGTCTCGTCCACGGGGGAGCTCGATTCACGGAGTCGGGTCAACGCCGCGTCGAAGGAGTCAAGACGGAATTCGTCCACCATGTGGCGGATGTCGTCCAGGAGCGGAAGTAGGATCTCGCTGGCCAATCGGCGGTAGTACCAGAACGCCCCGATTCCTTGCCCAGCGCATTCGCAGGCAAGTCCTTGCCGGTAGAGTTCGGCGTGGGACTTGAGGGCGGACTCCAGCAACGGGTCGCATGCCGAGCGGGTCTGGGGGAACTGCCCGACTTTCATGGCGGAACGGGAGTCGTCCGACAATCTCAGGAAGAAATGGTGTTCGTCGCGGCCGCAGCCCGCGCATCGGAAGATGGCCTGGAGCATGGCGCCCTGGGTGGAGGCGTTGTGGGTCCGTACGCCATCGCGGTAGTCGTTGGCCATGGAATAGTCCTGCTCCGAGGCGCAGCGCGGACATGCCAACCGCAAGGTGGGGCGCGGCAATCCCGCCAGCCGCGGGTAGGCGCGAGGAAAGAGCATCCAGGTGTACAACGGCAGATTCTCGAAAAACTCCCTGGTCGGCATGTGTGGAGTTCCTTGTTGGAAGCGAGTTGGTCGTGCGGCCCACGAAAACGGGCCAATGGCACGGCGGTGGAAATCGCGGAGTTCGGCCAAACACATGTTTCCAACGCAAACAAGGTGCCACGAAACAATCGCTCCGATCTTCCCAAACCATGGGTGGGAGGATGGGGGAACATTCTTCCTCCCGGTAGCAGTTGAGGGATCACGCTTGACGTGGTGATGCCGTGGATGGTTCAATGGCCCTTAGATTGGAGGAGCTTCTTTTGCCCGACTCCCTGCCAGACGGTCCATTGAGCATTTTGCTCGTCGACGACGATCGATTGATCATCGAATTG
This sequence comes from Fibrobacterota bacterium, assembly GCA_039798065.1. Lineage (GTDB taxonomy): Bacteria > Fibrobacterota > Fibrobacteria > UBA5070 > UBA5070 > UBA5070. The sequence continues at coordinate 14,865 of JBDKGS010000052.1, read as the reverse complement.
GAGCAGGCGTGGCTTTCGGGTGAAGGCTACGTCGTGAAGGCTGTCCGAGATGGAAACGAGGCCTTGGAGGTACTCGATCGCGAAGATATCGACATCGTGATCGCCGACCAAGTGATGCCCGGGATGGATGGGATCACGCTTTTGCGCACGCTCCGTGGTCCGGGGCGAGCCAAGATTCCCTACTTCATCCTGGTGACGGGCGATCCCGACCCCAAGTTACTCAACCAGGCGTTCCTCGAAGGAGCCGACGACTTCATCCCCAAGCCGATGCAGCGCATCGAGTTCATCGCGCGTTTGCGATCCGCTCGCCGCGTCGTCGCGCTCGGACAGGATCTGGAGCGCCGGGTGAACCTGAGCTTCGATCGGCGGCTGCTTGAGAACGGCGCCGCCGAATTCCGCGAGGTCGTGGCCACGCTCGCCCACGATTTGCGCACGCCCATCGGGGCGTTGCGGACCACCGCCGAGACTCTTGCCTGGAGCTCCGATCTGCTGCTTCCGGAAGTCAGTCGGCTCGTGACAAGAATTGTCCAGATATCCATCCACCTGGCGGAAACCGTACGCGACGTCACCGATGCCTTCGTGTGCGACGACTCGGACGGAGCGACATGGACGCGCTTCGATCTCCGGTCGGAAGTCCGCGGTGCGGCCGAGCTGGTGCGAGGCTCGTTGCGGCCTGGCGTCGAGCTGGTGGTGGTCGATCAAGGGCCATGCGATGTCGTCGGAAATCCGCACGGAATCCGCAGGCTTTGCGTGAACATCCTGTCCAATGCGTTGCGGGCGACAAAAACCGGCAAGGTGCAGGTGGGCGTCGAGATCGACCCGGGCAACCCGAGCTGGGCGACCCTGAAGGTGACGGATTCCGGCGAGGGGATTCCCGCCGAGGTCCTGCCGCTTCTGGGCGAGCCGCTGGCGTTGTCGTCGGGGGCCCGCAGGCGGCATTTCTCCGTGCAAGGTGCGGGCCTTGGACTTGCGATCTGTCGTCGGGTGACGGCGCGCCACGGAGGACGCTTGCGCATCGAAACCAGCCCCGGCAAGGGCACGGAAGTCTCCGCCCGGTTTCGCACCGACATGCAGGGGGTTTCCAAGGACGTGGACTTCGCCCCTCTGGACACGGTGCTGTCCTGATGGCCAAACGGGTTCTCGTCGTCGACGACCAGCAGATGTACCGGGACTCCATCTGCGATGTCCTGAAGTTGCGCGGTTTCGATGTGCAGGAGGCCGAATCGGTCCCCATCGCCCTGTCGCTGGTCGCCAAGAGCCTTCCCGATCTCGCTCTTGTCGACATCTGCATGCCGGATTACGACGGGATCGAGTTCCTGCGCCTGATGAATGGACGCACCGATCGAGCCAGAGTCCCCATCATCTTGATGACCGCCCAGCCCAAGCGCGAATACCTCGAAGAAGCGGCGAAGCTCGGGGTGCGCGATTTCGTGGTGAAGTCGTCGTTTTCCGTCCAGGAACTGGTCATGCGCATCGAGATGCGACTCGTGGACGAGATCGCGAAGCCGCTGCCTCGCCCTCCCGAGGCGCCGGAGGTTCCTCGCGCCGGGTCGTCGATTTCCGTCCAAGGAAACGTCTCGACAAATTCTGTCTCCTCCGCGCCACCCCTTTCCTCGGGTCCGCCACCCTCCACGACCGGTGCGGGATCCACCTTCGGAGGCCTCTCTATCGCCGGCCCGATCTCCAGCATGGGCCCCATCTCCGGCTACGATATCCGGGAGGAGATGGCGATCAAGCGCAAACGGATCGCCTCCCGGGTGCGGCTGTTCCGCAACCTGGAAGCCAAGGCGCTCCCCGGGCCTGTCACCGAAATCCTCGAGCTGGCCACATCCATGACCGCGAGCCTGCCGCAGCTGGAGACTGTGGTCCGTCGCGATCCGGTCCTCTCCGCTCGCATCTTGTCGCTTGCGAATTCAGCCGCCCATCGCGGCGCCAACCTGGTCGGGCAACTCGATGAAGCCCTGCGCAACGTGGGAGTCGACGCTGTCATCGACATGATCGCCTCGATCCCATTGGTGGAGCGCGAAGCTCTGCACGGACCTGCCGGACAGGATTTGGCGAACATCTGGTGGCACTGTCTGGCCACCGCGGTGATCTGCGATCGGTTGGCTCCAGGTCCGGTTCGATCGGGAGCCTATCTGGCGGGCATCTTCCACGATCTCCCATTGCTGTTTGGCTTGCAAGCGCTCGCGGAAGAATGGCCGGAATGCAAGCGTCTTGCGTTGGAGGAAGGAAAATCGCCATCGGATGCCGTGGCGGAGGCTTTCGGAATGGTTCCTGGCCAGATGGCGCAGGAGGTGTACGCCCGCTATCGGCTGCAGGAATCGCTGGCCGGTCCTCTGCGCGATTACCACAACATCTGCCTTGGCCGACAGCCGCGCGAGCCGGGTGATCTGCCGCGACGTGTCGATGCCGCGCACAATCTGTCGGTCGCCATGGGTTGGTCCTGGGGCGATCTCGCCGAGGTGCGCCCCTTGTCTCAGGACGAAGGTCGTTCGTGGCGGGAAGTCGACCGGCTGGTCATCGAGTTCCCCCAAATCGCCGATGAAATCACCAAGCTCGGTGCGCTTGCGGGGCTGCCCGCACGCGTGTCCGACCCGGTGGGCGAGGCTGCCTTGTGGGGCGATATCGGCATCGCCTATTGGCGGGATCCGCGTTGGCGGGTTCCGGATCCCATCGAGCACATCCTTTCGCGTTCGGGCAAACTCGAAACCCACGACAACCCTGAAGTCCTCGCCAAGTTGGAAGGGGTTCGCAAAGTGGCGACGGTGGAGCCGGATTCCACCAACTGGAAGTTGGTCATGGCCGGAGGCGGGCCGCTCCTGGTGCTGCACAAGGCGTCGGTGGGCAATTTCTCTCCGCCACCGGGCGTGAGACTGCTGCGGCTGCCCGTGTCGGTCTGCCTGTTGCGGGAGAGCATCCGCGGCTTGTGACGGAATCCGTCGTGCGGCCGAGCCGAGATCCGGTGTCCTGTCAGAAACCGTCCATGACGGAATCCGGCTGCAGGCGGGACATCGGCGCTCTCAATCGACGATGCGGATCTTCTTGATCGAGTCGACGGGGATTTCCCGGGGTTCGCGGGAGCCCGCCACGCGGATCTCGAAACTGACGGGTTCCCGGCGCTTGTCGATGCGCAGGATCCGGAATCGGACGGTCTTGGCCCCGCCGCCCTTGAGCAGCGCTTCCGCTTCGGAGTCGGTGGTGATGGCGTATTCGGCAAGACGCAGCAGATCCGAGAACGGCAATTCCTTCAGCGTGCCGCCGTACTTCGAATCGGGGTTCACCGCGCTGCGGCGGCCGTCGTCGTTGGTCTGCGGCGACAGGTGCCATTCGTCGTGCCGGACCACTTCCACGCTGGGAATCGATTCCGGCGGCACCCAATGGATGGGGGCTTCGGCATCCTGCTCCAGCGCCGGGGGATCGTAACCCAAGGTGGCCAGCACCTTGCGCAATTCCGGCTCCAGCGCCGAGTCGACCACGAATCCCCAGCCGGGAATCGTCTCGCGGACAAGATTTGTCACCAAGGGCAGGGCGGACAGTTCCTGGTGCCGATGGGGATCGCGCACGCGAAGTACCCGAAGCGTCTCGAACTGGCAGGTGCGTCGCGCCTCCATCCATTCCGCCAAGGTGCGACGGACGGTTTCCGGCGGATCCAGAAGATCGATCATCTCCTGCACCACGGTGCCCAGCGAAGTGCTCGCCGACATGGCCAGAACGGCTTCCTTCACCAATCGATACCGGCCGATCCGGCCGGAAAGCTCCCGCACGGACATTGCTTCCAGTCCGCGTCGAGCCAAAGGCGAGGCGCCGGGCCCCAGGTAGACGAGGAAGTCGGCGGTGCAGGTGATGGGACGGTCCAGGGGAAGCGTCGCGACGTCCTCCTGGCCAGGACGGATTCTGACAAACCTTCCGTCTTCGAAATCGGCTTCCAGGAGGCCCAGGGCGATCGCCTGCTTGAGGCGCCCGGGGAGTTCCTTCCACGACGGATTCCGTCCTTCTTCCGAGGGCTCCTTGCCGTCGAGCCAGCTCCAGATCCGAAGCGCATCCTCGCCGGACAGCACGGCGCTCGAAACCTGGTTCCACCAGGCCTCGTTGTCGGGAAGGCTCAGTCGCAGCCACCAGTGGCGGATCCATCGGATCCAGTCCTGGGGCTCGGACAAGGCTTCCACCATTTCCTCATGGCATTCCAGACGACCTGTCCGCGCCGAGATCCAATGCCTCCCGGAAAGGAAGCACAAGGTGAGGTCCAGGCAAAGTTCGGCAACGTCTTCGGGCAGATGCGAAAGATGGAAGAAACAGGAACGCAAGGCGGGCCGGTCGCGGCGATTCAATTCGCCGGAGCGGTTCAATCGCGCCTGACCCAAGTCGATGCGCGCGGAAAGTCCCGCGACGCCTTCAACCCAGCCCAGCGTGGTGGGCAGCGCGTCCTGCCGGGGCGGAGGCTCGCCAATGGCGTGTTCGGATATCCACCGTCCGCGCAGGGTCTCGCTCCAGTCGTCCAACCCGTGCCAGGTGGGGGAGTCGGACAGCGGCCGGAAAGCCATCATTTCCCGGGAAAGCTCTTCCGCGCCATCGAGCTCCGAAAACCCCGCGGCTCCCGCGAAGGCGAGCTTGGTCAAGGCCGATCGGACGGACGGGGGACCGGACGGAATTTGTTCCATCCTGACAGGATCCGACAACCAGTTCTCCAGCTCGGAACGGATCCGGCTGCTCTGGACGATTCCCGCTCGGCCCAACCGTCGCGAGTGGAGTTCGGCGATTCCCGCGCTAGGGGCGGAATCCAACAATTCACGGACGGATGGCATATAGAGCGACGAAAGATACCTCCGCAAACCCCGTGCGCAGAGAATACCTTGACAAAGCAGGAGGCAAATCACCATGTCCGCACAAGTGGGATCCCGCGACGAACTCCTCTCGAAGGGGGAAAACGCGCTTGCCGAATCGAATTGGCAGGGCGCGTCCGAGCTGTTCAAATCCGCCTACGACGCCGATCCGTCCTCGTGGCGCGCCATCCAGGGCTTGAGCATCTCGCTGTTCTGGCTGGGGCGTCGCGAAGACGCCTGGGTCTTGGCGCAGGAGTCGTTCCGACGCGCTCCCGACGATGCCGACAACGAAGCCAATCTCCGGGATATCGCCGAAGCCATGGGGCTGGAGCGGGAGCTGGAACGGATTTTGTCCGAAGCCGGCAGACTGGCCATGAACAAGCCGCACGAGCCCGCGGCCTCCATGGTGACGGAATCTGACGCCTGCGACGCGGGCGAGCGCCTACTGGGCTCCGAGCGCTGGAACGAATCGGTGCCGCATTTCCTGAAGGCCATCGACGAGGACGCGGGGCAGTCGCGCGCCTGGGGAGGAATCGGGATCGCCTGCTACCGCCAGGGTTGGAACAACGCCGCCAGGGCGTTCTTCGAGATGGCGGTCCGGATGGATCCGACGGATTCTGACTCCGTGTTCAACTGGACGGAACTCGCCCCCGCGGGCACCTCCGACCGGGATCTGGCGATCACCCTCGATGGAATGGGTGTGGGGCGCGAACTCCGCGAAAAGGCCGTGGATTCGCGAAAAGGCTGAATCGGGATTCGTGAAGATTCTTGTCGTCATGCCGGTTTCCGTCATGCGACAATCTTTGGCATGAACAGAATTTCGCTGTGCATGATCGTGAAGAACGAGGCGCTGAACCTCCCGCCGCTTCTTGAGTCCATCAAGCCGCTCGGGGTCGAGCTCGTGGTCGTCGACACCGGATCGACCGACGACACCGTGGCTATCGCCAAGGCCGCCGGCGCCAAGGTGGTGTCGTGGGCATGGCGCAGCGATTTCGCGGCGGCCCGCAACGTGAGCCTGGAGCACGCCACGCGCCCGTGGGTCCTGTGGCTGGACGCCGACGACAGGATGCCGGCGGAATCTGTCGGACGGATTCTGTCGATCGCGGCCGGGGAGCCGGAGCGCGCGGTTTCGTTCCTGGTCAAGAACACCACCGACGGTGGGTCCACGGGGAGCGAATTCTCCCAGATCCGCATGTTCCCCAACCATCCGCGGCTGCGTTTCGTGGGTGCCGTGCACGAGCAGGTGTATCCGTCGCTGGTGGCGTTGGGGATTCCGCTGGACTACACCGACATCCTCGTCCACCATACGGGTTACACGGATCCCGAAACCGTCAAGGCCAAGCAGGCGCGCAACCGCTCCATCCTGGAAAAACGCGTCACGCAGGGCGAAGGCGGAGCCATCCAGTGGTACCAGCTGGCCACCACCAACCAGGATCTCGGGGAAGTGGACGCTGCGGAAAAGGGATTCCGCAAGGCCCTGGAACTGGTCCGCAACGGCGACCCCGACCAACATCTCGCCTCTGTCCTTCCCTCGCACCTGGCCGCATTGAAGCTCGCCAAGGACGATGTCCGGGGCGCCTACGAGGTCTACAAGGAAACGCTGGACTCCGACCCCGCCACGTGGCACCCCAATCAGACAAGTCTTGTCGCCCAGGTATGGACCCGGGTGGATGGGATCGAGGCCGCCCTGGAATATTGGGAGAAGGCCTTCACTCCGTCGGTCCGGCAAGCGTTGTTGCCTGTCGACCCCAAACTGGTTTCCATCCTGCCCTTGCAGACCTTGGCTGAGCACTGGCGTTCGGTCGGCGCCGAAGGTCTTGCGGTCGAGATGCTGCAGTTGCTGAAGGCCGTGCTCGAGAACCAACGCCCGGCGCGATCCAGCCTACCCGATGCCTATTTGCGCCACGGCAAACCGGCCAGGGCTGCCGAGCTGTTCGCGTGGTGCCTGGAAAAAGATGGCGACGATCCCCACGTCTGGGCGGGCTTGGTCAAATCGCTGGCCGCATGCGGACAAACGGAGCAGGCCGTAGGTTTTTTGGCTTTGGCCAGAGGAAAATGGGCAGGGGATCCGGAGTTGGCTGCGCTGTAGCGCCTGCTCGAGGAAGGAGAGCCTTCCAGAGTAAACTCTGGAAGGCTTGGAACGACGGACCCTTGGTCCTTCCACTCACCCGGTTTCGGAAGGGGGGTTCCACCCGTCGTGTCGTTTCCTGCAGCCTTAGAAATAGCCAGAAATCGGTGCGAGCACCCGCATCTATCGGGCATTGGAAGGGTTCGCGTACGCCAGATGCGTACAATCGAGTTGGCTGGGCTTTTTTGGGCTCGAGAATGAGACTTTCACTCAGTCGCACTTGATTTCCGAATCTCAGGACGGTATACTGTGGTTGGGATAAAAACCAAGTCGCCTTGTATGCGGGGAACGGCGGCTTTGGTGGGCGGTTGGTCGCTTGCGGAGATGCACGGGGAATGACCAATGGCAACGACCGCCCTCCCGTCCTTTGCGACAAAGGCAGCCATCGGCTGCCTTTGTTCGTTTGTGGGAAAGGGCTATTCGGCCGGTTCCTGCTGGCTCAGGCAGTGCAGGCTGCCTTGGCCGTAGATGATCTCTCGGCAATCCACCGGAGTCACTTTCCGTCCGGTGGCGGCTTCCAGTCGCTTGATGGCGAGCTCGTCCAGCGGATCGCCAAAAGCGGGCATGACGATTCCCGTCTTCGTGAACAGGAAGTTGCAGTAGCTGGCCGGAGTGCGGAGCCCCAGCTGCACGACAGGTTTTGGCATCGGGAGCGGGACGACTTCCAGTTTCCGTCCGGCCGCGTCGCGCATGGTGCGCAGGCGTCGGAAATTGTCGGCCAGGGGCGCGTGGTTCTCGTCGTTGACGTCGTTTTCCACGGCGGCGCAAACGATGCCGGGCGCCAGGAAACGTGCCAGGTCGTCCACGTGTCCGTCGGTGTCGTCGCCATCCACCCCGCGACCCAACCAGAGTACCTTGCGGGCTCCAAGGAAACGGTTCAAACGAAGCTCGATGCCTTGCCGGTCCAGCCAGGGATTGCGGTTTTCATTGAGCAGACACTGCTCGGTCGTCAGCAAAGTCCCTTCGCCATCGACATCGATGGAGCCGCCTTCCAGGGTCATGCCCGGTACCCAACGATCCATGCCGCGCAGGGACGCGACTTTAGTGGGAACCAGATTGTCCTTGTCCCATGGTGGGTACTTGCCGCCCCACTTGTCGAAGTCCCAGTCGATGACGGCCAACTTGCCGGTCGAACGGTCGCGGACAAAAATCGGACCCGAGTCGCGCAGCCACGAATCGTCGATGGCGATCTCGTGCAGATGCATCCGCTCGCGGTTGTCCGCACCGTCCAGCACGGCCTCGATGCGGGCGCGCACACCGGGCGAACCTGCGCAGAAATTGACGTCTTCTTCGCCTGCGAGAGCTTCCGCGTATTTGCGAAAACCGCTTTCCACGCGGGCGCGGATGGGTTCGGGCCAGGTGTCGCGGTTGCAGGGCCAACCAAGCCAGGTGCCTTCGCGAGGCGCCCATTCGGCCGGCATGGCCAAGCGCCCTTCCTCGGGCAGTTCGATGGGAGACAATTTCCGCCGGAAATTGAAAACAGCCATCAGAACGCGTTCTCCGAGCGCTTGAACACCAGCTGCCAACCGGTCATCAGACAGATTTTGAAATCAAGCCAGGGAGACCAGCGACGCAAGTAGTCGATGTCGTACTTCACCCGCTGTTCCATCTTGTCGAGCGTGTCGGTCTCACCGCGCCAGCCGTGGACCTGGGCCCAGCCGGTGATTCCTGGCTTGACCTTGTGCCGCAGCATGTACCCGTGGATCTTGCGGCGATATTCCTCGTTGTGGGCAATCGCGTGAGGGCGCGGGCCGACCAGCGACATGGTGCCCTGAAGGACGTTGATGAGCTGCGGGAGTTCGTCGATGGACGACTTGCGCAGGAACGCCCCGAGCGGCGTGATGCGCGCATCGCCCTTGGTGGCTTGCTTGACTTCCTTGCCGTTGTCCTGCGTGGTCATCGAACGAAACTTCCAGACTTCGATGGGTTGTCCGGCCAGGCCGTAACGCTTCTGCTTGAAGATGGCGGGGCCCTTGGAGGTCAGTTTCACCGCGGCGGCCACAGCCAGCATGGGAAGCCCCAGGACGACAAGCATCCCTGTCGAAACCACGATATCGAACACGCGCTTGACGTACCAGTCGGTTTCGCTGTAAGGCAATTCGAAGACGGAAACCGCCGTCAGGTTCCCCAGGTGGATCATCCTCGAATTCACGAGATTGAACGTGAAGAAGTCCGGGACCAGGTAGACAGAAGCTGTCGTGTCGGCCAGACGTTGGATCAGGAAGCGCGTGCGCTCGGTGGCCGAAAGGGGAAAGGCCAGATAGATGCGCTGGAATTCGCCTTCGCGGGTTCGTGCGACGAGCTCTTCCAGATCGCCCAGAATTTTGCTTTGGTCGACGGCGGGACCGCGGTCGCCCGACGGGTCGCGATCGTCGAACCATCCGACCACGTCGAGCCCGGAATCGGACAGAGACTCGATGGTCCGGCCAACTTCAAGCCCCATCATGTCGGCGGGAGCGATGGCCACCTTGGCACGGTTGCGGCCTCGGTTTCGGAAGCGCCCGAGTGTGACCCGGAAGATGCACCTCCATGCCACGAGAATCACCAGGTTCGCGCTGACCCAGCTGACGAAGAGATTGCGCGGCAGTTCGGCACCGGGCAAAAAGGTCTGCAGTAGAAACGCCAAGCCCATCGCCGTGGAAAGCCACACCCATGTGGTCCGCAGCAGCTCGTCCTTCAAGGGGCTGCCGCGCCAAGAGCCATAGAGAGAACTTGGTTCGGCGAGCATCAAGAACAAGACGACGGCTCCGAGGCCGACCATCAGTTCGTTTTCCCCGCAGGTTCCGGACAGCAAGTAGCACGAGCAGGTCAATGTGCCGAGGATAATGGATGCTTCGGCGATGCGAAGGATCGATGCGAATTTGTTCTGAGATTGCTGGATCAAGGAGGCGTTCCAAATGGGAGTTTGGGGTATTCCATGAAGGAAGCTAACTCCATCTGGTCAAAAACTGTAGAACCTCCGGTGCGGGACTCGTTGTCTGTTTCACAACTTCCTGTGCCTGGGTTTTCATGAGCAGGGGGGGTGTTAGCAAACGACCTCGAAGTCTAGATTTCACGCCCATGATCGAACGCACTTTCGCCATCATCAAGCCCAACGCAGTCCGGTCGGCATTGGCCGGTGAAATCCTCCGCCGCTACGAGACCGCCCGCTTCCGGCTTTTGGCCATGAAGTTGGTCCATCCCACCAAGCAAAAAGTGGCCGGATTCTACGCCGAACACGAAGGACGCCCGTTCTTCGACGGACTCTGCGATTTCATGAGCTCCGGACCCATCGTGGTGCTGGCGCTCGAAGGCGAAGATGCCATCGCCGGCGTCCGCGCCCTCAACGGCGCGACAGATCCTGCCAAGGCGGCTCCCGGAACCATCCGCCACGCTTTTGGTCCCACCATGGGCTCAAACGTCGTGCACAGCTCCGATTCGACAGAATCTGCCGCACGCGAAATCGCCTACTGGTTCTCCTCCGACGAGCTCGTGTCGTACACGATGAAGAGCTCGCTGGCCGACGTTTGAAAGACTCCCAAATGAACACACGCATCCATCTGACATCGAGGAAGGCAACATGAGCGACAAGAGAGTGTTGATCGTCGGTGGAGGCCTCGCTGGTCTCGCTGCCGCCATGAAGGCTTGCGAGCTGGGCCTCGAAGTCGACATCTTCAGCATGGTGCACGTCAAGCGTTCGCACTCCGTGTGCGCGCAGGGCGGCATCAACGGCGCCGTGAACACGAAGGGCGAGGGCGACAGCCCCTACATCCACTTCGTCGACACCATCAAGGGCGGCGACTTTTTGGCCGACCAGCCCCCGGTGCTCTCCATGTGCGAAGCCGCTCCCGCGGTCATCAATCTCATGGACCGCCTGGGCGTCACGTTCAATCGCACTCCCGAAGGTCTTCTCGACTTCCGTCGCTTCGGCGGCACGCTGCACCACCGCACGGCTTTCGCCGGCGCGTCCACCGGTCAGCAGTTGCTCTACGGTCTCGACGAACAGGTCCGCCGCTGGGAAGCCCAGGGCAAGGTCCGCAAGTTCGAGAACTGGGAATTCACCCGTCTGATCTTGGACGCCGAAGGCAAGGCCGTCGGTATCGTCGCACAAGATTTGACCACCATGGAGTTCAAGAGCTTCCCCGGCTTCGCCGTGGTGCTCGCGACCGGCGGCCCCGGACTCATGTTCGGCAAGACCACCAACTCCACCATCAACTTCGGATCCGCCACCGCCGCCGCCTACAAGCAGGGCGTCTGGTACGGCAACCCCGAAATGGTGCAGATCCATCCCACCGGCATTCCCGGATCCGACAAATTGCGTCTGATCTCGGAATCGGCACGTGGCGAAGGCGGACGCGTCTGGGTGCCTCGCAACAAGGGCGACAAGCGCGCCTGGAACGAGATTCCTCCCGCCGAACGCTACTACTTCCTCGAAGAGCGCTATCCGCTCTACGGCAACCTCGTGCCCCGCGACATCGCTTCCCGCGAAATCGCCCTCATCTGCACGAAGGAAGGCCTTGGCATCGGCGGTCGCAACGCTGTTTACCTGGACCTCACCCACCGCTCCGAGGAATACCTCCTCAAGAAGCTGGGTGCCATTCTCGACATCTACGAGAAGTTCCGTGGTGTGGACCCGAAGAAGGTCCCCATGGAGATCTACCCCGCCTACCACTACTCCATGGGTGGATTGTACGCAGGGTACGAGGCCGACTCCACCGGTCGCCTCCTCAAGGATTCGCCGCTCAACCAGATGACCAACATCCCCGGCGTCTACGCCGTGGGCGAGGCCGACCACCAGTACCACGGCGCCAACCGTCTTGGTGCCAACTCGCTCATGTCCTGCATCTTCGCTGGACTTGTGACGGGTGAATCGGTCGCCGCGTTGGCCAAGAACTCCAAGACCGCCGAAGCTCCTTCGTCGCTGTTGGAGTCCGAGCGCAAGTCGGAAGAAGAGTCGTACAAGAAGCTGCTGTCGCAAGACGGACCCGAGAACCCCTTCGTGATCCACAAGGAACTCGGCGACGCCATGAGCGCCTTCTGCTTGATCGAACGTCACAACGACGAGCTGGTCAAGTTGCAGGGCATGGTCGACAGCTACGCCGAACGCTTGAAGAAGGCTTCCAGCCTCGACAAGTCGGGATCGGGCAACATGAGCGCCGTGTTCCTGCGCCAGCTCGATGGCATGATCACCATGTCAAAAGCTGTCGTCGACGCCGCGTTGCTGCGCGACGAATGCCGCGGCGCCCACTCCAAGCCCGCCTTCGACAATCCGGCTCCCTCCAAGGAGACCCCCATCGAAGATCCAGCTTGGACCGCCTACTACGAAAAGTTCCTGGCCCAGACGCAGACCTGGCTCAAGACCACCATCGCCAAGCACGACCCGTCCAAGTCTCATCCCACGATCGAGTACAAGGACGTCGACACCCGTCACCTCTCGCCAGAACCCCGCGACTACACCGGCGTGGGCAAGAAGGCGTGGAAGAAATTCATGGACAAGCGCAAGGCCACCGGGGCCGCGGCGTAAGGATACGGAGGACAAATCATGTCAAAGACCGTCGAAGTCCGCATCAAACGCCAGGACAGCCCGAACGCACCGGCTTACTGGACAGAATTCGCCATCCCCTACGAAGAAGGAATGAACGTCATTTCCCTTCTGCAGGGAATCCGGCGCGACCCCAAGGACAAGTCCGGCAAGTCGGTTGCTCCGGTCACCTGGGAAAGCTCCTGCCTCGAAGAGGTTTGCGGCGCTTGCACCATGGTGATCAACGGCAAAGTCCGCCAGGCTTGCACCGCGTTGGTCGACCAGCTCGAACAGCCCATCAAGCTCGAACCCATGTCGAAGTTCCCGGTGGAGCGCGACCTTCGCGTCAACCGCCAGCGCATCTTCGACAACCTGAAGAAGGTCAACGGTTGGGTCGAGATCGACGGCTACCACGACCTCGGACCCGGCCCCCGACAGAATCCGGCAGATCAGACCACCACGTACAAGCTCTCCGAGTGCATGTCGTGCGGTTGCTGCATGGAAGTCTGCCCCCAGTTCACGCAGGTCAACGAGTTCATCGGCGCCGCGGTGCTCGGACAGGCTCGCCTGTTCAACATGCACCCGACCGGCAAGATGCAGATGCCCGAGCGCCTGGACAAGGTCACCGAAGAGGGTGGCATCCAGGATTGCGGCTTGGCCCAGCAGTGCGTCAAGGCTTGCCCCAAGCACATCCCCTTGGTGGAGACGATCGGCGCGCTGCAGCGCGACATCACCCTCACGAAGGTGCTCGGAGCTCTCAAGAAGTAATCGACTCCGGCAAAAATTGTCGAGTCATCGAAGCCCTCGTCCCTACCGGACGGGGGCTTTTTCGTTATCGCCGGAGACTGTCAACGCCGTCTATTGCGGACGCCGCCGGATGATCGAAACCGATCGCGGTCGACCACTGGATCCCGAAGGACGGCGTGATGTTGCCGCCGATCAGGCGCACCCAGGGAGTGAGGGTTCCAAATCGGGTCGTTTCGGTCCATCCGAATCCCAGAATGGCCCACGGGACGAGAAAATCGCGGCGTACGCGTCCGGCATCCGCCAGAAAGCCTTGGAGGCTAAAGGATGCATCGATCCAAGGGCCTTGGGTTCGCCGGGCGAGAGACATGCCGAGCCGCAAGAAATGCGTTGTGGACCGAGCTTCTTCTTCGAATGGAATTGTGAAGAGCGAGTCTCGTTTTGTGAGGGTATCGTAGCGGTAGTCATCTCCGAAATAACGGCTCGTGGAGTGGACGCGGTGTTCCCCAAAGCTCGCGTAATACGTGAACACCGTCGCCTCTCCTGCCCACATTCCCGCCGTAATCCACCAACCTGGAATCCGATCCATCCTCGCCAGATCGAACCCGGCTTGCAATAGGCCGCCGCCGGGGAAGGAATCCATCGAGCCTCGATATCCCTTCTGGAGTTCGATCGAACCGTTGACCGGGACGAGGGGGATTCGTTGGGTATACGAGTTGGAATTCGCGATAGGCTCGTTGGCCAGGGAAGAGGGATACGCCCTCAGTTCGGTCGCAGGTGATCCTCCGACCGAAAGCGCGCCTTGGAGGCAACTCCAGGTGCGTGGACAGGGGACGGGTGCCGTCGAGGTCGGCAGCGCTTGATCGGAATATGCTCCAACCAGCGTTGGCTGGGTGATGGCGCATCCGCAAATGTGACAGAAAACGACTAGCACAAAAATCGACCGAAGAAGCGGTGGCATGGCTCAATAGTAGAGCGAAGGATCGGCGAGTCGATGCTCTCTCGTGTCTTCAAGACGGAAATCTGGACTTGGTGATCGAGATTGAGAATTGATTTAGTTTGATTCCTTGGGCTTCGATGTCGTGAAACCTGGCTTTCAGGCCGCCGGAGCTTACTGGTCAAAGCACACCCCGCAGCATTGCCATGGGGTGAATCAGCAGCCGCCAACAGGAGGTCGTTCATGCCATCCAACTCCGCAGTTTTTGTCGGTTCATCCTTTGCGGGTGGGCACACCGAGTTTCCGAGCGCTTCGCACCACAGCGAACTGCTCGCCAAGGCGCAGGCCAACCCCGACAGTTTTTGGGCAGCGCAAGCCCGTCAGCGCATCGAATGGTTCCGCGATTTCCGCAAGGTCGACGACTCGGACTTCCACGAGGGCCGCATTTCCTGGTTCCTGGGCGGCAAGCTCAACGCCAGCTGGAACTGTCTCGATCGCCATCTGGAAACCCGCGGCGACCAAAACGCCATCGTCTGGGAATCCGACGAACCCGGCGTTGGACGGAATTTGACCTACCGCGAATTGCACGCCGAAGTCTGCAAACTGGCCAACGCCTTGTTGCGTCTGAACGTCCGCAAGGGCGATCGCGTGGCCATCTACATGCCCATGGTCCCCGAAGCCGCGGTGGCCATGTTGGCTTGCGCACGCATCGGCGCCATCCACTCGGTGGTCT
>JBDKGS010000051.1:0-18772 GCA_039798065.1 Fibrobacterota bacterium | reverse complement strand
AGCTCGAATACATGGACCATTGGCGCGCCGAAGAACACCCCGGAAGCAAGTGGGTCCAGGATGCGGGCAACTGGACGGCGGGGCTGAACGTCTATTACGTCCACTCCAACGTCATCAAATCCACTGACCGGGGTTACCTGCCCAACACCAGTTTGATGCTCGCCGCGGGTGCTTCGAAGACCTACACCTTCAAGTTCCGCAAGCCCGCCAGCGAAGCCGAACTGCGCGACATCCTCTACAAGGAAGGCATGGTCGACGTCAGCGTGGCACCGGGGATGATCGTGTCCCAGGGAGATGCGGTGCATGTCGATCTGCGCACGTCCAAGGCCATCGGCACCATCGAGTTCCAGAACCCTTCGACCTCCACGTCGAAATTTGTCAACACCGTGGCCACCGACCACAAGGTCTACGAGTTCGGCTTTTCGAAGCTCGGCGAAAACATCGTCACCGTCAACTATGGGGCCGGCGAGAAAATCGCCTTGCAGTTCTGGGTGATCGAACCGCCGGGCGATGCGGTGCAGCGCCACGCGACCTTCATGGTGGACAAGACCCAAATCCAGTCGCCGGGGGCCTTCAACGACAAGATCTTCGACGATTGGATGATGGACACCAGGAGCCGCCGCAACGCCTTCACGGGGCATGCCGGTTTCACTTACTGGATGGGCTGGGGAGACGACTGGGGGTACACCCACGGACAATTCCTGGCGGAGAAGAACGCGATGATGCCGGTGGCCTCGGAAATCAAGGCCTTGGACGACTACCTGGAGGTGGCCGTGTGGGGTTCGATCATGAAGAACAACCACACCGATTTCCGTCTGCACAACTGGTTGTCGGTCCCGGGATTCACCGACGATTACGTGCGTGGTTACGCGTATCCCCACGTCTACAACACCTTCTTCAGCATGTACAAGATCGCCAAGCTGCACCCGGACGTCACGACCTACCGCAACAGCGCCCTCACCTACCTCAAGCGTGCCTACGGCGTGATGAATTCCCTGTACGCCTTCGCCAACAACTACAACTTCGATACCGGACTCATGGGGGAGCTCACCACTCCCGAAATCATCGCGGCCCTGGAAGCCGAAGGACTGACCGTCGAGGCGGCGAAGATCCGCGGCTACATGACGACCAAGTGGAACAGCTTCAAGGGCCAAGCCTATCCGTACGGCTCGGAGTATAACTACGACAACACGGGCGAAGAGGCCGTGTACACGTTGGCCAAGATGAACAAGAATACGGCCATCCAGAGCAAGATCCAGGACAAGACGCGGGCCTGCCGCGGCTGGCAGCCCGTTTGGTACTACTACGGCGTGCCGGTCACGATCTGTGGCGAGAACTGGTGGCAGTTCCAGTACACCGTGGCGCTGGCGGGTGCGGCCATGGACGACTGGATGCGCTACCACTCGAACACCCCCGACTTGGACGCGCGCGACGTCTACGCGGCAAAACTCGGGAACTTCACCGCTGTGAACTCCGGACAGATTTCGTCCGACCCTGCCAACATCGGCACCGTGTCCTGGACCTACCAGGCATCCAAGGGCAATCTGGGCGCGACCGGCTCGGCCGAGAAGCTCGGTACCCAGAACGTGCGCACGGAGCTTCACAACGGTTGGCGTTCCATGTCGGGCGAAGCCGATCTGGGACTGTTCGGGGCGCTGAAGATCATCAGCTCGGACGTGGCCCAGGATCCGATCTTCGGACTGGTTGGCTACGGGTGTGCCGCCTCGCTGACAGGATCTGTCTACAACGTGTCTCCCCGCGACGGCATCGGGCAGCGCATCAACGTGCTGCCCATCAAGTTGTACCTCTCGGTGCAGCAGGACCAGGTCGTGTCCGCGAACCTTTCGAAGGATCTCGTCGATCTGGTGGTCAAGAGCCGCAAGTCGGGTGCGCATTCCAACAAGGTTTCCATCGAAGGGCTATCCGCAGGCACCTACGACATCCTGGTCGATGGAGTTGGTGCTGGCAAGGTGACCGCGACCGCCGGAAAAGCCGTGGAGGTTCCCTTCGCCATGGGAGCATCCGGTTCGACGGAAATCGTCATCAAATCCCCGCTTTCCAGCGTCTCCCCTCGCCGGGTCGGCCGCGGCATCCTTGTCGTCCGCGATGGAGGCGCGTACAAGCTGCGCTGCGGTTCGCCGGAGATCGGCGAAGAAAACGCGAACCTGGTGTTGCGCGATGCTTCGGGCATCGAGCTGGCGCGATTGACGCAGCCGTTCGAAACCGCGTTCTCGTGGACCCCTTCCCGCAGAGGCTTCGTTGTTGCCACACTCGAAAGCGACAAGGCTCGTCGTGGCATCGGGTCGTTCATGGCTTGGTGAGGAGACGATCGCGACCGGGCCAGTTGCATTGGACCACCGAGTGTGTCACGTATCTCGAACAAGAGTTGGGCCACGTTTTCGGCATCACCGATTTCCACGGTGGTAGGCTCTCCCCGGAAATTCTGATCAACAGGGGATCGACGATCGTGGCTAGGATCCGACCTGCGATGGTGCGGACCCTTTGTCGCGGGAGGGATGAACGTGGACAGGTCTGCTTGCGGTTGGAGCCAGAGCCTCAGAACGACAAGGCGGCGCTGGGCGTCACGGGCTTGATGGTGCCGTCGGCGTTGAAGAACATCTTGTCGATGGCCACCATGCGCTTGTAGGTGCCGCCTCCGTTGGGGCCGTTGCTGACGTGGTACACGATGTACCACTGGCCCGCGAACTCCGCGACGCCCGCGTGGTTGGTGGTCTCGTCCTGGCCCGCCACCTTGGGCATCTTGCCCAAAATCTGTCCACGCCAGGTCCAGGGCCCCTGGGGGTTCGTGGAGGTCGCGTAGTCGATGGTGGTGGGGTTGGCCGAACCCCGGGCGTAGATCTGGTAGTAGAGGCCATTGCGCTTGATCAGGTACGGTGATTCGAAGTAGTCCAGCGGGGTGGCCTTCACGAGCTTGCTCCCCAGCGAGATCATGTCGGGGTTCAGCTTCACCGAAACCATGGTCCAGAAGCCACCGTACTGCAGATAGGCCTGGCCGTCGTCGTCGATGAACACGGTGGGGTCGATGGTGTGGGGGGTCTGGTCAATATTTGTCCCACCGAAAACGGCCATCTCCACGGAGTCGTTCACGATGGGCTTGCCCAAGGCGTCCTTCCAGGGACCTTCGGGTTTGTCGGCGACCGCCACACCAATGGCCATGCGGTCCTTGCTGAATTTGATGTCGTTGATGGGGACGTACCAGTAGTACTTGCCGTTGCGCGCTTTGATCATCTGGCCTGCCCAGGCGTTGGCGTTGGTCCAGGCGAAGATCTTGAGGGTCATTGGGGTGGTGCGCGTCCAGGTCACCATGTCGGTGCTCTTGTACAGGAACCACTCGCGCATCACGAATCCCCCGGTGCCTTCGTCGTGACCGGCTTGGATGTAGAACGTGCAGTTGTCGACCATCACCCCGGGGTCGGCGCTGTACAGATCGGTGAAGATCGGGTTGGATTTGCTGGTGCCGGCTTTGGGGGCGGGGCAGGTGGTGAGACTGTCCATGGCGATGGACAGATTCGAGTCCACGTAGGCAGAGAGCGGGACCAGCTTGTCGACAAAACCTGTCTTTTTCAGAACCAGGGTGTCGACCGTCGCGGCGGCCCGTGCGGCGCCGATGTCGTTCGTGGCAGCGGGGACGTCGCCCTTAACGAATAGGGCTTGGTCGAGGCGCAGGACCGACCTCAGGGCGGTGCGGTTCCCGGTGGTCAAACGGACAAGGTTCAGTCCTTGCCCGAAGGACTCCAGGGAAACGCTCGCATTCGATGCCGCATCGAACTCGCGGGACTGCAGCGCCTTGCCATTGGCCGAGAGCACCTCCAGCCGGCCATGCAGATCGCTTCGTTCGGAGAAGATCCTCAGTGATTTCCCCGTGACTCGGAATTCGATCGCATCCAGACGTGTCGAGTTTGTGATTCCGGAAGAGCCTGCAGCCAGCAAGAATTTGCCGTCGGCGCCGCTGGTGGTGGAGATGTTCGACGCGCTGCGGATCGAAATCGCCACGTCCTTGAGCGGACCTGCGCCGGTTTTTGTCACCGTTCCCGATAGACGCACATAGCCGGGTGCGGCAACCACGCAAGTGGCGTGCAAGAAAACGACGGCTAATGCCCCCATCATCCGGTTCATGAAGACTCCCATGTTTTGGCAAGGATCTCCGCGGCGACTGCGGATTCACATCAGGAGCCGATTCCCGGCACCCTCATTGGTATACAGGACAAGTTATCCCGACCAGGAGCATTGGGGTTGGCGTTGCGCTCACCAAAGGCGGCACTTCCAGTGATCGGGGATAAAGCCGAATGTTGAAAGCGCCTTAAAGGATCACTTCAGGAGCTGGGCTGGGGGCGAAACGATGGATTGGTTCGCGGCGGCGAACCGGATCCAGTCGGCGGAGCGTGCGACCGATTGCACCCAGACTTCGGAGATGTCGCCGCCGAAATGGAAGAACGTGCTGGTGAGGCCTGGCGTGTCGATGGAGGTGCCGATCACGAACATCGCCGCTCTTCGGCCCGAGGTGTCGCGGTCGAAGGTGGAATCCTTGGTCTGCGGAACGCCATCGACGAAGAGGGAAACGTTGGTGCCGGAAACTGTCATGGCGAGGTGGGTCCATTTTCCGGGGGTGGCGGGGCCTCGCTTGAATTCCTTGCCATCGGGGGACGACTTGTATTCGATGGTTTTCCAGCGGCTCGATTCTGTGGTTTTCTCGTATTCCAGTCCGGAGCCGTATTTGCCGCGCCCCATCACATAGCCGCTCGGGCTTGTGGCGTTGACCGACACCCAGCACGAGTAGGTGAACGGATCGCCTGCGGAAGGTGCCAACGCACCTGTCTCCGAGTTGGGGATCGCGACCTGGCTCGATTTCCCGTCGAATCGGCTGGCCTTCGCGATGGGGCCGGGTACGACAAGCGTCTTGTTCTGGAGGCCGGGAAAGTGGTCCAGTCGATCGATCGCCGAGGTGCCCGAGTCGCCAAGAGGCCAAGCGGCCAGCCACTTTCCAGAGGCGGTAAAGACGTCCGGGGAGTTTGGTGGAACGGGGATGCCCCAGCTAAGGACCAACTCCACCGATGTGCCCGGTGCGGGCAATGTGTCGAGAAGAGTCCACAACGCCGCCGTGCGTCGGGAGCGATCCCAGGAGGCCATGGTGAGCGGCAACGATTTTCCGGCGGAATTCGACAAGCTGAGATCCGAACCATCGGGCATCGCTCCCGCGAACCCTTGCCAGGAACTGTCAAGCCTGACCAGCAACGGGAAATCCGTCAATGGCGCCGACAATCCACCCGCCAGATCGACGCGGAGCCTAGCGGATCGGCGGGTGTAGCCAGCCGAGTCGGTTCTGCCGGGTTGCACGCGCACACCCGAATCGATCACGGAAGCCATCGTGGCCGATTTCGCCAGTTTGACAGAACCTGTCCAGCCGGCGGGAACATTGGGGATCTCGATTTCCTGTGATCCCATCACCGTCACCTGGAGATCCAGCCCGGGAAGGAAGATGGTTCCGTAGGTTTCGGGAGGAAGCGCCACGCGGATCGCCCCGGGTCGAGCCAGCGTATCCACGGGTTCGGGGCCTTGTGCCGCAGAGGGAGCCAGCGTGTCGAGGCGCCATCGGGAAAGTCCCGAACCGTGGTCGACCGCCGAAATCCCCACGCGCCCGTAGGGAAGATCCGTGCAGCGGTACCTTCCGACAGAATCCGTGCGCGTGTTCCATCCGGGCATCTGGCGATCCCAGGGAGCGAGCGAATCGGGGCGGCACTCCACGTGGATGCCCGGAGCGCCGGTTCCTTTCGTATCGAGGATCCGACCTGTGGCCTGGGCGTTGCCCGTGTTTGCGCTGTTCCCGGCTACGCGATTCTCCTCGCCGCACGCGGTCAACGAAAGGGCGCAAGCTCCCAGAGCCGAGACAATATTTGTCTTCCAGTTCATAGGGTGTCCTTCGTGCTCGGGGTCGAAAGGGGGAACAAGGCGAGGGTGAGCTGGTAGACGCGATCGGCTTGGTCGTCGGAGTCGGCGAGCCTTGCGATCTCCTCGCGCAATTCGGTGAGCCTTTCGCAGACGAACCGGTAGGTGCGAGGAGAAATCCCGATGGTCAAACCGGTGACGTTCCGGTTGTCCGATGCGATGCTCTCCAGCGAGAGTTTGGCGAGATCCAAACATTCCCGGTGGAATTGCCGGACCGCGGGATTTGCCACTTCGGGTGGGGTGGCGATCGCTTTTTCGGTGGCGTACCACAACCCATCGGGGCGTTTGTCGACCAGTCCGCCTTTCTCCAGGAGCTTCACCGATTTGCGGACCACCGCTGCAGTGCGCGGCGGGTGGAGTCGTTTACCTAGCGCATCCCAGTCGCCTGAATCGGGCGTCATTTCGATCAGGGAGCGGATGGCCAGATGGTGCCATTCCGACAAGATCTCGCGATGGAGATCGGTCAGGAGGCGTGGAGCGCTAGCGTTTTGGGACTTGGCCAGGGCGTGCTGCACTTTGCCCCAGGCGACTTCGCGATCATCGTCTGTCTTGGCTTGGTTGTATTCCACCAACGCGAGGAAATAGGCCTTTTCGCGTCGCGGTAGATCCAGCGCGTCCGCGAGGCGCTCGGCACCTTCCATGCTTAAGCGGCGATCGCCACGCATCACTCGTAGCAGAAAGTCGCGGGCTTGGAACCCGGCGCGTTGTGCCAAAACCCCGTAGGAATACCACGAATGAATGGCTTTGCGTGCCTTAAACGTATCGGTCAGCCAGGCGCGGTAATCCGTGTACTCCCAGACGAGCGGGAGCGGCGGAGCGCCTGGTGTTTCCGAAACCGGTTTCATGGATTCTCAAGATCGCAACTGTGAGTGTGTGGCACGTGTCGATTCTATCCAAACTGTTGTCTGGAAATAAGGAAAATCGTCCAGTATCGAGCCGAAGGGGCTTCGTTGGTCACGCGAGATTCCTCGAGCTTGATCGTTCCCAGATCAGATCGAACGCTTTTTGCCAGACAATATGTGCGTCAAATTGTTGCAATATCTAGACAACATTAATCACATGTGAAGGTTGGAGGTTCATGCGCGAGTTGTCTTGGGCCGCCTTGGTTCGTTAGCGTTGTCTATTAGCCTAGATATTAGGGCAAAGAAGAGTGCGTGCGTCTACGCCATTGTGGCCGATGTTTGCTGATGTCTTTGCCGTTTTCGTAACGAAGAGAACGAATACAGGCCACAAAAATAAGGAAATACAGACAACAGTCTCGCCGACAACGACACGAAAAAATCCGGACCTGACCGCAAACTGTTACGGGTATCCAACAGGGCAAATGCACAAACCTGAATTCGAAGTTTTGCCGGAACCGTGAGAGGAGAACCCAGTGAACACAAAAACTCGCTCGATCACCGCTGCGACGACGCTCCTATGTCTTGTCGCATCGGCTTCCGCTGGTGCTGCCGATGTCAATATCCGCGGTGTCGTCTACGATGCGGGGACCAACGCGGTGTTGCCGGGTGTGAAGGCCGAACTCAAATCGGCAGCCCTCACGGCGACCAGCGACGCCAAGGGTTTCTACAAGATCTCCAGCACGTCGGGAATCCGTGCGGAAGGCGTTTCCGACATCGGGGCCCGGATCCGTCTGGTGGGTACGCGCCTGTCGTTCACGGCGCCAGAAGGACCTGTGGTCCATGTCCGGATCGTCGCCACCAATCTGCAAGGACGGTCGGAAGTCCTGCACCAGGGCGAGGTGGCTCCCGGAACCTATTCGATTCCTCTTTCGGAAACACTGCGGTCGTCGGGACTGTATCTCCTGGAGACGCGAGTCGGCTCGTTGTCGACGACCCACAAGGTGGTTGTCGAGTCGGGCCGTATGTTCCTGCAGGGCGCTGTTTCGTCCATCACTCCATCGATCGCAGCGCGCTCCGCGGCGACCCCGTGGGATACTCTCATCCTGAGCAAGAGTGGATACACGACGGTGAAGATCGCGCTGGCGACCTCCACGGACAGTGTGCCGCGCACGAACATGTCGGTCAATACCCAGGTGCCCGATATCGGTTCCTTGAACGCGGGTGTTGTGGGCTACGCGACCGTGGGAGGCAGCACGACCGGCGGTGGAAATGCGGCCGCCACCACGGTGAAGACGCTGGCGGAATTCAAGGCCGCGGTCTCCGACAAGAATCCGCGCGTGATCATCGTCGAAGGCACCATCACCGCGACCAACGCCGTCCAGATCGCCAGCAACAAGACAATTATTGGCAAGGACAAGACCGCCAAGATCTACGGCGGCATCGAGATGAACGGCGTGAACAACGTCATCGTCCGCAACCTCAACATCCAAGGGGTGTGGCCAAATTCCGGTGCCGGGGATGCCGTGGCCGTGAAGGGGCAGGCGCATCACATCTGGTTGGATCACCTCGCGATCTGGGATAGCCCGGACGGGCAAATGGACATCACCCAGGCGGCAAATTATGTCACCGTGTCGTGGTGCAAATTCTGGTACACGAACGCCAGCCATCCGCACCGCTTGAACGGACTGATCAGCGCCGGCGGAGGCACCCAACCCGACGATTGGGGCAAACTCAAGGTCACCTACCATCACAACTGGTTCGCCGACTTGGTGGATCAGCGCATGCCTCGCGTGATGTACGGCGAGGTCCATGTCTACAACAACTATTACACATCCAAGGGCAACGGATACTGTATCGGCATCGGTTCCTACGGGAGCGTCTTGGTCGAGAACAACTACTTCAAGGGTGTCAACAACCCCATCAGCTTCATGTACGACCTCTACGCATGGATTACCCAGCGTGGGAACACCTACGACGGCACCTCCGGGACCGGCCCGAAATTGGAGGGGAAGCAGGGAAGCCGCTACGAGACCAACCAGCCCTTCGAGTGCAAGGCGCTGGCGACCGTTCCGTACGCCTACCCCGTGACTCCCGCCGCGGACATCCCCACTTTGGTTAGCAAGTACGCCGGACCCCAGTGATCCGCTGAAGTGATTGGCCCGGAGGTCATCCTGGGCCTTTTCCCTCTTTACCCGCGGAGCGCGAAGCTCGCCGATCGTTCAGGAATGAAAAGGGGCGCAGGATCCGATCCCGCCCACATGGAAATCTGAAAGGACCACCAAGGATGAATCTCGCAACACTCGCCATGCTTCTCTGCATGTGCAGCTTCGTACAGGCCCAGGACGCCCCCGTCGGATTCGCCTCGCTGGAGGGCGAGGGCGACAAGCGCGTGGTGGGAGGAACGACCGGTGGCAAAGGGGGCAAGATCGTCACGGTGACGAACGCCACCGACCTGGCGAAGTACGTCACGGCGACCGAACCGATGATCGTCCTGGTATCGGGGACGATCAAGATCACGCCCAGCGGCAAGGAACTACGCGTCGCTTCGGACAAGACAATTCTTGGGCTTGGAGCCGATGCGACAATTTCCGGCGGTGGATTCTTCCTTGGTGCGGGTGTGCACAACGTGATCATCCGCAACCTCACCATCGGCGACACCAAGGATCTTGTGGCCGACCCGACGGGCAAGGAGCTGGATTACGACGGCGTCCAGATGGACCAGGCGCACCACGTCTGGATCGATCACTGCCAGTTCCGCAACATCAACGACGGCATGATCGATAGCCGCAAGGATACCGACTACCTCTCCGTGTCCTGGAACAAGCTCTTCGACCACAACAAGGTGTTCGGGATCGGATGGACGGAGAACATGATCTCGAAGATCACCATCCACCACAACTGGTTCAAGAACGTGGTGCAGCGCAACCCCAGCTGCGACAACGCGACCTGCCATTTGTTCAACAACTACCTCGACGGAGTCGAAAGCTACGGCAACTACGCGCGGGGAAAAGCCGACATGCTCATCGAAAACAGCGTGTTCCGCAACGCAAAGGATCCGTGGTACCACGATGCCACCGCGAAACTCACGGCTCGTGGCAACATCACAGAAGGCACGATCACCGGACAGAAAACGTCGACAGGCACCGCGACCGAGATGAAGGCATTCTACAGCTACACCCTCGATCCGGCCGACAAGGTGAAGGCGATCCTGTTGGCCTCTTCGGGGCCTCAAGCATCCATCGGAAAGGCACCGACGGCAGGGTTTGTCGGGCGTGCAGGTCTTGGCGCGATGGAATCCGCAACCCGGCTTATGGTGGATCCGGCTGGACGCGTCAATCGGCTCGGGGCGGGTTCGGCAGCTCCATCCAGATGCGTCTATTGGATGCGCGACGCCAATGGAGAGGTGAAGACGCATGTCAACATCGACTGACTTTCGGTTTCGCGGTCTGTTGGGTTTCGCAGGCCTCGTGGTCTTTCTGGTTTTGCCAGAAAGTGTCTATGCGCTAACCCGCAAGAACTTCGACTTCGTCGTAGGGGTCGATGGCGATTTCAAGGCGGCCAAGGACGCGGCAGCCAAGAAGGCGTCGGCCTCGTACCGCTACCACATCCTGTTTCCCGACGGCCAGTACGACATCGGAAGTCTCACGGGCGACACCAACCAGATGACGACCTTCTCCGTCGCCAACGTTTCCATGGTCGGGCAGAGCAGCGACAAGACGGTGCTCTTCAACAAGTCGAAGACCGAAGGCCTGAGCATCACCGCCACGCTGAATTTCAACAAGGCCGACAACCTTTATCTGCAGGATTTGTCCGTCCAGAACAAGGCCGACTACACGAGCACGAGCAGCTTCACGGAGACGGGACGCCATGCCGCCGTCAAGGATGGAGGCAACCGTGTCCTCTACAAGAACGTCAAACTCCTGAGCACCCAGGACACCTATGTGACAGGAGGGGCGCGCACCTACTGGGAGGGGGGAGAGATCCACGGCACCACCGACTTCATTTGCGGTGGCGGTGATGTTTTCTTCGAAGGCGTGCGGTTGTTCTCGCTCAAGAAAAGCGCGATCACCGCATCCGCCCCCAGTGGGGCGACCTGGGGTTACGTCTTCAGCAACTGCACCATCGACGCGAATGCGGAAGGTTACACGCTGGGCCGCTCGTGGCGCGACGCGAGTGTCGTGTTCCTCAACACGAAGATGAACAAGCTGCCGGTGGCCACTGGGTGGGGCGACCCCATGAACTCCGTGCCCAAGGTGTTCGCCGAATACAAGAGCAAGAATGCATCGGGAGCGTTGGTCGACCTGAGCAAGCGCAGGACCTCGTACACCAAGGATGCCACCACGGTGACGCTCAATCCGGTGCTGACGGATGCGCAAGCCGCCAAATACACGGTTGCCGCGGTGCTGGGCGGAACCGACAATTGGCAGCCCCAGAATTTGTCCAAACAGGTCGCGGCTCCGGCTGCACGGCAGGAGGGCGGCAAGCTCGTCTGGAACGACGATGCGAACGCGCTGTGCTGGGCGGTGTTCCGGGATGGCAAGTACGTGGCGAATGTGACGACCAACAGCTTCGATGTTGCCAAGCTCGCCACCGGATCGGTGATGACGGTCCGCGCCGCCAACGCCATGGGTGGATTGGGGGCCCCATCGAGCGGCGTGAAACTCAGTACGGTTTCAGAATTGTCCCGGCGTATGGGTGTCCACGATGCTCCGTTGATGGCGATTCACGGACGGTCCATCGCGGTACAGGGATTCCCAGGGCAAGGTGTCGAAGTTCAGATCGCGGATTTTTCGGGGCGGATGGTTTACACGTCCTACCTAGAAACCTCCTCGGCATCGAGCTCCGTGGTTGTGGCGCGTGGTGCGGTCCCTCGCGGGGTTTACCAAGTGCGCGTGATTGGTGGAGAAGGTCGGTTCGCGATCGGTCGGATGCAGATCGTGGATTGATGCCAAAGCCAAGCCGGAGTCATGACGGGAACTGTCGTTCGGCGCGGAGTTGTTCTCCGTGCTTTCCCTTTTTCCACAGGGCAGGTCTTGTACGACGAGTCTCGATGTGCCGTTGTCTAAAATCCGTGAAATTGTGGTCTGGTTTTGGTGCTGTTTCGTGGCGACGGACCACGACTCCATCGAGGCTCGAGCGGCATTGGCATTCTGAGATCTGGTCCGAAACGTTGACCGTTGGACAACGGGATGTGGTTGCCTCCGTCTAAAACGACGGGTGTCATGGCTGTCCCGGCCTCATACTCACTGCCACAGGGACGTCTTCCCGATCCATTCAGGGGAGGAGTCCGATTTCATCGCGAGGAGCATTCATGTACCGATCCACCAAAACCATCGCCCTCGCTTTCGCCTGCGTTCTGAGCGTCGTGTCCGCCGCCACGGCTTACACGCCACCTTCGTCGGTCGTTTCTGCCCTGGACAAGCTGCGCAGCTACAGCGATCTCACCAGTGCCGCCGGTTCGATGGACATCGACACCTACGCCAAGAACATGATCACCTGGCAGATGCCCCATGGTGGCTACTACAAGGCGATGGCGGCCAAGTACGTGAAGCCGTGGGACGGGAAGGAAGCCCTCTCATCCTCGACAAGCTCGTCGGGGGAATACATGGGGACCTTCGACAACAACGCTACCATCCAGGAAATGCGCCTGCTCGCGGTTCGCTACAAGGCCACAGCGGTCGCTGCGAACAAGACGACCTTCAAGAACTCGTTCCAAAAGGCCGTCAAATTCATCATCGCCTCCGAATTGCCAAACGGTGGATGGCCGCAGATGTACCCCAAGCGCGGCAACTACTCCGACATGGCCACCTACAACGACAACGCCATGATCCGCGCCATGGTCCTGATCAAGGACATCATCGACAAGAAGGCGCCGTTCGATTCCGACATCGCCTCCACCGACAACCTGGCGTCCCTCAAGGCTTCCTTGACAAAAGCTGTCCAGTTCGCCCTCAAGGCCCAGATCGTCAACGGCGGAAAGCCCACCGTGTGGTGCGCCCAGCACGATCCCTCCAACTACAAGCCCGTCGCCGCCCGGGCCTACGAACTGGCCTCGAAGTCGGGATCCGAATCGGTGGGCATCGCGTACTTCCTGATGAATTGGCCCGACCAGACACCGGCCGTCCAGAATGCGGTGAAGGGTGCGATCGCTTGGTTCAAGAAGACCAAGGTCACCAACTTGAGCTACTCCTCGGGAACCTTCACGCCTACCACCAATGGCGCGCTGTGGTACCGCTTCTACGAAGTCGACACCGACGAGTACTTCTTCTGCGACCGCGAAGGGCCTTCGACCAAGACGCAGGACATCATGAAGATTTCCGAGGAGAGGCGTACCGGTTACCAATGGGCGGGCAACTACGGCTCGACCTTGATTGGCATGGAGTCGGATTATCTGGCGGCACTCGGTACATCCTCGGTGGATCGCTCGTCGGCGCAGAGCGGGTTCTCGGTAGGCCGCACCGCGGGCGGCATCTCGATCAAGGTGCCCTACGACGGGATGTACACCTTGCGGTACCACGATCTCGCTGGTCGGATTCTGTCACGACAGGACGTGTCATCGGTTGGCGGAACCATCGCGCAGCGAATGCCCGGCGAGATCGCCCGAGGCGTTTCCATGCTCAGCGTTTCGCGCCCGGGTGGGGCGGTCGTCGGGTCCTACCAGATCGAGGTGCATGAATGAACCGCATCCGTCTTGCCGCCATGCTGCTGGCGGCGATCTGCGCCAGCGCCGATGCCGCGAAATTGCTCGCTTTCCCCACCGCAGTTGGATTCGGTCGCTACACAACGGGTGGGCGTGGCGGAGAGGTTTACCACGTGACCAACCTCAACGACGCGGGTGCGGGGTCGTTGCGGGATGCGGTGAGCAAGCCGGGTCGTATCGTCGTGTTCGACGTTTCGGGGATCATCAACCTTCAATCCACGCTCATCTTCAGCGGCAACTCCACCATCGCGGGCCACACCGCTCCGGGCGAAGGCATCATGCTGTACGGCGATCGCGTTTCTTTTTCCGGAGCGAGCAATCTCATCATCCGGCATCTGCGGATCCGGATGGGGGTTGGTGGAGCGTCGGGCAAGGATGCCGCGGGGGTTGCCAACGGATCGGACATGATGTTCGATCACCTGTCGGTGAATTGGGGCAGAGACGAAACGTTCTCGATCAGTTGGGACAGCAAAGGAACCGAACCCGGCAACATCACCATCCAGAATTCCATCATCGCCCAAGGCCTGGAAACGCACTCCTGCGGCGGATTGATGCAGACCGATGGCGGCGTGACGCTGTACCGCAACCTCTACATCGACAACAAGACCCGCAATCCAAAAGTGAAGGGGCTCAACCAGTTCGTGAACAACGTGGTGTACAACTGGGGTGGCGGCGGGGGATACATCATGGGAGGTTCGGCGGGCGATTCGTGGGCCGTCATTGAGAACAACTACTTCATCAAGGGGCCTTCCACGGGAGGCACTGCGGCGTTCGTGCGGTCCACCGAGACCTTCCAGGTGTACCAGAAGAACAACATGTTGGACTACGACCTCAATGGAGCCCTCAACGGCACCCCAGCCGCGGCCTCGATCTTCGATGGAGCGACCTTGGCGTCTTCCTATTCCGGGTTCACGGGCGCACCCCAGGCCCATCCGGTCCTGGATGGACAGGCCTCGGCGGAGGAAGCCTACCAGATCGTCGTCAAGACCGCAGGCGCCTCCAAGCCGGCGCGCGACGAAGTGGACAAATACGTCGTCGGGGAACTCACCTCCTTGGGGAAGAAAGGCGCTTTGATCGCCGACGAAGCGGCTTTGGGTTTGACGGGGAAAGTGGGAAAGATCGCCACCGGAACCGCGCCGACAGATTCCGACAAGGACGGCATGCCCGATGCATGGGAGACCTCGCACGGACTCAACGCCGGCGATGCGACCGACCGCAATAGAACCAACCTTTCGGCCGACGGCTACACCAACCTGGAGATGTACCTCAACGAGCTTGCTGGCGATCCGGTGGTGTACAAGACCGCGGGCGCACCGCGTCGCGGGTACGAGGGAATGGCTAGGGCCGACATCACCTGGTTGGATCCAAACGGCAAGGTGATCGCCATGGAAGGACAGTGGTTGGATCGGTCGAGTCCGAAGCCAGGCACCCCGAAGGGGTTGCGCGGAGTGGCCGTCGCCTTGGTGCGTTTCGAGGGATGGGCGCCTGTCGCCGTGTACCGCGTGGGTTTGGACAGGTAGACAGCTCCTGTCCGGATCGGAGAATGTTTCAGGCTTTTGACAGCGGCTGACTTGCGGACGAGAGTAGGAATGATTCTCATTCCTGTGGTGTCGGGCGTGGTCGTTGTGGCCGAGCCTGGCCTAAAAGGGGATGAGACATGAAACCTCGCGCCGTTTCCGTTTTCGCATGGGGGGCGATCCTGATGGGATCTCCTCTGTTCGCCTGGAATTCCGTCCAGTTCAAAATCGTCGATATCGGATCCAATCCGCTGAAGAAGGCCCAGGTCACCCTCATCTTCGCGAATGTCGACCACCATCCATCGCAGGGCGTGCCGTTCGATCAGACAGGTCAGATTTTGACACTGGAGACGGATGTCGACGGGCTGACTCCGGCTTTCAACAGCGGAGGCTCGGGGATCGACAGCATCTGCAAGGTGATCGTGACCGATTCCCTGGGTGTGGACACGGTGAAGGACCTGCGCACGGTCACTGCCAGGATGCTGGAATCGAACACCGCGGGCAACGACATCAACGACAACTACAACTACCTCAAGACCTACAAGCTCGATTACAAGTGGGAGAAGTCGCCGAACCCCAAGGATTCCGGTTCGGTGATGATGCCGGGGATCCCCTACCAGATCGTCTACGATCCACCCGGCGACGGCTCCAGCGCCAGCCTCACCAAGACCAGCGAAGTGACAACTTCCGTCAAGACGAGTTTTGGCATGAATGCCGGAGCGACGCTTTCCTTCGGATACGGTTTCGAGGTTCCGCTGGTCGCTTCGGCCGACATCGAAGTGGCGGCGTCGGTGAGCTACAAGCACAACACGGAGAACGAATTCACCGCCACGGTGAAAAAATCCAACCAGATCGCGACGTCCTCCGCGGTCGACGCCTTGTACACCGGCCCGGGCCGAGGTGACGTGTTCCTGGCGCCTTCGCTTCTCATCCATTGGCAGCTGTACCGTTCCTGGAAACCCAAGGATCCCAAACGCTACCGAGGTGTTGGTGCGGATACCGGCTATGTCTACAAGATCTTCTACCGACCGGTGCAGAATGCGGCCAACACCGAAAACCTCCTCAGCGCCTACAGCTTGACGGAAATGTTCAAGAATCAACCCGCCGTTTTGGCGCAGATTCTGTCCACCTCTGCCATCGATCCCGCCACCAACCGGATTCGCAGGACGCTGGTGGACGCTAACGGCAATCCCATCGGGAACCGGCTCGTGAAGCTCGAGGAGTACACCGGGGTGAGCGGTGGGGTGGTGAAAACCGGATCCATCGACAGCTCCGTCAGCCAGGCCGTGACGGTCTCGTCGGAATTTGACATCGGCGTGGAGGCCTCGGCGAAGATCACCGCGGGCGGCGCTTCCGTGGGAACCAAGCTCAGCGTGGGGGTCACGGTGGGTGGTTCCCGGGCCGAATCGAAAGTTTTCACGCGCTCCATGAGCTACACCATTTCCGACGCCAACGCGTGGGATTATCTGCGCTACCGCCTGTATGTGGACCGCACCTACGGCACCTATGTCTTCGATGTCGATTCGGCGCAAAGCTGGACCTCGCTGCCTTTCGAGGCGGCTTATTCCAGTCCGGCCATCGATTGGCGCGTCACGGCAGACCACGACACCGTGACCATTCCTTTTGGTCAAACCGCGGTATTCAAGCTATCGGTGGCCAATCGGAATCGATCCAATGCCAGCGCTTTGGATACCATCCGGTCCGTTGCGGTTTCGGCGATCATGCTTTCGGGAGCCCAAGTGGTGACCGATCCCTTGGAGCTCGAATCACCGCGCGGAGCGGATCGACTTGTGACAGTTTCGGTTACTCCGCCGAGCGTGGGAATCTATCCCATACAGATCAAGTTGGCCGGTTCGGTGGGGCAGCCCCCCTCCCAGCTTCTGTCCCTGGAGAAGGTCGTTCCACTGGTGGTGAACGTTTTGCCTGCCGTGTCGGTCGAGGGATCCAAGGTGCCGGTGAGCGACCTCGCGCGTCGAGGACTGAATATGGATGTCCGGGTGGCTTTGAGCCAATCCTGGATCCTGGTCGCTCGTGACCTCAAAGGCAATGTGCAGGATTCCTGGACAGGTTTTGGTCCCCAGTCGGTGCGGCTTCCCGCTGCTTCCGGGGTCAGACTTTTCCGTTTGCAAACCGGATCCGGTGAAGTTCGGGAGCTCATCGGTTCCAACCTGTAAAAAGGGCTCAGGAGTGGGGTGTGCGCAACGCACATCCCTCGGCGGTAGAAATTGTTATGATCAACGGGTGTTAACTCCCCTTTGCCGTCGAACTACTGAGGTTCTCTGATGCACTTGAGCCTGAACTCAACACGCTGCCCTTCGATCGGGAAGGGTTGTCTGCAATTATTGGTACTTGTGGGCCTATTGAGCGGTACAGCTTTGGCTGCCGGATTGCCCAACGTTGCCGTCATGCCGCTGCAGGCCAAAGGCGTGGGCGCCAACGATGCCGATGTGATCACCGACGGACTCATTTCGCGGCTTCAGCAAAATGGTGCGATGCGTGTGATGGAACGCAGCCAGATGGACCAGATCATGAAGGAGCAAGGGTTCGCCAACAGCGGCGCCTGCGAAGGTGGGGAGTGCGCCGTCCAAGTGGGCAAATTCCTTGCCGTAGATAGGATCATGGTTGGATCGGTGGGAATCCTAGGCCGAACCTACACGTTGAATCTTCGGCTTGTGGATGTCAGCACCGGCGAGGTGCTGCGTTCGTCAATGCGCAGTCGCGTCGGGAGCATCGACGATGTCCTCACATTGTTGGTACCCGAATCGGTGGCCGACATGGTCGCGGAGACAAAGGCTGTCAAACCTGCTCAGC
This sequence comes from Fibrobacterota bacterium, assembly GCA_039798065.1. GTDB lineage: Bacteria > Fibrobacterota > Fibrobacteria > UBA5070 > UBA5070 > UBA5070. The sequence continues at coordinate 938 of JBDKGS010000051.1, read as the reverse complement.
CAGTATCGCCTCCGCCCAAACAAACCGCTGCCCCCAAATCTTCCGGGAGCAGTTGGGGATGGTGGGTTGGAGGAGGGACTGTGGTCGCTGCCGGGACCGTCGCTGCGATCTTGCTCACCACAAAAAAAACACAGACGCAAACTCCATCCGAGCCCGTCGTGGCGACCACCACGTTGAATACGACTTGGTGAACGCATGAACAACCGCATCTTTTCCGCCGCCGTGTTCGGGCTCTTGCTTGCGACGTCGTTTGCTCTCTTGTCCTGCGACGGCCGCCAATCCCAAGCCACCTCTAGCTCGGAACCCACGGTTTCACTTTCCCCTCGCATCGCCTTGGCCAACGGCGATTCCGTACCGAAGGTTGAATTTGTGCGGATCATCGTGACCCTCGATGGCAAAAGCGTCCCGTTCAAGGACACCATGGTCGATTACCGCCTGCATTCTCTGGCGGTTCCGGGTGTACCTGTCGGGTCCAATTACCGTATCGTCGCGATGGGATTGTGCGCGGCCGTCGATGGTCGACATTTTCCTGTTCTCTGGCAGGGATCCCAGACAGGATCTGCCAAAGCAGATCTAGGTCCCGTGTTGTGGGACAACGTGAGCGTCAACTTGAAGGATACGACCTCCCCCTCCCTTGCTGCTTCGGGCTTGCCCGCTTCCGGGGATGTCGTTCTCGCTTTCGGTTCCAGCTTGGCGACTCGCACCTTCCAAGTGGCGTCCAGCGATACCGTCTACGTGGGAACCGTACGGATTTCACCGGAAGATACCGTCAGCGGCATCGCGACGTACGCTCTGCGACTGACCAAGGATTCGACTCTGGTCGTGGCCGTCGTCAGCCCCAGGAACACGGTCAGTCTGAGGACCTATCGCGTGGTGGTGTCGACCGATCCAGCAAGCGACACAGCCAAACCCAGCATCGCGTTCGTTCACCCTTTCGG
>JBDKGS010000050.1:0-18915 GCA_039798065.1 Fibrobacterota bacterium | reverse complement strand
TCCGTCCTGCCCAACGCGAGTCGGGCAAGATCGCTGCATCCCGTGAAATGCGGACTTTGGAACTTGTCCCCAATCCCGACATCCTTGGCGAACTCTGCGGCACGCGCTGTGCGGGGACTCTGGGCGAAGGTGGTCAAAAAGTGGTAGGATTCGCACTGGAGACCACCGGGCTGGAACGTGGTTCACAGAAATTGTCGAAAAAGGGAGCCGACCTGGCGGTGTGCAACGACCCCTTGGCCGATCCGGCAACGGGAGGTTTCGGCAAGGACCGCACCTGGGCTTGGATCGGACCGGCAGGACAAAATCCGTCAGGCGAATGGATGCCCAAGAGCGAATTGGCGCGTCGAATCCTTTCTTCCCTCGAGGCCTTGTGAGCATCCTTCCCGAAGCCGTGGCCCGCTGGGCCCGACTGCAGCGCGAGCTGGGAGTCGACGACGTGGTACTGGACCAGATCTGGAAGCCGGCCCCTCCCGCCGCTCGCACGCCACCACCAGCGCCCGGCCGCCCCTCGCGCCCCGCACCCGAGACAGGATTTGTCCCGCCCGCTCCGCCACGCCCGGCACCGCCATCCGCACCGCCGCGGGATGCCGCCGCAGGTGGATACCGCGCTCCCGTGATGCCCAATTTCGCGCCTGCGGGACGTGCGCCGATCGCACCGAAGCCGGCTCCGGCACCCACCTCCGCCGCTCCTCTGCGGCCCGTCGCCACCCGTGCGGCCTTTCCCACCTTCACCTCGCTTGCGGAGCTGGAAACCCACGCCAAGGCCTGCCAGCGCTGCGTGCTGGCCAAGCGCCGCAAAGGGGTGGTCCCATCGGGCGGGCCCGAAAAGGCCGACTGGGCCGTGCTCACGCTCTACGCCTGGGCCGAGGACCTGGATCGCGGACAAATTCTGGCAGGAAACTACGCGGCCCCGTTGCTGGAAATGGCCACCAAGATGGGTCTGGGAGCCCCTGCGGCCACAGCCATTTTCGGGTGCACTCCCGACGATCCGGCCGACACCACCATCCAAGGATTCACCGAAGCGGTCCGGTGCCGAGGCCATTGGTTGCAACGACTGAAATTGTCGGGATGCAAAGCCATCCTGGTGTTGGACCACAAGGCAACGTTGCTGGCACGCGGCCCGTCGGCCCCCGTCGAATGGCCTGCCCATCGCGGCCAGCGTTGGGAAATCGACGGCATCCCCGCCATCAGCACCCACCACCCCACCCGCATGTCCCGCCAGCCCGCCTTGATCCCCGACGTGGAATCCGATCTCAAACAGATTCTGTCACTCGTCCGGGGCGGTGCATGACGCGGTCGCAAGCCGGACAGAAAAAAGGCTTGCTGCTCCTGGCCAGCGCGCAGGGACTCTATCTCTCGAACAATGTCCTGCTGTTTTCCATCAACGGACTGTTGGGTTGGGAGATCGCCCCAAAGCCTTGGTTGGCCACCCTGCCCCTCATGGCGTACCTGGGTGGAGGCGCGTTTTCTGCCCCGTTGGTGGCCCACCACCACCGGATCTGGGGTCGACGCAAGGCTTTCCTGATCGGAATTCTCGTCGCTGCCGTGTCGGCGATACTCTGCGCCTTCGCCGCCATGGAGCGCAATTTTATCCTCCTGGTGGCAGCCACCTTGGTGGGCGGCTACGCCAACGCCTCGGGAAGCTTGTACCGATTCGCCTCGACGGAAATCGTCGGGGCCGATCTCAAGGAAAAAGCCATCTCGTGGGTTCTGGCCGGAGGAATCCTGGGCGGGGTCGTGGGACCCAATCTCGCCAAGTGGACCATGGACCTGGGCGCGTTTCCGTATGTCTGGTCGTACTTGTCCTTGGTGGGCCTGGCCGGATTGGCCGCCCTTCTGGTTTGGCGAATCGATTTTCCTCCCGCGGACCCCGCACCACCTACCAACGCCAAAACCCGGCTTTCGACAAGGCCGGCGGCTTTTTTCATCGCGATCCTCCTCGCCGCCATGGGCAATGGGATGATGAACCTGCTGATGGCCGCCACACCGATCGCCATGAAACAGTGCCACCATCCTTTCTCGGCCACCACCGTGGTCCTGGAAAGCCATGTCGTGGCCATGTTCCTGCCAAGTTTTGTCACCGGCTCCATCATTCGCCGGATCGGTGCGCAACCCGTGCTGTGGGCGGGCCTGGCGATCTACCTTGTCTGCAGCCTGATCGCGCTTTCGGGCACCGACATGATGCACTTTCTCGGAGCCTTGATCGCTCTGGGCATCGGCTGGAATTTCCTTTTCGTGGGAGCCACGACCCTGTTCACCTCGACCTATGCGCCTGAAGAAAAGAACGCCGCCCAAGGAACCATGGACTTTTTCGTTTACCTCACACTCGTCGTGACCTCCTTCAGCTCGGGGGCGTTGGTGACCGCCGGTGGTTGGACGTGGATGAACCTCGCGGCTTTCGCGCCGTTGGGCATCATGGCTCTGGCGTTGGCTTGGCTTGGCCTTTCGATTCGCAACAACCGGATGACGGCCCGATGAGCGACCCACGCTTAGGGCTCCCCCGCTCCGACGAAGCCGAGCGCTCTGTCCTGGGCGGCATCCTGCGCGACTACCGCGTCCTGGACGACCTCATCAGCGAGATCGATCCGTCCGATTTCTACGCCGAGCGCCACCGGTCCATCTTCGAAGCCATGCGCCAGCTCTCGCAGGAACAGGTTCCGGTCGACCTGGTCACGCTCACCGAACGACTTCGTCGCGACAAAAAATTAGAGCCCGTAGGCGGCGACGCCTACCTCATGGATCTGGCAGATTCTGTCGTATCGGCGGCCGGCATTTCGGCTCACGCCAAGATCGTGCGCGACAAGGCGTTGCTTCGCGCGCTCATCGAGAGCTCGCGCAAGATCAACGAGCTGGCCTTCGAGGACAGCGAAGACACCGCGGTGGTGCTGGATCGCGCCGCCACCGAAATCCTGCAGGTCTCCAACCGTCGCGCCGCCCACAAGGTGATGCCGATCAAGGATCTGATCCACGACACCTTGCAGAACATCGCCAACTACGGCGAGGGCCTGCTTGGGACGCCAACGGGCTACCAGCAGATCGACGAAACGCTGCGAGGCCTGCGCCCCCACGCCATGATCGTGCTGGCCGCGCGACCCGGCGTGGGCAAGACGGCCTTCGCCTTGAACATCGCGCTGAATGCCGCGCTGGGTATTGGTGACCCCAACGGCAAACCCCACCCGGTGGCCATCTTCAGCCTGGAAATGGGCTACATGGAACTGGTGGAACGTCTGATCTGCTCGCAGGCAGAAATTGACAGCCGCGAACTGCGCAAGGGCAACTACATGCCCCAGAAGCTGCAGCGCGACATCGAGCCCATCTACCAGGCCCCCATCTTCATCGACGACACTTCAGGATTGAACATCCTGGAGCTGCGCGCCCGCTGCAAGCGACTTTCCAGCCAACTGAAGCAGGAAGGCAAGTCGTTGGACCTGATCGTGATCGACTACTTGCAGCTGATGGAAGCGCCCACCGGCAAAGGCGGTGGCGGCGACAACCGCCAAGCCGAAGTCGCCCAGATCTCGCGTGGCCTCAAGACACTCGCCAAGGAACTGCACTGCCCGGTCCTGGCACTCTCCCAATTGTCTCGCGAACCGGCCAAGGGCGATTCCCGCCCCCGTCTGCACCACCTGCGCGAATCGGGCGCCATCGAGCAAGACGCCGACATCGTGGCCTTCCTGCACCCCGACATGGAGGAAGAGGGGAAGGTCTGGCTGTACATCGACAAGCATCGTGCCGGCTCCACCGCCGACATCCCGCTGTCGTTCCGCAAACAGTTCACCCGCTACTACGAATACACCACCCGCGAGGAACCCGAGTATGGCTACTAAGCTGCCTTCTCCGGTGCTGTTCCTGGAGTCCGTCGGCGAGCTGTCCGTCCGTGCCGTCAAACGATTGGTCAATTTCCTTCTCGATGTTCTGGCCACCATCGGCGGCGTGTTCGTGATGTGCGGTCGGATCATCGCGCTGTTCCCCAAGGCGCTCAAGAATCCTGGCGAAGTGATGAAGCAGGCCATGCACCTGGGCGTCTCCAGCATGCCGCTGATTTTCGTCACTTCGCTTTTCGTGGGAATGGTGGCTGCGGTATCGGCCAAGTACCAGTTCCGCAACGTGGTGCCTCTCAAGTATCTGGGTACTTCGGTGACAAAAATGGTCCTGCTCGAACTCGGCCCCGTGATCACGGCGCTGGTGATGAGCGGACGCATCGGCTCCTCCATCGCCGCGCAGATCGCAACGATGAAGGAGAAGGAGGAGATCGACGCGATGGTCGTGCTCGATCTCAATCCTTTGCGCTACCTGGCCGCACCCCGCATCCTGGTCGGATTCTTCGCGATGCCCGTGCTTACCGCGATTTCGTGTTTCCTCTCGATCGTGGGCGCCTGGGGCGTCAGCGTGCTGGGTCTGGGAATCACCAGCTACACGTTCCTGTCCGGCACACGCCTGTTTTTCTCGCCCTACGACATCTTCGTCTGCGAAATCAAGGGCTTCGTGTTCGGAATGCTGATCTCGCTCTTGGGCTACTACCACGGCATCCAGGCCAGCGGCGGCGCCAAGGGCGTCGGCGAGGCCACCATGAAATCGGTGGTGTCAAGTTCCGTCATGATCTTGTTGTTTGATTTCCTGATCGCCTTCCTTCTGCTTCCGCAGACGGGAACCTGAAAGGTCGAGGCATGCCCGGAGTCCAGATCGACACCAAGAACGAAATCATCCAGCTGCGCCACCTTCGCAAGAGTTTCTGGACCACCGAAGGCGAACAGCAGGTGCTCAAGGACGTGAACCTGTCCATCCGCAAAGGCGAAACGATGGTGATCATCGGCGCGTCGGGTGGTGGCAAGAGCGTGATCTTGAAACACATGATCGGACTTTTGCAGCCCGACGGCGGCGAGGTTCTGGTCGAAAACAAGGTGATCTCGGACGCCAAGCACTTCGACACCGCAACCATCCGCCGCAGGATGGGAATGCTGTTCCAGATGGGCGCCTTGTTCGATTCCATGAGCGTGGGCGAGAACATCGCGTTCGCCCTGCGCGAGCACAATCCTGGCATCCCCGAAGAATCGGTGGAAGAAATCGTGGCGCGACTTCTGGGGCTCATCAACCTCAATCCCGCCTTCGCGACCAAGATGCCGTCGGAGCTTTCGGGTGGCATGAAAAAGCGCGTGTCGCTGGCGCGCACCTTGGCGGTGGAGCCGGAAATCGTCCTGTACGACGAGCCGACCACGGGCCTGGACCCCATCACCTCGGACGTCATCAACGACCTGATCCTGGACACCCAACGCCAGTTCCACGTGACAAGCGTTGTCGTGACCCACGACATGGTTTCGGCCTACAAGATCGCCGACCGCATCGCCATGCTCTACCAGGGGCACATCATCTTCGTGGGAACCCCCGACGAAGTCCGCGAGACGCACAACCCCTACGTGCAGCAGTTCATCCGCGGGATGCGCAAGCTCGAAGCCGTCCCGGAATAGACAGAAAATGGCGAAAGCGAAAAGTTTCTGGGTCTGCACCGAATGCGGGCACAAGCAGAACATGCCTGCCGGATTCTGTCCGTCGTGCCGCAAGTACAACACCCTGGTGGAAGAGGTCGAGGCGCTCCCCACCTTCAAGCGCGGCGCCAAAGCGGTCAGCGGTGCGACGCAGGCGCGAAGGCTCTCCGACATCTCCATCCAGGACGCGACCCGCATCACCACCGGCATTTCCGAATTCGATCGGGTGCTGGGCGGCGGCGTGGTTCCGGGATCGCTCGTGCTGGTGGGTGGCGATCCGGGCATCGGAAAATCCACGTTGCTTTTGCAGATGTGCGGACGCATCGAAAAACAAGCAAGCGTCCTTTACATCACGGGCGAAGAATCAGCTTCCCAAGTGGCGTTGCGCGCCGAACGCCTTGGTGGACAAGCCGCGCACGTCTGGATGTTGGCAGAAACGCGCATCGAAGCCATCCTGGCCGAACTGGCCCGGCTGAACCCGACAATCGTTGTCGTCGACTCCATCCAGACCGTCTACCGCGACGACCTGGAAAGCGCGCCAGGAACGGTCAGCCAGTTGCGCGAAAGCGCTGCGGCCCTGCTCACGTGGGCCAAAGGCGGCGGTGGATCGGTCTTCCTGATCGGGCACGTGACCAAGGACGGCCAATTGGCAGGCCCCCGCGTGCTGGAGCACATGGTCGACACCGTGCTGTACTTCGAGGGCGACCGGCACCACCTGTACCGCCTGTTGCGCGCTACAAAGAACCGCTACGGCGCCACCGGCGAAGTGGGCGTGTTCGAGATGCGCAACACGGGACTGGAAGGCGTACAGAATCCGTCGGCCCTGTTCATGGGAAACCTGGGCGCTCGCCCCGGCGTGTGCATCACCGCCACGCTGGAGGGAAGTCGGCCGATTCTTGTCGAGGTGCAGGCTCTCGCGGGAGCGACCCACTTCTCCATGCCCCAGCGCGTGGCGACAGGATTTGACGCACGCCGGATGACCATTCTTCTCGCCCTTCTGGAACGCCACGGCTCCCTGCATTTGGGTGGCTACGACGTGTTCCTGAGCGTGGCCGGCGGCCTCAAGCTCGACGATCCGGGTGGCGAATTGGCAGCGGCCTTGGCCGTGGCATCGTCCCTGCGCGACATCCCGTTGGCGCAAGGAACCATCGCATTGGGCGAGCTTGGCCTGGGCGGCGAAATCCGTCCACCCGCGCAATTGGAAGCGAGATTGCGCGAAGCCCGTCAAATGGGCTTCAAACGCGCGATCGTTGGGCGCACTCCAAAGCCGCTCAAGATCGAAGGACTGCAGATCGTGGTCTGCGACGACTTGGGCGCCGCGCTGGAAGCCGCATTGGGCTGATTTCGAGCCACTGGCAACGACGACGGATTCTGTCTGTCACGATTGTAAGTCGTTGTGGGATCTAGCGATGTGGCAGTCCAGGCGGACCGATCTTCCTTGAGCTAAATTTGACCTTCTTACGGACTGATTTTCGCACCTCTGAAAGGACTCGCATGAGCCGCATCGCACTGCTTTCGGTTTCCGACAAGACCGGCCTGGTCGACTTCGCCAAGGGACTCTCCTCCCTGGGCTGGAAGCTCGTTTCCACCGGCGGTACCCTGAAGGCACTCAAGGATGCCGGCCTTGCCGCCACCGCCATCGACGAACTCACCGGCCATCCCGAGATTTTGGAAGGTCGCGTGAAGACCCTGCACCCCAAGGTGCACGGCGGATTGTTGGGTCGCCCCCAGCTGGCCGACCACAAGGCGCAGATGGACGAAAACAACATCCTGCCCATCGATCTGGTGGTCGTGAACCTGTACCCCTTCGAAGCCACCGTCGCACGTGGCGCGGGTCTGGAAGAAGCCATCGAGAACATCGACATCGGCGGACCTTCCATGCTGCGTTCGGCCGCCAAGAACCACGAGCGCGTCACTGTGGTTTGCGACCCCGCCGACTACGCCTCGGTGCTGGCCGAATTCCAGGCTTCCGGCGACACCTCGGTGGCCACCCGTCAGAAATTGGCGATCAAGGTCTACGCGACAACCAGCCGCTACGACTCCGCGATCGAGCGCCACTTGGCAAAAACCGTCTTGTCGGAAGAACGCCTGGATCTGCGCTACGGCAACGGACAGGTTCTGCGCTACGGCGAAAACAACCACCAGAAGGCCAGCTTCTTCCTGGAAGCCCCTGCCACCCAGGGCGGCGAGCCCTCGTTGGGCAATTTTACGCAGCTGCACGGCAAGGAATTGTCGTACAACAACATCGTGGATGCCGACGCCGCTTTGGAAGCCGCTCGCGAGCTCTCCGACGCCAATGGCGCCGTGGTCATCAAGCACCTCAATCCTTGCGGCTACTCCACCGGCGCCACCCTCAAGGATGCCCTGGTAGCCGCCTGGGCCGGTGATCCGGTCTCGGCGTTCGGTTCGGTGATCGCGCTCACCCGCAAGGTCGACCTCGCGACCGCCGAGGTCCTCAAGGGCCGCTTCGTGGAAATCCTGCTGGCTCCCGGTTTCGAGCCCGACGCATTGGAATTCCTCAAGGCCAAGAGCAAGGACATCCGCATCCTCGAAATCGCGAATTTCGGCAAGGCCAAGGATCGCAAGGTCTACAAGCACGTGATCGGCGGCATGCTGGAACAGGACCGCGACGCGGCCCTGATCGAGAAGTTCGAGAGCGCCACCAAGGTGGCCTTCCCCGACGCCAAGCGCGCATTGGCCGAATTCACCTGGAAGGCCTGCAAGCACCTCAAGTCCAACGCCATCGCGATCGGCTACGAGTACGCTCCCGGCCAGTACACGCTGGTGGGCGCGGGCATGGGCCAGCCCAACCGCATCGACTCCAACCAGAAGCTCGCGCAGCCTCGCGTGACCGATTGGCTCAAGCGCGAATTGCCCGCCGCCGACGTGACAAAAACCGTCTCGGAAATGGTTCTCGCCTCCGACGCCTTCTTCCCGTTCCCCGACAACGTGGAAGCCGCGCACGCTTTCGGACTCAAGTTCATCGTGCAGCCGGGCGGATCGCTGCGCGACGCCGACTCGGTGGCCAAGTGCGACGAGCTAGGCGTGGCGATGGCGTTCACCGGATTGCGGCATTTTAGGCACTGAGAAATCGGCTGCGGCAAGGGCTCCTCTGCCAACACGCCCGACGACGTACCTCTAAAACCGACTCATTCCGGCGAAAGCCGGAATGCCAGAATTTGAGCTTCCAATCGTCAAATTCTGACTTGGGTGGGAGGAGCTGATTCCGATCTGCTCAGGGTTGCGGCCCTGAGGCGTCCGATGCCCGTTTTTGGGCGACTTCCGGGTACAGGTTGGCCAAACAGTCGGGACAGATGCCATGGCTGAAATCCGTCCGTGCGCGTTCGTGGAAATAGACCTCCATCGGCGACCACGAGCCTTTTTCGTCGCGGATCTTCCTGCAATTCGAACAGACGGGAACGATACCCTCGAGCAGACGAAGTCGTGCGAGCACACGCCAAGACCAGGCGATGAGAAGCCCGAAGATCGGCACCACCACCATGGTTTCCAGGAGCGATTCGCGCCAGTTGACGGGTGTCATTGGCGCACCCATGATCAAAAACGGAAGATCGAGGATTTCGTTGAGCCAGATGAGGGTCACGATCAGCACAGCCGCAGCTGCCTGCCAGGCGCAAACCTGGCGGCAAAATCCGTCATTCGCTTTCAAAGGGAATTCTCCTGTTCGGTCGCGCATCCATTCCGCGCACGGCGATGGATTACCGCCCAAAAGAATAAGAAATTCCGCTATCTCCCCTGGCCCCGGATCGGACTCATGCGTCTCGAATACAGGGATCTCGCGGTCAGGGCATCCAGTTGCGAGCGCAGCGGAAGCCGATCATCGTCGTCATATCGGTGTCGACGTAGGCCGCTCGATTGGCGCAGGCCAGATAGACCACAGGATCGCCACTGGACCCCCCCCGGAACATCACCATGAGACCCTTTCGTGGTCCACGGGGATCGATACTGGCAGTGGAATCGTACCGCGCGAAGTGATCCCACACCCATTCCCAGGCGTTGCCGGACATGTCGTACAATCCGTATCCATTGGGCTTTTTCTTGCCTACGGGTTTCAACGCGCTCCTGGCGTTGGAATAGGCCCAGGCGAAGTCGCTGAATCCGGCTGAATCGTTACCCCATGGCCAAGCGGCATTGCGCATCCCGCCGCGGGACGCCCACTCCCATTCGACTTCGTAGGGAAGCCTGTATCCGTTCCTGGATTCGTCGGTGACAAGATTTGTCATGGATCGGATCACACCGGAATCGTTCGTGAACGAACTCCAGGTGTAGACCGTGTCGAAACCATCCCGCTTGCTGCGCTGGTTGCAAAACCACACGGCGTCAAACCACGTCACCGAAACCACCGGACATTTGGGGCAATCGGACACGTTTCCCTCGGGAATCTTGCCGGTCACCTGCCGGTAGAGCTCCTGGGTGACCTCCACGGTGTCTATCAGGAACCTGGACACGGTCGCTGTATACGGAATTTCGTCTGGGTCCTTGGGAAGACTTCCGTACGAACCGTAGAGAAATGTCCCGCGTTCGATCGCACGCATTCCTGTCCACGAGGCATTGGCTGGGTCGAGCGGATTGTCCCAATCCTTGTTTCCGCGAATCATGCACCCGGTGGACACGAGCGCGACGAACATCAGGAGAAGAATCCGCATGATCGCCTCAGAACGCAAAGGTGACAAGAAATGTCGTGGCCATCAATCCGGACAGACCTCCCCAGACGATCGCCTTGGTGGTGGCGGTGTTCGCTCTGGATACAGCCTGCTCATTGGCCGTCTTGTAGGCTTCGAATCCCGACTCGGCCTTGTTGTACTCGGCGACGGCCTTGTCGGCCTTGACCTTCTGATTCAGGCTTTCGCGACGCCACAGCAAGGCGACGATTCCTGTCCCGACCGCAGCGGATCCGCTGGTCCACCTCACCCACGATTTCGATTTCGACGCCCCCTTGGCGGTGGAACCTGTGGTTGGCATCGGTGCGACCACCTGCCTGTCGGAAATCGTCTTGGACTTCGATGCTGCCACATCGGAACCGGAGGAGTCCGACCTGGACACGACAGTTTTTGGTTGGACCGCCACAGCCAGCCGACGGGCCAATTCCGGAATCGACTTGGAAAGCAATCCTTCGATCTTGCCTTCGTAGTCCTGGTTGGCGCTGAAAACGATTTCCCCGGTTTGCACGTCCAGAATGCGCGCTTGGATGGTGAACAAGTCCCCGATCTTTCCCACCGCCCCAACGATCATTCGATCGACCGCCAGCAGCTTTCCGATCTCGACCGCACACTCGCTTTGCTCGCAGCCACCACTGGCCTGGAACGATTGCTCCTTGAGAATCTGATCCATTGCCCTTCGCTCCATGACACGAAACGCCCCGGTGCCAAGCAGCTCCATCCGGAGCCGATCCCCCAGGATCTCGGCCTCGGTGGTCGCGACACCCCTGGGGGTCAAATCGTTGACGGCCACATGGACCGTGGCGGCCTGCGCCCAAGCACAGATCAGGAATACGAGGAAGAATCGAGGCAAAACAATCCTTTTCGGAGTCGCGAACGCCCGATCGAGCGCACGGTGCATACGGAAGACCACACAGTCTTTGAAAGCAGAATTTACCAATCAGGCTCCAAGTATCGGGAGCTCCCGAACCGCTTCGCGAAAATCACGGTCGTGTGTGATCAATGCCGCCGCAGAATGCGCAAGTGCCGCCGCCAGCTGGAAAGCATCGGGAAGCCTGAGTCCATACCGGACACGCAATCGGGCCGCTTTGGCGGAAAGTGACGGCGTGATGTCGACCACCCGCCAACCAAGGCCTTCGCACAAGGCGCTTTCGTAGCGCTCGGCCAACGCTTCCTTGCGCGCTTTCAATGGACCGGCCAAAACCTCCGCCAGGGTCACCGGGGTGATCAGGATGTTCAGCTCTCCACGTTCGGCGGCGCGGAATACCGGCATAAATCGTGGCAAAAAACCGGCATTGCCATCGAGCAAATAGATGACGGGAGCGGTATCCATCACCACCGTGGCATGAAGCGAAAGGTGCTCCATCAGGTTGTCGGGACGCGTCATGTCAGTCCCACTCGCCACGCTGGTGATCGACCCATTGCCCCACGTGGCTCCCCCACAATTTGGACCCGGTTCCAATCAGGGAATCCAAGGTGACGGCCTTGCGGGTACGCCGCAACGACAACGGCCCCAACACGGCAACCGGCCTTCCTCGTCGGGCGATCACGGTCTCTGTGCCACCTTCGGCGGCTTCGAGCAAGGATGGAAATTGTTCGCGGGCCTGGGCGACCGAAAGCGGATCGTCGCCTGTGCCCAAAACAGCTGGGTCGGGGCTCTCGGGAACACTCATGTACATAATGTACAGAAAAGAGTCTCCTGGCGCAACACTAAAAATCTTGAGTACGTTGGCCTCCCAGACGAATCGAACCACAGCACTCACGACGAGGATCGAAGGCTTGACCACAGGACTCGAGGCAGGGACGTTCCGGATCTTGGCGACCGAAGGCTCGGCGCGCACCGGCGAATTGTCCACCGACAACGGCATCATCAGGACACCCGCATTCATGCCGGTGGGCACGGCAGGTTCTGTCAAGTCGCTTTCCACCGAAGAGGTGGTGGATACCGGCGCCGACGTGATTTTGGGCAACACCTACCACCTGTGGCTCCGACCCGGCACGGCGTTTTTGCGCGAGTGGGGCGGACTGCGGAACTTCAACCGCTGGCCCAAGGCGCTCTTGACAGATTCTGGCGGTTTCCAGGCCTGGTCGCTGGCCAAGATCCGCAAGATCGACGACGAAGGCATCACCTTCGCGTCACACCTGGACGGAACCAAGCTGCGCTTCACGCCGGAATCCGTCCTGGAGGCGCAGCGCGACATCGGCGCCGACGTCATCATGGCGTTGGACGAATGCACGCCCTCCGACGCCGATTTCAAGACCGCCGAGCGCTCGTGGGAGCGGACCCTCGCCTGGACACGCACGATGGCCGACCTCTGGCGCCAAGACCCGACCGCCCACGGCCACAAGCAGCTCCTGTTCCCCATCGTGCAAGGCGCCCTCCACGACGGCCTGCGCGAACGTTCCGCCCGCGAAATCGCCGAGCTGGACCTTCCCGGCAACGCCATCGGAGGCCTGTCTGTCGGCGAGCCCGAAGCCGACATGTACCGCATCGCCAAGATCTGTTGCGACATCCTTCCCGCCTCCAAACCACGCTACGTTATGGGTGTGGGCACTCCACGCAATCTGCTGGAGCTCATCGACCGGGGTGTCGACATGTTCGACTGCGTGATGCCCACCCGCAACGCGCGCAACGGCATGGTCTTCACCTGGAACGGCTCGTTCCACTACAAGGCCGCCATGGTCGCCAACGACAAGCGCCCCATCGATCCCGAGTGCGGATGCTTCGCCTGCAAGTCGGGGTATTCGCGGGGATACCTGCGGCACCTGTACAAGGCATCGGAGATCCTACCGCTGCGCCTTGCCACCCTCCACAACATCCACTTCTACCAGGAGCTGATGGACGCTTCCCGGCGCGCCATCGCCAACGGCACCTGGGGTTCCTTCAAAGCGGAGACCTTGGCGCGCCTTGAAGGCAAGGGAGAACCGGGTTGACGATTCGCGTCCACGTCGTGTTCACCGGCGGGACCATCGGATCCGCGCCAACCGGCATGTCGACGGATCTTGTCACCGATTCGGATCGACAACTTCTGTCATTCGCGCCCCCCGGAGCGGACCTCGCGTTTACCCACAGCTCGCCGTTCCGCATCCTTTCCGAAGACGCCACGCTCGGCGACTGGAGCCGGTTGGCCGGACACATCGCAGGCCTCGATCTCGATCGCATCGACGCCGTCGTGGTGGCCCACGGTTCCGACACGCTGGCCTGGAGCGCCAAGGCGTTGAACTACGCTCTCGAAGGCGCATCGACCACGGTGGTGATGGTGGGCTCCGACAAGCCCTTGACCGAGCCGGGCTCCAACGGTGCCGACAATTTCCGTGACGCCATCTCCTTCGCCGCCACCGAGAAGCTGCCAGGGGTCTATGTGGCCTGGAGAAACCCGGGCGAATGCACCACGATCCACCTGGGATCGCGACTTTTGCCTTGCGACATCCACGACGACACATTCCGGTCGGCCAAGGGTCTCCATTTCGGCGAGGTTTCCGATGGCGGATTCCGGCGCAACGCCATCGAAGGCAATCCCTCGCGCAGCCACCTGGCCAAGATGGCCGATCCGATCGTCGGCAAGGCCGCGATGGCTCGGGCGCGCGAAGGCGTCGAATTCTCCGCGGATCTTCTCGTGCTTCCGGCCATGCCCGGAATACCGGCACGCCGGCTTTTCGATGCGCACCCCTGGAAGGCGGTTCTGCAACTCGCCTACCATTCGGGAACCGCGAGCAGCCTGGAGGGGGACCAGTCGCTGACGGAGCTTGCCAGAAATTGCCGTGTCGGCGGGATTCCGCTGGTGGTGGGCCCCGGCCGCGGCTCGAACGCGCCCTACGCCAGCATCGCGCGGCTGGAGGATGCCGGAGCCGTGTTCGCGCCTTCCATGACGGAGTCCGCCTTGGTCGTGAAACTCAGGTGGCTGCTGGGAACCCGACAAGATCTGTCTGCACTCGCGCGCCCGGTCGGATTCGACATCCTGGACCGGTGACTAATTTCACCACGGTGATGCCCTTCGAACGAGAACTCCGCCGCTGGACGCGACTGCGTCCGGAAATCCTGACTCGCTGCAGGATCCGTCTGGTGGATGGTCGGAAGCGAATCCGTTGCGAGCTTCTGGATCTTTCGCCCGGAGGGATCGGTCTTGCCGTGGTGGACAAGAACTGGAAACCCTCGGGTCCGATCGCCCTGGTCGAGGTCCGGTTCAAGGGGCAGCCGACCGTTGTGCGCGCCGCCGAGATCCGTCGCAACACCGAAACGACCACGGGCGCCTTGTTGGGCATGGCCTGGATGGCCTCCCCGGAAGCCTGGAACGGCGTGGAACGGCGCAGCCGGGATCGAATCGTACTGCCTCAGGATTCGCTGTTCGCGCGAACCCCTTTGCGACACGCCCACAATGTCTGGACTCGGTTGACCATCGTCGATGTCGGCTCCGATTATGGATTCCAGGTCGAAACCCGCGGTGGCCCGGCCTACCTGCTTCCAGGCCACTTCGCTCGCCTCCATCTCGACCTTCCGCAACTCCATCGACACGGCTGGGACTGCCAGATCCTGTGGGTGAAACCATCAGAAGGCCAGATCATCCGGATGGGTCTGCGGGTTCTCGAGCCCGATCCAGCCTTGGAGGAGATCCTCTCCGAATGGCTCCAGATCCGTCGCGACTGGTCGCCCATGGCATTGCAGAACCTGGGATTCGGAAAGGACTCGCTTCCCGGGCAGTACCGGTTCCGAAAGATCGAGGAGATCGCGGAAAGCGTATCGGTTGCGAATTTCCTCGAAGAGATGAGTCGACGTCGACGACGCACCGGAATGGAACCTCTCCACGCCATCGACCGGACCTCCGACCACGAAACGATCCATCTCGGATGTTGGGACGGCCGCAAACTCGTGGCAGCCGTTACTTTGGACTCCCATTTCGACGAACTTGTTTCCGATACCAGCCATTCCAAAATCGCCGATTTCGCGATCGAACCCGATTGGATCGTTCCGGAAGTTTTCGTAGGCCTTTGGGAGCAGACCATCCGGTTGTTTTTGGCATCAGGAAACGAAACGTTGTGGGTTTGGTGCCCACCTGGCCGCGATGAATTGTTCCGCCTTGCCGGATTCGCCACTGCCGAGGGCCCCCGTCTCCCCGGCGGGATCGGTACCTGGATGAACATCTCTCGGACCCGACTGATTTCCGGACGCGGGATGAATCCAACCCGTTGGGCCATCCTGTATTCCAACGTGTCGTCCTTCGTGATGCAACATCAAAAATCCTGGTTATCCGTTCCCGGGAAACTGACGCGCTGGCGGAATCTCGCCATCTTCGGTTTGCTACGCGACTGGCGGGAACCTCGCGAGCGTCGGAAACTCCGAGACGTCATCGAGTGCTGGTCGGCGGATGTTTTCGAGATTCCTGTCAGGAACTGAGAATTGAGCTTGTTGCGCACAACGACCCCATGATACCCTGAAAGGGAAGAATATTCCCGATCAAGTATCGGAATCCAAGGGATCCAAGATGCGGGCGAGCAATACCACACAGGCGCCCCCGCGCCCCGACCAAGGCTTCACCCTGGTGGAAATGCTTGTTGTCATCGGCGTGGTTGGACTTCTTGTTCTCATGGCTGCACCGAGTTTCAACCGATCCCAAAGCGAATCGAGACTGGACGGCGCCGCCGGCAGGCTTACTTCCGATATCCAGATGACTCGGATGCTCGCGACGAAGTCGGGGTATTACTCCTTCCTGCTTCTGGATGGCGGTGGTAGCCGATGGAGCATCTGGATGGACAAGGACCGCTCCAACGCACTGGATACGACCAAGGACAGTCTGGTCAGGCGGGGCGAGCTCGAAATCACGGTCCGGTTCGGCTTCGGCTTCACGGCCCCTTCGACAATTCCCGTCCTGGGTTCGTCGGTGCCCGCCAGCGGCTTCGGTGCCGTGAGCTCCGATCTGGTCGAGGACTGCGTTTCTGGAGTCGTGTATCCGGCCAATCCCGCCGGGGCGGCGACCTGGGCGAAGAACTCGGTGGACGGCCTGATCGTGGGTTGCGGAGGATCGACCGCCGACATCGGAAACGGTGTGCTGTACCTGACGACCACCCGCTCCGAAAACAAGGCCTATGCACTGGTGTTCAACCATGTGACCGTCGGTTCGGAATCGTTTGCCGTCAGACGCTACAAATGGACCAAGGGGGGTGCATGGACTCTCCAATGATCCCGACATGCCAGCGTCCCAGAGGGTACACGCTCATCGAAGTGCTCATCGCGATGGTGATCCTCGTCGCGCTGTTTCCCGCGCTTTCCACTTTGGTGACCGGTTCGCGGAAGGCGCAGGTCAGCGGCTACCGGATGGAGCAGGCGTCGGCGTACGGACGCATGGTGATCGACTCGCTGTCCATCCTGCCGTCGCCGATGTGGACGACGGGCAGCTCGACCCAGAATATCGCGGGCGTGGTCTACACGGCCAGTTGGACAAAACCTGTCGGCGCCGCCCCTTGGACGTTTCCTGTCACCGTCACGTGGCTGCAGGCCGCCAGGGTCCACCAGATCACGCTCCAGGCGGTGCTGCAATGAAGCGCGGCCTGACATTGATCGAGCTGATCGTGGCGATCATCCTGACAGGAATCGTCACATGGATGACTCTCAGCCTGTTCTCGACGGAAAACAAGTCCTACAACCGCACACGTGAACGGGTGCGGCTGCAGGCCGACAGCCGCGAAGCCCTTCGCGTGATCGAACAGGAAATCCGCAATCTGGGGTACAAGACCGTGGCGGCGATCTCCGCGAACCGGGTCCACGCGAGCATTTCCAGCTGTTCCGATGCGAAGATCGCCCCCGCCACGGGCGACAGCTCGTCGTTCACCTTCGGAAATTCCAACGGCCTGGCCGGAGATTCGCTATCCTTCCTGTTCCACGAAATCCAGAACGGTCCACTGAACTCCTGCAGCAATCTGCGCACGATCGGATTCCGGCAATCGGGATCCTTGCTGCAAAGGCGGTGGTGCAACGGCGCTTGCACCGCCGAACCCTGGATCCCGCTCCTGGATAGCGTGGTCACCTTCCAGCTTCGGTACGGGC
Source organism: Fibrobacterota bacterium (assembly GCA_039798065.1). GTDB lineage: Bacteria > Fibrobacterota > Fibrobacteria > UBA5070 > UBA5070 > UBA5070. The sequence continues at coordinate 1,717 of JBDKGS010000050.1, read as the reverse complement.
TCATCGCCATGCCCCAAGACACGTCGTCGCAGAACGGATCCACCCAATTGCGCACGGCTACTCGTTGGACGCAAGGCGCCTTGACAAAATCCGGCACCAGTCCGGATGTGACGCTTTCCGGATTCACCACCGCGCGCCAGACGGCGATCTACGGGTTCGCCATCGATTCGATGGACCCTCGCGAAACCTGGGAAGTCCGCTTCACCAGCACGGCCAACGACGCGTTGCTTTCCGAAATGGACACCACGTCGTTCAAGGTGGGATTCTACAACGCGAACGGAACCGTCTCGGCACCACAAGACACCACCGGATTCATCGTCGGCATCGTATCCGGGGTTTCGCGCAACGTGGTGGTCCGGCTGTCCCCCGGCGCCGCCGCCTACGGCACAAAATTCCTCGGCGTCGAGGGAAAGTTGAAATCCGCCACTCGGTCCGCCTGGAATCTGACTCTTTCGAACATTTCCATGCGGCGCGTGTCGCGCGGTCGGTACATCTGGGTAGAAGCCCCGACCGTAGCGCAGAAGAACATGGTGAAAGCCGTGGACATCCATCTCCTGGTCAAGGCCCGCAAGACCACGGAGGAAGCCAGCCCCGGCCCTTTCAACGCCGCCTCGCTCGGTCAGTCAGGCCTCACTTACACTCCGACAGGACCGGATGTCAACCGCAGCTTCGTCCTCTTCCAACGCATCGTCCCGGTGGTGAACAATGGACCTTGAAACGCCTCTGCGCAAGCCTCCACGTCATGGCGTGGCCATGCTCGTCGTGCTCTCCATGATCGTGTTCTTCACCATGCTCGGTTACATGGGAATCGAGATGGCGGGCCGTGACAACCAGGTCTCGGGGACGTATCTCGACATTTCGTCGCGGGATGTCGCCGGCCGCTCGGCGTTGCAATACGCGCTGGCCAGGTTGGGTGCCAATCCCAACCGCACCATGCAGCAGCTACAACTGTTCGTGAACGATTCGTCGCAGCCCGTCTCCTCGCTGCACCAATATTTGAATCTTTCGCAGGAATCCTGCTCACTCCAGATCCAGGATCCCGGCTTCCTGTCGATCGGATCCGGCGGCGACCAGAGCGCGGTCAAAGTCCAGGTGATCTCGGCCGACCTCGGATCGGACGCGACCGGCAGCACCAGCGGAGATGGAATCAAGTTGACACTTCTTGTCAGCGGTCGCGGTCGCAACGGCGACATCACCCAATCGGTTTCCAGCTACCAGGTCCGGGGTGTGGACGTGCCCGTCGCCACCGCCGAAAGCACCGCGCCATCCCTCGACAACGCGATCTACGTGAACGGCGGACTTCCCAACACCAACGTGGGCAACCAAGTCACGGGCAACATGTACGTGGCCGGCGGAATCATCCTCAACGGCCCGGCAAGCATGAACGTATCCGGCATGCTGCGCGTCAACGGATCCTTCACCAGCAACGCTCCGGTGACGGTCGGAGGAAACGCCGTGATCGGTGGCGACCTGTACACCAACGGCAGCGGTCCCCTCACCTTCCAGAAAAACCTGGTGGTCAAAGGCGGATTCACGACCATGAACGGAACTCTCACCGTTTTGGGCAACGCCGAAATACAATCCAACGGCTCGAGTGCCTGCAGCTGGAACTCGACCTCCAACCTGCTCGTGGGCGGCCAGTTCTGGGAAAAGACCATGTGCCACGAGATCACCGGAAGAGTCAAGATCGGCGGCAACGCCTTTTTCGACAATTGCA
>JBDKGS010000049.1:0-18977 GCA_039798065.1 Fibrobacterota bacterium | reverse complement strand
TGCGACACATCCGTGCGCATCGGTGGCGATGAGATGGACGAAGCCATCGTCAACTACTTGAAAAAGAACTACAACCTGCTCGTCGGCCTTTCGACCGCCGAACAGATCAAGATCCAGATCGGCTCCGCTTTTCCTCTTGCACAGGAATTGTCGATGGAAGTGAAGGGACGTGACGTCGCTGCCGGCATTCCCCGCACCATGCGCATCACGTCCACGGAGATCCGCGAAGCTCTCGAAGAATGCGTTTCGGCCATCGTCCAGGCTGTCAAGTCGGCTCTTGAACAGACGCCTCCGGAGCTATCCGCCGACATTCTCGACAAGGGAATCGTCATGACCGGTGGAGGAGCGCAATTGCGCAACCTCGACGAACGAATCCGACAGGAAACGAATCTTCCGGTGAACGTGATCGACAATCCTCTCCAATGCGTCTGCATGGGTACGGCAAAAATTGTCGAGAACTTGGATCACTACCGCAAAGTGCTGCTCAACAGCACGCGCTGAGGAACTCCGATGTTGATTCTCCGCTGGCTCGCGTCGCAGGCGCTAAAGGCCCGAGAGATTCTGTCGGTCATCGCGATCTGCGTATTCACGCTTTGGATCTCGAACAGTTCGCTCGAAAGCCAGAAGGCCTGGCGGAACGGATTCGCGACAACGGTCTTTCTACCCGTGCACGTCGTCGTGGAGCGGCTTCATCTTCGATGGGGGCTCGAGCGGGAGATCGAGGACCTGCGCTCGGAGAATGTCAAACTTCGCGTTGAAAATGCGGCTCTGTCGGAAGTCGCAGAGGTTCGCAAGAGTCTGCAGGAGTTCGACGCGATTCGTCCAAGATTGGAATTCCCGCTCGTTGCCGCTCGCGTGCTGTCCCGCGACCCTGTTCGACTTGGCGGCATCTGGCTTCTCGATGAAGGCAGAGCCAAAGGGATCGGAGAGGGGATGGCCGTGGTTTCTTCCAAAGGAGTTGTAGGACGAATTCTGTCCGCTTCCGGAAACTACTCGCAACTGCAGAGTCTTGCGGATCCGGATTGCAGGGTCGCGGTGGTTTCCACGCGCAGTCGCAATCCCGGAATTCTCCACTCACCGGACGGTTCCGGCGTGTACCTGGAGTTCAGCGTCACCTCGGATATCAGGGTCGGGGACAGTCTTGTCACTTGGGGGGCTGGCGGGATCTTTCCTCGCGGCCTCCCTGTAGGACGCGTTCGCGAGATCCGTAAAACTTCGACGAACATCCTACGTCATGCACGGATAGAACCCTTCCAGGATCCTTGGGAAGTCCGGAACATCTATGTGTTGTTGCGTCCGCCCAGTCTGCGAGTGATGTCGGAAGATTCGATAGGCCCCACCCGGCCAAGCAATTCGGGTCGCCCATGAACTTGAACGCCGAAACCCGTTACACCATCCAAAGGGCGTTCTACGTCCCCATCGCGCTTCTTGCCCAGGTGACCATCGCCCCTGCGATGTCCATCTTGGGCGTGCAACCTTCTTTGCTACTTGTGGTTTTCGTACTGTTCGCTTTCCGCGCTGGTGTCTTGGCTGCGATGTGGATGGGATTTGTCTGCGGCCTGTTGCTGGACACGTACTCCTCCGGCGCCGCCGGCTCGTTCGCGCTCGCGATGGCTATGACAGGATTTGTCACAGGGCAGCTGCACGAGCGCAGGATGCATGTCAGCTATCCACTGCGCGTCACCGTGCTCGGGCTCGCGACTCTTCTGCATGACGGAATCTGGCATGTAGCCTCGCATCACGGCCTGAACACCTTGGGTGGATTCCTGGTCAGGGTCTCCTTGCCCGGTGCGTTGTACACCATGATTCTCGGCGCGATCCTCTTCGCGTTCAGGCCTCCTCGGACCCAATTGAGGAACTGGTGATTGGAGCCAGCGAGCAGAGCGACCAGATCGAGCGCAACGAGCGCACTTGGATCATGATCGTCATGCTCAGTCTCTCGTTCCTGGTTCTGCTGGGGCGGGTGGCTTGGCTGCAAATCGTTCAAGGCGACACTCTACTTCGCGAATCGGAAGCCAATCGTCTACGGGAAGACCCGGTCCAGGCACCACGTGGGCTGCTGCTCGACCGGGATGGTCGGCCACTGGTGCAGAATCGACCGTCTCGGAATCTGGTGATCGATCCCGCTGGTGTGCGTGGGCATGAAAAAGGGCTTGTCGGCCTTCTTTCCCAGTTCCAGGACATCGATGGAACACAGTTGTTCGACACTCTGTTCTTGAAGCGCCTTTTCAAGCAGGCGCGATTGACGCCCTCCCAGCGGCCAGTCCTCCTCGAAGACGCGTCCCCAATGGAAATGGCCCTTTTCGCGGAGAACCAGTATCGCCTTCCCGGCATCATCCAGGAAGTGGCGATGCGGCGCGAATATCCGTATGGATCGCTGGCAGGGCATATGCTCGGTTATACCGGCGAGGTCCCCGAAGAGCGATTGGTTCAGCTCCAGAGCGAAGGGTACAGGCTTGGCGATCTGATTGGACAGATGGGGCTCGAGCAACAATACGAGAAGGACTTGCGTGGCAAGGACGGAATCCGGTGGATCGAAGTCGACGCGAAAGGCCGGATCGTGGGTACACCGGACGACATGCCAAAGACAGAACCTGTCCCAGGCAAGCACGTGCGAACGACCATCGATCTGGACATCCAGAAGGTCGCGGAAGAGGCGTTTTCGGACAGTCTGAGCGGGGCCGTGGTCGCGCTCGACCCCAGGACCGGAGAAGTCCTCGCGATGACGAGTTCGCCGCGGATCGACCCCAATATTTTCGCGCTGCCGGGCCGCCGTCGCGCGAGGGAGTGGGCGAAGCTCGCTCTTGATTCGCGTCGGCCATTGAACAACAGGGCCATTCAAGGCACCTACGAACCAGGCTCGACATTCAAAATCGTGACGTCGTTGGCGGGGCTTATCACGGGGCGTTGGAGCGCCCATGCCCACTTTCCTGTGGCCTGTCGGGGAGGTTTCCATTTCGGAGCCCGTTACCAGCGGTGCTGGCAGGACAAGGGGCCTTTCCACGGCAGCCTCAACATGATCGGTGCGCTCACCCAGTCGTGCGACGTCTATTACTACCAGCTTGGGCTGAATCTTGATATGGCTCCGATCAACCAGGTGGGCGCGAGTTTGGGATTGGGGAGCAAGACAGGAATTGACTTGCCGAACGAAAAATCCGGCCTTCTGGTGGACTCGGCGATCCACGAGCGGCGGAATGCAAGGTTGGGCTGGAAGTGGGCGCGCGGACTGATCTTGAACTTGGCGATCGGACAAGGTCAACTCGTGACACCGTTGCAATTGGCGACGATGGTGGGTGGGGTGGCGAACGGGCACCAAGTCATGCGGCCACACCTGATGCAGTCGGTCCTGGACCCCGAAACCAACAAGCCAATCCGCAACAGCGAGAACAACGTTCTGCACAAACTCGATTGGTCCCCCGCCACGATTGCCACGATCCATGCTGCGATGGACAGCGTGTCCAATGGTCTGCGGGGAACGGGACATTCCGCGAAGCTTCCAGGAATTCGGGTGGGAGGCAAGACCGGGTCGGCCGAAAACCCGCACGGCGAGAAGACTCATGCGCTGTTCGTATGCGCGGCACCGATGGACGCTCCGGAGATCGCGATCGGCGTCATCGCCGAAAACGCTGGGCATGGCGGATCGATCGCGGGCCCGATTGCCCAGAAAATCCTGAAGGCCTACTTCCAAAAGTCGGGCAGGCTGCCGCGGGATTCAACTGTGGTAGCAAAGGCAAAGAATGAACACTCGGCAGAATGATCTGAAGTCGCGGTTCGACGGCGTCCTGTTTGGTTTGGTGGCCTTGCTAGCCTCGACAAGCGTGGCGCTGCTCTTTTCGATCTCGACCGCTCCTCATGAAGGCGATTATTGGAAGAAGCAGTTGATGTGGTATGGGATCGGATTGATTGCGATGGTCGGTGTCACCGTCGTACCCAGACGCTTCTGGTACCAGGCATCCTATGTGCTCTATGGGATTCTCATCCTCCCACTGACCCTTGTATCCGCCTCCGCAAAAGGCGCCGAGCGGTGGTTCGCGCTTGGGGGGTTCCATTTCCAACCCAGCGAATTCGCGAAATTGGGCGTGCTGTTGGCGCTTGCGCGCCTGTTTTCGGATCGTCGGGTCGGGCTCAACAATCTGCGCCCGTTGATCGCACCGTTCATCATGTTCGCCATACCGTTTCTTTTGATTCTCAAGCAGCCGAACCTTTCGACGGCGCTATCCGTGGCAATGGTCTTCACCGCGATGTTGTTCTGGAGCGGATTCAGCGTTCTCGATCTTCTGATCTTGGCCAGTCCGATCATATCCGTTGGACTCTCCTTCGAGTTCACTTGGTGGGCGGTCTACAACATCGTCGCGTGGCTCCTTCTCTTCGCGCGGTGGAGGGCGAAGCGTCTTTCCGGCAAGGTGGCGACAATTTTTGGTATCTCGATCCTGCTTGCCGGCTTGGCCTCGCAGATCGCCTGGAACCAGGTGCTGAAATCGCACCAGCGCTCGCGAATCCTGACGTTTCTGGACCCCACTCGCGATCCGGGAGGCGCAGGATACCAAGTGCTGCAATCCCAAGTGGCGATTGGTTCCGGAGGATTTCTGGGCAAAGGATTCGGCCAAGGCAGCCAGAGCAACCTCCAATTCCTGCCAGAAGAGCACACCGACTTCATATTCGCCGTTCTCTCCGAACAATTCGGCTTCGTCGGCTGTTTTGTGGTTCTGGGCTTGCTCCTTTCTTTCTTGATCCGATGTCTGCAGATGTGCTTCGACGAATCGGACAGATTTCGTAATCTCGTGATCGTCGGGTCCACGACCATCTTCGCCTTCCATTGCATCGTCAACGTGGCCATGACTCTGGGCTTGATGCCCGTGACCGGACTTCCGCTTCCTTTCCTTTCCTATGGTGGATCGTTCGTGATCACCTGCATGATCATGGTGGGTTTTCTGCTCCACATGCGGTTGGGCGAAGACCGTTGATCTTGCGGGAGACCTTCGGCTGGTTGGGAAATCTTGTGTTTCCTCCGGTGTGCGTGGGTTGTGGAAGAACCGCATTGGCTGGGCGCGAGCTCTGCCTACGGTGCCGCGACGAGGCGGGGCTCGAGGCGGGGCGCCCGATGCTGCCGGCAGGGATCGATGCGATCGCTTGCGGCCCCCTGGTGGCTCCTCCGACGAGAGAACTCGTACACGGGCTCAAGTACCAAGGGCACAGGAGGGCGGCCGTGGATCTGGTGGAGATCGCCAGGCCGGCCTTGATCGACGGGTTTTGTCCAGACGGGTCGGTTCTTGTCCCGGTACCGCTGCACCCGCACCGAAGACGCGAACGCGGCTACAACCAAAGCGAGCTGTTGGCCGGGCAATGGGGACGAATTCTGTCGAGGAAGGTCGAACCCGCTTTCCTGGAACGGGTGGTGGACACCAGCACGCAGACAAAACTGGGCGCCGACGCACGTCGCGCGAATCTGGAAGGCGCGTTTCGCCCAGGCAAGGCGTTCCGCAAGGACGTGACCGTTGTGCTGGTCGACGACGTCCTGACGACGGGATCGACCTTGTCGGCATGCGCGGCGGCGTTGCTCGCCGCAGGATCACCCTCTGTGAGAGCGATCTGCGTCTTGTGGGCTGGCGAGGCCTGACTTCACAACTTCGCTCGGGTGCGATTATCTTTGTCCGCTCCTCGCAAGCGAGCGGGTTCTCTCGCCGCGCGACTCGAGGAGGGGTAGGCTAATGGCTAAGTCAGCGGTCTTGAAAACCGCCGCCCGCAAGGGCTTGTGGGTTCGAGTCCCTCCCCCTCCGTTTTTGTGAAGTTCGAAGAGATACGCTAAAGGCCGGGAAACCCAATGAACAAGCGGGCTCCCGGCCTTTTTCGTTGGTGACTAGGTCCGCTGAGGTACGCTGAAATCCGGTGGCATCCGATTTGTATGGGTACCTTTTGGGTTCCTTCCGAGAAAAGGTGCCCAAAACTGGTTCGGAGGACAAGAAAAAGGTACCCAAATGCCGAAGCTCGCTGAACCAAAGGCCCCTGCCGTCTACTCCAATGCGAAGCCGAGAGAGACGGAATACACCATCTCTGATGGGAATGGTTTGTACATGGTCGTCACACCGGATGGCTCCAAGTTGTGGGACTTTCGCTACCGTATCGGGGAGCGCCGCCGAAAGATGGCCATCAAGGGCGGATTCCCGGCTGTAAGCGTGAAGGCGGCCAGAGAGGAAGCCAAGCGCCTTCGTGACATGGTTGCGCGTGGCGAAGATCCTGCCGAGGCCAGGAAGGCTGGATACGAGGAAGTTGCCCGACAGGTGGCGGCTGCCGAATTAGAGGCAGCGAAAAATGCGACGACGTTCGAGAAGGTCGCGAAAGATTGGTTTGAGGTAGCGGGTCCGCAGCTTTCCGAATTGAACGCGATCAACACCTGGCGACGGATTGAGAAGAACATATTCCCCTACATCGGTAGTCGCCCAATTTCAGAATTGAAGCCGCCTCAAATTCTCGTGCCGTTGCGAGTGGTGGCGGAGCGTGGAGCCAAGGAATCGGCGCAGCGCCTTCTCGGGAATTGCTCACAGATTTTTCGATTTGCTGTCCATTCCGGTGTGATTGAAAGTGACCCGACACGTGATCTGCGAGGGGCTCTGCCAAAACCTGTCGAAAGACATTTTGCGGCATTCACGGACCCAAACGATGTTGCGAACCTAATGCGAGCTATTTCCGGCTATGTCGGGAGTGTGCCCACTCGTGTTGCGCTCAGGCTAGCGATGCTCACCTTTGTAAGGCCAGGAAACCTTCGCATGGCTGAATGGGATGAGTTTCGTTTCCTGGACGATCCGGACCGTGCAGAGTGGCGCATTTCCTTTGAGAAGATGAAGAAAGAGAAGAACAAGAAGGCAACGAAGCGGGTCTTTGTCGTACCGCTGGCACCGCAAGTAGTGGCTCTACTCGATGCTGTCCGTCCGATGACAGGGCATTCCAAGTACCTGTTTCCATCCGAGCTATCTAAGGATCGCCCGATGAGCAACAACACCGTGAATACGGCACTTCGTCGGATGGGCTTTACAAAAGAAGAAATGACAGGTCATGGTGCCCGTGCCATGGCACGCACTCTTTGCCACGAAGTCCTTGGGTTTGCTCCCGATGTGATCGAGGAGCAACTGGCTCACGAGAAGGCTGGACCGTTAGGGGACGCGTACGACCGAACCACGCACATGCCGGAGCGGCGGCGCTTGATGAAGGAGTGGGCGAATTATCTGGATCGGCTGGAGGGAGGCGCGTAATGAAATCAAAAATGAAACTGCCAGTAACATCCTTTGAGGCTCAGGACCAACAAGGTGACACACAAGAATCCTTTGATCGATTAGCAAGTCTTTATCTGATTGATGAGTCTGAAAACAATTACCCACATCCGAATTGGGATATCTGGGGGAAGTTTCGATATGCGTCATTGCGGGATGCTATTTCGCTGGCAGTAAACATAAGTCCGGCATTGAGTACTAATTGTTCTTCAACGGCTGCAGCGAGGATTCACGAAAAGAGCCCTAGTGCCTGGAGCTGTTATTCAGGCTTGGCGATAATAGCGGAAAATAGGATTGATGAGATTTTGGATTCTGAAAGTTCGCGAAGAACGGACTTTCTTGGCAATATTGTAAATCTCGAAAGATTTGGAGCGTTTGTTGAATCATTGGGGGATCCGTATTCATTGCCTATGAATTTTCCTAGGGAGCGAGGCCCTAAGGTAATTAGTGAAACATATATGACAGCCCCGCTACGAAGGCTTTGCGATGTTGCTTGTCAATTCTACCAACAATCTGGCGGCGGCAAACAGTCTACCCTTGCAGGAGAGCTGGCTAAAGCGACATGGTTAAAGCCATCGGATCAACAGCTCAGAGCTATGGAGACTCTTGCCGGTCTTTTTCGTCCAGACGAAGAGCGGAAAAAAGACAAAAGAAGTAGTCGGTATCTGGTTGATAATTCGGATTGTGAAGACGGAACATCCGACGGGAATTCGACGGATCTTTGACGGAGTATAAAAGTCGATAAGCGGAGAGCGATTCCGTATTGTTTTGGACGTGCTCGGCATCAGGCCATTCAGGTCGGATGTCTTCGGAAAGAAAAGCATGTCAAAGCAGATGATACTCAATCGTCCTATAACTAGTCGGCTGATTCGCAAACCTGAAATCAAGGAACGATTTGGTATACCCAACTCCACGCTTTATGATGCGATCAAAGCTAAGCAATTTCCTGCACCGGTAAAGCTTTCTGCCAGATCTGTGGGGTGGTTGGAAGAGGAAGTTAATGCCTGGCTAGAAGCGCGTATTGCCGCGTCACGTAAGGCATAAACGTGAGCAAACCGGATGCTCGGGCAGCAAGAGTACAGCCTCCTGGAATTAGGCTGTCTGCCTCGAGAAAGAGAGCTATTGGGCAATTGCGTACAGATTGGATCGACATCCAATCCGCGTTCAAGACCGAGGGGTTTACCCCGAAAGGCACCGGGGTATGGAAGACATTGGGTCGATGCCCCTTCCATGACGACCACAGCCCGTCATTGCGTGGAAATATGGCAACAGGAAGAATGCGATGCATGGCATGTGGTTGGTCTGGAGATCTGATCTCTTTCATCGTCCACCGCTATGACGTCGGATTTGTTGATGCATGCAAACGACTTGGAGCCTGGGATTTGACTGCATCAAGGAACGGTGGACCGCGATGAATCAGAGCTCGAATACTGACAAGTATCGCCTCGAGGATAGGTTCATTAAGGCGACGCTAAGCATCGTGAAGCGAACAATAAAGCATCAGGCAGAATCTGTTCGAAAGCTCATTCTTATTCACGAAAGGCCGCACGGTGAACGTTTAACTGCTGCGCCTTATGAATACCGTCTTGAGTGGTGGCAGGGCATGTATCAAATGGGCTTGTTTTCTCAGGCTCGCATCAAAGAAATTCGTTCCCTGATCCGGGACGTGGATTACGAAGAATCTATCGATGCGATAAGTATCGACGCCGCGACGAAAGAGCGGTGCAAGTTGAACGAAGCCCTAGATGGCGAGTACGGGATCGCTGTCGGCATGTTTCGGAAATTCGGCTTTGAGAGCGGGGACAGGTAGAATGAAGCCTTCATTCTACGGGGTTTCCGAAAACATCACGGCCAAAGCGCTGGGCCTTACGCAAGCCACTCGGAGGCAGGGGTACCAGCTTTCGTCCATTCACCAGTACACCGAGCCAGATGGGGAGCCGTCCTGGTGGGTCTTGCGACTGGAGTCGACTTCAACTCCACGGCAATCCAAACGGATCCTTCCAATGCGAAGGTCAGAAATCGGCTTCGAGCTCAAGCGACCAGAATTTGGAGCCGCCGGCGCGACGCTATACAACCGGCATCTGTTGGCGAATTACCCGGAGGAGGTCGTTTATCTGGTCGAGGGAGAGAAGGCTGCCGACTGCTTGACGAGACTTGGGCTCATCGCTACGACCTGGCCGAATGGGGCTTCAGCCATGGCAAATGCCGATCTGAGCCCACTTGCCCGTCGACGCGTTGTGTGCTGGCCGGACAACGACGAGCCAGGCCAGAAAGCCATGCTGGATGCTCAAGCTCGACTTCATCATCTAGGTGCCTTCGCGTTGCTGCTGGACGTCGAGGCCTTGGGCTTGCCGCCAAAGGGTGATGCGGTTGACTGGCTCGAGAAATTTGTTCGGGGACGATCCGCGATCGAGCTTTGCGACGTACCAGGCGGTCTTGATGACGCTCTAAGCGTTCTGCAAACCTTGCCGGTCCAGTTGATCCGGGAAGCCGCATGAACCACGGCGACATCTTCAACTCAATCGCCAACGGAGTCGCCCCTCCTGGGCTTTGTTACTCGGCGACTGGAGTTTCGACAGCTTCTGTCCAAGGAAAAACGACTCCGCTCGATGTTGGTGTCATTGATTGGGATCCCATCGACCGAAATGGCGATCCGAAGCCGGGTTTCAGCAATGCCCAAAAATTCCTTGAGGCAGAATTTGTCGGCAAACAAGTTCGGTTCAACACGCTGAAACAACTTCTTGAGGTGGATTCCAAGCCGATTCAAGAGAATGAAATTGGCGCTTTCCTGATTCGATTGGAGCGGGAGAGTGGGAAAACAGGATGGAAGCATGAGCACATCCATACCGCACTGACAGCGATTGGCGAGCAGCGCCCTCCTTACGATCCGATCGTCGAGTATCTGACTCAACTACAGTGGGATGGAACCCCTAGAATTCGGTCCTTGATCGGGGAAGTTCTGAAGGTGCCAGACGCTTCTCCGGTTTTCTGCCGGTACCTGGAGTGCTTCTTGATCGGAGCGGTGGCGCGTGCCTACAAGCCCGGCTCCAAGGTTGATACCGCGTTGATCTTGCAAGGCCCGCAGGGCGTTGGGAAATCGTCGTTTTTTCGGCTTCTGGTGCCTGACGAGAAATGGTTTTCGGACGACATGCCGGACATTTCAAACAAGGATTCTGCGTTGTATCTCCGGTCGTGTTGGATCGTGGAATGGTCGGAGCTTTCGTCCATTCAGCGGGTCTCGAAGGAGGTAATCAAATCCTTTCTCTCTCGGAGTACTGACAAATTTCGTCCACCCTACGCTCGTGAGATGCGGGAGCAGCCACGGCGTGCCGTGATGTGCGGGAGCACGAACAATGATGAGTTCCTCATGGATTCGACAGGCAACCGACGCTTCATGGTGATTCCTGTACAGGCCGTTGACAAGGACAGACTGGCCGAACTCCGTGATCAAATCTGGGCTGAAGCGGTGTCGTTGTACGACCAGGGAAAACAATGGTGGCTTACGGATGACGAGCTGCAAACCCAGAACGAAGAAAATGAGGCTCATGCTTCACGAGATGTATGGGAATCGCGCATAGTCGATTGGCTGAATCCGGAAAACCTCGAACCATCGGACGATGGTCGTTGGCAGGTAAATTGCGATCAGATCCTAGAGCATTGCTTGGAGATCGAGATCGGAAAATGGACCCCGTCTATGAAAAAACGGGTCTACGCCGTGCTGAAGTCCTTGAACTGGCAAAAAGGCCCAAAGCGCAGAATCGGTGAAGACCGGAAGGTCTATTATCTCAGCCCCGAGGGATGGGCTGGACGCTCCGGTCTAGGTGGTCCATGAGGATTGAGTACCACCTGGACCGCGGCGAGTCCGATGAATACGTGCTTGGTCCATCTGGTCCACCTGGTCCACGCCCTTTTGACAACTTTCGAAAGTTCGTTTTCTTCGATGAGACGCCTGTATCCACATAAGAGTTGGGAAATTGAATGGACCATGTGGACCGGCCAAACATTCTACGAGTCACTAACTCGGGGGAGAGGCCTCAGTGCCACTCCAGGCGATGGCTTTCCGACTCGACAGCTCTTCCACTGGACACGTTGCTTCTGCAACGGAATGCGCCCGCTCCCAGATTTCAACATCGATGGCGAACACTCCCCTCATCCGCGTGCGACCTGGCGCGCGCGTGCGCCGACGGTCATCGAAGGCCCCTGCTGGCCGCCGGAGGCATGAGCCGAAGGGAGTGCATCCGACTGGAGGCGTTGGTCCGCCGGGAGGCTCCTTCGGAGTACGGCGGAGAAGAGGCACTCGCCCGCAGGGCGGCTGGAATTTGTTGCTCGGGCGTTGCGGGAGAATCCCGCACGGGTGGGGAGACCTGGAGCCGAGATTCTCGGCAGAAGGCGGGGGAGGGTGTCCCTACCCCAACGTTTGCTGGTTCAAGTTTGCTGACCTTGCGAGCGTTGAGCAATTTCGGCAGGAGCCAAAAAAGGGGCGGAGAGCCCCTTCTGCTCACATCCACCCCGCCTGGCGGAAGGATGCGTGGCTCTCGGCCGTGACAATGAGGTGATCGATCAGGGTGACCTCTAAGCTCTGCCCGAGCTCCTGCACTTTCCGCGTCAGTTCGCGGTCTTGCATGGAGGGGAGGGTGCTGCCGCCCGGGTGGTTGTGCGCCAGGACCATGCCGGTTGCATCGAGCTTGAGGGCGTCCTTGAAGAGCTGACGGGGGTACAGGACGGTTCTTGTCCGGCTGCCGCCCTCGTAGACCTTCCTGCCCAGCACGCGCCGCCCCTGGTCCAGGAAGACCGCCGCGAAGCGCTCGTCGGTGCGGATGCCGATCGCCGACCGCAGCTCGGGGATCAACGACTCGACGTCCATCATCAGCTCTTCGGTCGCCTGTCCTTCTTGGAAGAAGAGGTCGGTGTAGAGATCGGCCATGAGGTTTTTCGCCGCCGACGGATCGACCCGCGCCAGGTCCCGCATGTTCTTCGGGATCCAGGTCTTGGCGCGCGAACGGATGGCTGTTTCACAGGCGGTGAAATCGTTGGTGTTCATGGTGTGCTCCATGACGTTCACGAGCGACCTGCTCGTGGGTGCGCTCGCACCTGTCGTCCCACCGGGGTCACGGGGGATCGGGAGCGCGAGCACCGAGAGGAGGCCATGGCCACCCGGAGCGGATCCGGGGCACAGGAGCAGCGCAGCCCAGCGCGGAAGCGAGGACCGCAGGCCACAGCTGCACAAGCAGGGTCAGAGGGCGTAGCGTCCCCACGACGGGCCAAGTCGAGGAAGCCGCAGAGGCGCACTCGAGATGGCCTCCCCTGTACATTCAGGAAAACGACGGGGGGCCTGGGGAGTCCTGGGTACCTGTTGCCAGAATCTGGCATCGGGTGACCAGGATGGCTCCCTTGAGCGACGCGAAGTGAAGCGTGGAGCCAGGGAGGGGCGCGGCCCACGGAGCAGCCCTCCCAAAACCATTGCGTCAGCCAGAATCCTTGCATTGCAAGCTTCGCTTGCAAGCGAGTTTTAAGCCTTCATATTCGGAATCAGATGCAGTTAGGCCGGCGGGTGTCAGCTAGTGCGAGGAAGGACGTAGACGTCCGCTCTCGTCCGGTATCCCCCAGAAAAAATCACGGCAAATTCGCGAGGGGGGTACCTCGAAGACAGGGGGGGTAGGGTGAGCTCGGAAGGCGGGTTCGGACGTCAACTCCAAAGTTGTTTGCGTTTTTGCTTGCGCGGACAGGAATTGGCAAACGGCCTCCTTTTTGAGGGCGTAGAACGCAGGTTTGCGTTGGGGTAGCGGTTCTCCCTGGTTCGTTGCTGGCAGCTAGGCTCCTGCTAACGGGACGCTGAGATCAGGATCGCCTTTGGAAAGCCGATAGACCCGGAAACGAAATTCGACGCTTCAAGCGGTCCTGTGGTGAGAAGACCAAGTTGGCCTTCGAAACTACGGAGATTTCCATGTCGATCGCAAAGTTCTCGCAAGTGTTGGCTACAGCCCATGGCCTGGCTGGCCATCAAAAGGTTTTGTCTGGTGCGGGACTCGCAATTCTGCTGAACCAGATGGGGTACCGGACAGTTTACGGCACCCCTTACTGTGGAGGCCGAGGAACGTACCGGTTGATCAGCCTGACCTACGAATGGTGTGTCCAAAGCGGCAATGCGAGCGGTGCCGAAATTGTGGCTGAGTCCTTTGTCAATGCTCGAGGAGTCCAGGCCTGGAAATGAATTTTCTGCATCCTGGCTTTGAACCCCAGGATGCTTTCTAGGCCCTGCAGAAACCTGGACAGGTAGCACTGGTTTACCCGCACGGGCAAGTGTCCCGAATATTTCGAATCTCGCCGGAATTTTTCCGGAGAGAAACCGTAAAGGCAGTTGGTGTCGATTCTCGACACGAAACGTCGCAACACGGAGACAGAATATGAGAACACTGCAAGCAGCACCACAGTTTGATCGAATCCTGGAAATTCTGAACCTTCCGAGGCACCTCGATAAAGTTGTTGTCACAGGAGCCCAGCTCAAACAAATCGTCAGAGGGACTTTCGATTTGACGCTGGATCCTAGCTCTCCCACTTACTCAACTGATGCGCACCTTGGAGATCATCTCGGAGTGCATCCGGCAGTTTGGAATATTCCACTCGACGAGGAAGTGACTCTGACCAGAAATTGACGAATGCCAGCCGGCTAGATAGAGCCTGAGGCAAGTTTACGGCGGGAGGAGCTTTTCCTCCCGCTTTCCGTTTTCACCTAGCATCCACCGTGACGGTGAAAAACTCAGACAGCCCCCAGCGGCAGCTCGTTGAGCTCCGTGCGCGCTTCTCGCCAGGTCGGGTAGTGCTGGTCCATCAGCGCCTGGAACCGTTCGCTGTGGGTGGGCTCCAGCAGGTGGATCATCTCGTGGACGATGACGTATTCCAGCAGATCGCGGGGCTTTTTCACCAGCTCCGTGTTGAGACGGATATTCCCCGCACGGTGGTTGCAGCTTCCCCACTTGGTCTTCATGCGCTGCAGGAAGTAGCCGTTGACGTTTACGCCGAGCTTCCGCTCCCACTTGCGTACGAGCGGAGGAACGACCTTGTGCAGCAGCTCACGGTGCCATTCGAGAAGGATCTCCTCCCGCTTCGCCAGGCTGCTTCCAGGGCGCACAACGAGCGTGATGCGCAGGTGGTCCAGCTTGACGGATGGCTTGGCTTCCTTCTCCTGGACGGTCAGAAGATGGTTGCGTCCCCACAGGTAGTGGGTTTCGCGTTCGACGTACTTGCGCGGAGATTCGCGCGCCTGGCCGCGCAATTTTGCTTGTTGCTGGTGAATCCAACGAAGCTTGGTGATGGCGAATGCCCGCGCCACTTCCAGGCGCGTTCCACTGGGTGCCACAAGCGTGACATGGCCATCGGGCGGATGAACCGACAAGTGGACGTTCTTCACGTCCTTGCGGGTCACCGCGATGGTGGTTTCGCCCAGGCGGAACGATTCGCCCATCAATACCCCGGTTGGTTCTTGATGATCTCGAAGATCGCCAAAGTTGCCTGACGATTTTTGTCTAGCACCCGGAACAGTTCGTTGCGCAGGTGCGCTTCGCGGGTCGGGTCGCCTTGCCATCCCGACGGGGCATGTTCGCGCACGGCCCGATCCAAGTCCAGTGCAAGCTTCGCGTACTTCTCTGTTTCCTCCATGGTCGGCTCTGACGCATCCAGGCGGGCAGGATCCATGATCACAGGAAGGTTGTTGAACAAGGTGATCGCCTGGGGTTTCCCATGCAGGATCGCAGGGATGCCCTTGTCCAGTTCCTTGTTGGCAAGTTGCCTCACCAGTGCTTCGGCATCGCGAAGGAATTGCTCGTAGGCCGCTGTGTCCAGACGGCTCTGCCGGATCAGGTCTTCCAGCAGCTTGGACATCCGATCGTAGAACCGCGGGTCGGTGAGTTGGTCGCGGATGATGGTCTTGCGGATGTTGTTGATGACGCCTTCGGCGATGGACTTGCGGGACAGCTTTCCCTGCGAGTTCAGTTTTTTCGCGATGGCGTCGTGGATCCCCGTCTTGATGATCAGATCGGTGAGCGGCAACTCGCCCAGATTCCCCAAACCTTGGGCCGGATCGGCCTGGATGTAGGTGTTGATGAGGTGCCGCATGTCGGCTTCGTAGGGCTTGATGTCGAGCTCTTCGCCGGAGTGCTTCTTGATAGCCGAGCGGATCTCGACATGGAAATCAATTTCCCGTTGCAGCTCGGCGATCTGGGAGTCGGTGTAGCCAGCCTCTGACAGATTTTGTGCGATGTCGGAGAAGGCTCGCACGAACTGTGCGACGGTCTTGTAGTACGAGACGCGCAGTTGTTCGGTGTTCAGAAGCGCGTCCGGATCAGAGGCGTCGCCGCAGAAATACTGCAGGTACTGCTCCACCTCGCGCGGAGGCGGCACCGGCTCGCACAGGTAGTGCAACGCTTCGCGGAATTCGTCCAACTTGTGGCGCCCTTCGGCGACCCAGTTCTTCATGTGGACGTTGCCGTCGCCGGGGCATTCCTCGCTGTCGATGTCGAGTTCGTCGGAGCTGTAGACGGCGATGGCCTGTTCCACCTTCCCAAAGAGTTCCTTGAAGTCGACGATGTAGCCGTATTCCTTGTCGGGGCCATCGAGCCGGTTGGTGCGGCAGATCGCCTGGAACAGGTTGTGGTCGCGCAGTTCGTTGTCCAGATAGATGTAAGTGCAACTAGGTGCGTCAAATCCTGTCAAAAGCTTGCTCACCACGATGAGGAGCTTCATCGAAGCCGGTTCGTCGATGAACTGCTGTTTGGCTTGCTCTTCGTACTGGGCGGTGGTCTGCCCGGCCTTGAGTACGTACTTGGTGTAGGTGTCGAACTTGAAACGCACGTCGCTGTTTAGCGGTTCTTGGGCGATGGCGCTTGGGTTGGGCTCGAAGGACGTGATGATCCCGCAATGCCTGCCGAACGACGTGTTCTGGAATAGCCGGAAATAATGGCAAGCGTCGTAAATTGTCGCTGCTACGAGCAGGGCCGTTCCCCGGTCGTTGTTCAAACGAGACTTGAGACCGAAGTCGTCGATGATGCTGGCTACGATCCGTTGCTTCCGCTCGGCCGAGCTCATGAGCTCTTCCATGGTCGCCCAGCGCTTGCGCACCAGGGCCTTCTGGAAATTGTTCAGGTTGCGGGTCTTCTGCTCGAACCATTTGTCGATCATTGCCTGGGAGGTGATCCTCTGGGGGACGTCGCGGGGTTCGTACTTGAGATCCAGCACCACTCGGTCGGCCACAGCCTGGTGGAACTTGTAGGTGTGGATGTAGGTCCCGAAGGTGTCGCGGGTGGTGGTCTTGTCCTTGCGCAGCAGAGGAGTTCCAGTGAACCCGACGAAGATGGCGCCTTGGAACCAGCGTTTGAGTTGCCGGTTCATGTCGCCGCCTTGGGTGCGGTGGCATTCGTCCACGAACACGTAGAATTTGCCGTGGATGCGCGGTGGCGGGCCATCGAGATCAGAAGGGTCGATCTTGTGCAGTAGAGCGCACAGGATCTGCGGTGTGCTGTCGCCAATCTTCTGCAGAAACTCGGCGCGCCTGGTGATGCGCGGCGAACCAGATTCTGTCCCAACCAACCCGGTGTTCTGCATGACACCTGTGATCTGCTTGTCCAGTTCGTCGCGATCGGTGACGATCAGGATGCGGGCGTCCGGGTCATGCTCGATCAGCCACTTGGCCAGGAGCACCATCAGGATGCTCTTGCCGCTTCCCTGAGTATGCCAGATCACGCCACCTTCGCGCTTGGCGATGCGAGTTTGGGCCGCCTTGATGGCGTGGTACTGGTGCTGGCGCGGTACTTTCTTGCGACCCTTGTCGAAGATCACGAAGTTCCGGATCAAATCCAGGAGCGTCGCCTTGTCGCACATCCTCGACAACGGTCCGTCGAGCAGAGCACCCGGGGCCCTGGGCACCGCATCTGTCGAGGTGTCGTCCTTCCACTCCACGAAGAAATGCTCCGGAGACCCCACGGTGGCGTACCGCAAGCCCTGGGAGTCGCTTCCCGCCAGCACCATCTGGACCGTGCTGAAGAACCCTTGGTGGAAGATCTCTTCCTGGTTCGTGACCAGTTGACGGATTCCGTTCACGACATCCACCGACGCGCGCTTCAGTTCCAGAACCGCGACGGCGATGCCGTTGATGTAGAGCACGATGTCGGGCCGTCGGTCGTGTTGGCCCTTGAGCGTCACTTCCTCGGCGATCGCGAAATCGTTGCGCTCGGGGTGATCCCAATCGATCAAGTGGACCGTGTCGTGGTGGCGTTCCATGGTCGTCTGGACCTGGATGCCGTAGCGCAGCAGTTGGTAAGTGCGCAGGTTCGCCTGGTAAGGCGTGACCCCGGTGGTTTCGATCGCCGACTGGAGGCGCAGGAGGGCTGCCGAAATCTGGGCGTTGTCGTAGCCGCGATCCAGGAGATTTTTCTTCAACTCATCCGGTTCGACGCAACGATTTGTCTCGCGACGGCTCCAATCGCCCAAATAGCGGTAGCCGAGGTTGTCGGGGCGCGTGGGGTCGGTGAACAACCCGATCACGCGGTTTTGGGTCAATCGTTCCGGACGGGGCCTGTCGGACATGATCGGTGTTTCTCGCGGTGCTGCGCCGCGGATGAAATCTCGGTTTCGGACAGCTTACCCGTGAACCGGTTGTCGGAGAGTCGTGATCGGACAAAATATGGCAAGAATGCGAACCGCACCGCCTATGCCTTCACCAGCTTGAAGCTGACCTGGTAGCGGTAGAAGGCGATGTTAGGCGTCATGCTCAGGGCGCGGCGGATGCGCTGGTCGTCTTCCAGGGCGATGATGGCTCCGCGCACGGTCTGCTTGGAGGTGGCTACCTGGTCCTGCACATATCCCATGTAGCGCAGAATTTGTCCGACCACCATGTCAGAGGCGCGACCGCGCTTGAGCTCCACCACCAGCAGGTGTGTGCCATCCTTGGCGACAGCGAGGATGTCGAGAGGTCCCGTGTCAGTGAGGTACTGCTGGCCCTTGAGTTCGCCGTCTTCTTCGAAAATGACATAGTCGCGACCCAGTTCGGTTTGGGCCCAGTTGGCCACCAGGAATTCCTCCAGGTGCTTTTCCATGCCAAAGGACGAGGTCTCTTCCTGCTCTTCGGACGGTGCCACCACGACCACATGGCCCGACAGCAGCCGTTCCAGTTCGTCGCGATGACGGGAAATGTCGCTGACGGTGCCCACCGAGCCCGCCGAGTTGCGCAGCGCATCGGACATGGCTTCGCGGGGAATGCCGGTCTCGAACCAGCGCACGCTGCGGCGGTGCGACAGATCGCCGGCGCCCGGATGCCAACTGTAGTCGCCCACGATTTCGCCCACGCGATAGGTGCCGGTGCCATCGGGCGAGAGCACGATATCGCCGCGCTGCAACTTCTTGCAGATGGTCCAGAGCATGCCGCAAGCCAGCCCCGCCGAAATGCGGCTCTTGTCGGGGTGCGCGGCCAGGTACACAGGAATGAACTCCTGGTTGAAGGCCCGCCAGTTGTCGGGGAGTTTGTTACTCAGGTCCTGGTCGATCTCCCAGTTGGCGCCGATGAATCCGCCCTCCAGACAAATTTTGGCGTAGACACTTTTTGCCCCGAGCATGATCCGGTAGAAGTTCCTCATACCAGGCGGACCTTTCCGGTGAGCAACTGCTGCATCATCCCTTGCTTGACCTGCCGGGCCTTGTCGAGCTTGCCTTCGAGGACTTCGA
>JBDKGS010000048.1:0-19049 GCA_039798065.1 Fibrobacterota bacterium | reverse complement strand
GGTTGACCACTCCGGCTTGGACACCCGTCACCGATCCCGCGATGTTCACCACCGCCAATTGCGCACCTCGCACCCCGCCAGCCCAACCGACCACGGTCGATTGCAAACCGTTGACATTTCCTGTCGCAACGCCCACCACCGCCGACTGGTAACCCGTGAAATCGCCGCCCAACCACGTCGCCACGCCCGCCTGGAATCCGTAGCCGCCCTTGGCCGCCACCGCCCCGATCCCGTACTGCGATCCCGCCATGGTTCCGTCGGCAAGCGATGCCATGGAGATCTGGGTCCCGCGGAGGTCGCCGGTCCGCGCCACACCGCCGGCGATCTGCCAGCCGTTGACGGATTTCGTCGCGTTCGCGAAGCCGCCCGAGATCTGTATCCCGTCGATCCGCGCCGCTTCGCCCATGAACACGTCCAAGGAGAAGTTGTTCACGACCCGGAGACCAAGATCGCGGTTGAACGAATAGGGCGGTACGAACCCGAAGTTCACGGGTATATGGACCGAAGGCGTATCCAACTCGACTGTAACAGATTTTGTCGTGACGACCGGCTCGATCGCGACGATGGAGTCCATCGGCGACCAGGCGAAAAGGTGCCTGCTCCCCGGCAGCAATTCGATGCGACCGATCCGTTTGCGGGACGAATTGACGGAGGCGACCCTCCAGGTTCCCGGAGGCAAACCGATCGACAATTTCCGTCCGACCGCTTTTTCCAGATCGGCGGCGACGACTCCTTCGGGATCGGAGATTTCCAGACGCCCGCCGATGTCCGTTGGGAATTCGAGCGTGGCAGGGCTCTGCGAAAGATCGGCGAGCACCACGTCGCCCGACCCCGACAAGTCCAGATCGAATTCGGGATGCTGCGGGCCGTTGCGGGTGGAAGATGTCTTCTCGACCGTCTCGCCGTAGGCGTAGCGGTAGGCCTCCAACAAGGTCACGCGGCTGTCGGCATCGGCGTCGGCGGCGCCACGCAAACCCGCCACGAAGGATTGGGTGAAGAACGACCCCTTCAGCTTGTCGGACTCCTGCGAAACCTCTTCGGCGCGCGACGAGGTAAGAAATGCCTGGCCGCGCAACCGCTCCGCGCCTTCGATGCGGAACGCCTGCTTGCGCACGCCTCCCTTCGCCCGCAGAGCCGCACCCGATGCGCAGGCATCCAGGACCGCCAGACGGATTTCGGCGGGGCTGGTCTCGAACATCCGACGCAGCCGCGAATACCGCAGCCGCGACGCCCCCAAAAGCAATCCTTCCTCGTCGGAATGCCCCGAGTAGTACAACATGAATTCCACCCGATACCCCGAATCGCGCGCGGCCACCATGCGCTCGGTCATCTCGTCCAGTGTGGACAAAAATCGTCCAGTGTCGGGTTCCGTCAGCACGCGCAACGTGGCGTCGGAAACCCCGCCCAGGGATTTCATCACCGACACCACCCCTTGGGCGTCGTCGCTCGAATAACGCAGACGCGCCTTGCCGATCCCGCCATCGTTGGATGCGGTCGCCAGCAAATACCGGCGCATGGGCCGTGTGGCAGCATCGGGGGGAGGAGCCGAAGCCCAAAGAGTCAAGGCGACCAGGAGAGCGTTCATTTTCGGGCCTCGGGCTTGTGGATGCGAAGCGACTGCACCAACCATCCTTCGCGAACAGGGCGATTCCGGTCGCCTCTGGCCTTGGCGAGAAGACCTTCCAGTTCGGACAGCGCGAACGGTCGCGGCGATTCGACCAACACGAACCGCTCGAAGCCGGGGGCGTCGTCCATCTGGAAGGAATGCGCCGCCGATACGGCCTCCTTGACAGAAACCGACGAATCACCGGTTTCTGGAATGTGGCGCGAAACCTGTCCCGCCCCATCCACCGACATCACCGCCACCCATGTGCGTGGCCCCGCCAGAAGCGCGACCTGCAAGGTGGTTCCGGCCGCGGCCTGGTCGCCATCGCGCATCGAGACGGTTTCCGTCGAGCCGACCTCCACCCGATGCACCCTCATGCGGGCGAGCTCTCCTTTGGTGCGCAGTCCATCGTCGGGAAGCTCGGACATGGCGATGACGGAATTTGACTCATCACGCCCATTCCGATCCGACCGGACGGGCACGGCGATTTTCTGCGTGACCTGAACCTCGTGCGACTCCGGCAGGGCGCCTGCATCCGGTACGAGCGGCATCCCTTCCGTGCGAGCCACCGGCTGGACGGATTCCGTCAAATCTTCGGGGAGATTCCAAACCGCCACCAGCGCCAACAGCGCGAACGAGACCGCGAAACCCGATGCGAACATCCATTTCCGCGAGGGATCCGCCGCACTGGACAACTCGGTGGGTGCGGCATTCCCGCCGATCCGTCGACGGATTTTGTCCGACCATTCCGCAACCGGCATCTCCCGAAGCATCGCCACGTCGCTTGTCCGCAAGGCTTCCAGACGAGCCTTTCCTTCGGGCGTGGCCACCAAAGCTTCCGCCTTCTTGCGCAACGAAGCCGGCAGATCGCCGTGCAGGTACATCTCCAGCAAGGAGTCGTTCGTGGTCTCCATCAGATGTCCCCCATTTCCTGGATGCGGCCGCGCAAGGTGCGCAGGCGCTTGCGGACGCCGGAAACCGACATCCCCGTCAACTTGGCCGTTTCTTCCAGCGTGAATCCATCCAGCAGGTGCATCACCGCGATGGTGCGCGTCGATTCCGGTTCGCGCCCGAAAATCCGATCCAGCACCGACCGGGCTTCGATCTGGCCGCCGTGGTCGTCGACCGCCGCGATGCGATGCAACAGATCGTCGACGGGGTCTTCGGGCCGGTTCTTTCGGGTGCGGATCAGGTTCAAGCACACGTTGGTGGCGATGCGGTGCAGCAAGGCCGATGGATGTTGGGCCACCATCGTTTCGCGGCGCAACAACTGCACGAACACGTCCTGCATCGCGTCGCGAGCGCGATCTTCATCGCGCAGCATCCAACGGCAGCGGCGCAGCACCATGGGGCCGAATCGACGGTACAGGTCTTCGATGTCCAGGCGCGACTCCTTCGCTTTGATCTCCGCGGCGGTATGGGCGCGCGGAAGGAAGAAATCCGTCCTCTCGGCCACAAGAGCCGGGGCTGCGATGGATAGGTTCAGTGGCGCCTCCGAAGTTCGATCACAACCTCAGACACGCTAGCGGGCGGGAAGTGTCACCCGTCGAACGACTTTTTCGTGTGTCGGACATCACATCCAAGCGGCCGTTAGGAGTTCTAGCTTCCTTTGGAAATTCTTCGCACCAAACCTCCGCTTCCTCCTAAGGCCACGCGATGCGCACATTCCACAGCCTCCCCCTCCTCCTGGGAGCATCGCTCTCGCAGGCCTTCAGTCTCGCCGGAACCGTATACCGGCAAGGGACCGTCGTGCCCTTGCCGGGCGCCACCGTGACCACGACCAGCCACTCCGAACTTGTCTCCACCACGGATGCGCAGGGCCGATTCGTGCTGACCAACCAAGCCAGCGGTATCGCGGTGCGCCGAGCACCGGATTGGAGTGCGAACTGGGAAAGCGACGGGTTGAACTTGCGGGGATTGGAGCAAGGTACCGTCGAAATCGACTTCCTGTCGCCCGAAGGCAGACACCTGGAACACCTGACCGCGCAGACAAATTCCGGCAACGCCGCTGTCCGTCCGTCGCGGGAGGTTTCGCGCGGACTCCGGATCGTTCGCGTCCGCCAAGGATCGCGCACCCGGTCGTGGAAGCTGCTCGCCGTTTCCACATCCCGCGCGGCATCCCTCGCCGACCTGCCCGCCTTCGCCGCACGCGGCACCGAGACCTCGCCCGACACGCTGGTGGTCGCCAAACCCGGGATGGCGACATCGCGCACAATCCTACCCGCCGGCGCGGGCGAGAGCGTCTCCACGTTGACAGATCCCGTCACCCTGACGCCGTTGACGGCGCGACGAAGCCGCTTCATCCCCGAAGGAAGGGTCCGCATGGGCGACGCTTCGCTGCCCGAGTCGAGCCCCCTCGTCTGGCGCTCCGTGAAGGCGTTCTGGATGGACACCGCGCTGGCCACCCAGGCCGAAGTCCGCGCGATGGGCTTCGCGCAGCCCTACGACGACGACCGGCCAGCCGAGATGAACTGGCCCAAGGCGGCGCGCTACTGCAACGCGCGCAGCCTTGCCGAAGGCTTGACCCCAGCCTACACCCTTTCGGCCGACAGCGCGTTCTGGATAGCCCGCACCGATGTCGACGGGTACCGGCTCCCCACCGAGGCGGAATGGGAGTACGCCATCCGGGCCGGCACCACCACGCCGTGGTATTGGGGCGACGACACCACGCTGGCCACCATCGGCCAGTACGCCATGTACAGCGGCAACACCCGCGGAAATCCGGCTCCGGTGGCGAGCTTCAAGCCCAATGGATTCGGGCTCTACGACATGGCCGGAAACAGCTGGGAATGGACCGACGACATGTTCGGACCCTACGTCGCCGACGAGACAAAAACCGTCCCGCAGATGATGCCCTACGGCTACCACCGCGTGTTCCGGGGAGGCGCCTGGTTCGCGAAGATCGACAGCCTGCGCAGCGGATTCCGCGGCCATGAAAGCATTCTCAAGTCCGACTATGTCGGCGTGCGGTGCGTGCGCACGGCATTCCCCGACACCACGCCTCCCGCCTGGAGGCGTCTTGCGGTATTCAAGGGTCAGCGCCGCATTCCGGGAGGAAGCGTGAGGATGGGCGACAGCCTGCAGCCCGAAGCGCAGCCCTTCAACACCCGCGTCGTCGGCGATCTGTGGGTGGACACCGGCTTGGTCATGGCGTCGGAATTTGTCGCCACTTCCGGAATCCCGGCGTACGTCGATTCGGTCCGGCCGATCGATGCCATGTGGTACAAGGCGGTGCGCTACTGCAACGCGCGCAGCGCGAAGGAGGGCATGGCTTCGGTGTACGACTTGTCCGGCGACAGCACGATCTGGGCCGCCGACACATCGAAGGACGGATATCGGCTTCCGTCCGAAGCCGAATGGGAATACCTGGCGCGCGCGGGATCGAATTCGGGCTGGTGGTGGGGCGACGACACGGCCGCCGACGTCGTCGCTTCCCGCGCCTGGTGGGGCGAAAACACCATGGGCAACCCGCAGCCGATCGGACAAAAACTGCCAAACGCTTTCGGCCTCTACGACATGGCCGGAAACTCCAAGGAGTGGACGGAAGATCTGTACGGCCCCTACAAGGCCGATGGATCGCAACCCGTCCCCCAGATGCAGACCTACGGCTACCACCGCGTCTACCGAGGCGGGGCGTGGTTCTCGCCACTGAACGTGCTTCGCTCGGGCTGGCGCGAACACGACCTCGGCCTCGCCTCGGGCTACATCGCCTTCCGGTGCGTTCGCAAGGCGCGATAGACAAAACCCGACGGATCGCGCCTCAGGGAGCCGCTGGATCCTGCCCGAACCCGAAGGCCGGCCCCACAGCTTCCGGAACCAGGCCCCCGCGATGCCGATCGCCAAAGGCATCAGGCATTCACGTCTTCCGCGATCGCCCCCGCGAACGCGGCTTCTTCGCTGCGCCGTCCCCTTGCGGCTTCGCTTCGAGCGTCGGGGCGGCATTTGCAGCGGGCAACGACGCGGCTGTCGCGAGCGGTGCGGATTTCGCCTTGCCCGACCGACGATTCCGAGGATTCCGCTCGGGTTTCGCCTCCACCGCCTCGTCGACGATCTCCACGCCGTCCGCCGCATTGATGACGGATTCCGTCACATTGGCGGACACGGCGACATCTGCGACGATTTCCGTCACCACTGGCGAAGTCTGGACAACGGCTTCGCTTGGAAGGCTCCGCCCCTGACGATGCTGCACCGGACGATCGGATGACGATTCCTGTCCTCGGTCCGCTGCCTTTTCCGGACCACCCTTCAAGCGCACTTCCTGGTCGTTCTTCCCGGCGCGCACTTCCAGGATCTGCTCGAACTTCTTGATGAAGGCCGAGAAGTTCTTGGCACCGTGCTGTCCTTCTTCGAAGGTGGGATCCAGGCGCTTGAGCATGGGGCGGATGGAACCCTTGAGAACCCACGGATCGCCCGACTTGCCCGAAAGCCTGCGGATGGCGCGACGCAGCAATTCTTCGGGCTGGGCCTTCACCACCTGGTCGGGAGCAGAAACCATCTGGACGTTGACCGGGACATTTTGTGTCGCCGGTTGTTGGACAGGATTTGGCTCGTGGTGGTGCACGGGCTCGTCGTCGAGGATGATGGCCTCGTAGAACTTGAATTCGTGGCAACCGCGCGCCCAGTGGCGATTGGTGTTGGCCTGCGTGCCGATCCCCACCAGCATTTTCCCCAAGGCCTTGATCTTCTGCGCCAGCGGCAGGTAATCGCTGTCGCCACCCACGATCACGACCACGTCGATGTGCGGAAAGCGCAACAGGTCTTCGGTACAGTCCAGACACAGCTTGATGTCGCCGCCGTTCTTGCCCGATGCGCCGGGATGGAAGAGTTGGATCAGTTCCAATCCGTTTTGCAGCAAGGCTTCGCGGTATTTGCCGTACCACTGCCAATTGCAATAGGCGCGGTTGATGGAAATCACGCCGAAGGTGGCCGCGAACTCCATGACGCTGTCGACATCGATGAGGACTTCCTGGTGCTGGTACTTGGTGCGTCCGTAGGCCCCGAATCCGCCCTTCTTTTCCACCAGGCTCGCCTGGATGTTTTCGAAGTCCCAGTAGATCGCCACGTTGGTCGGGTATTCGCGCATGCTCTTCGATGTCCTTGTTGGTGTTGGCCACAACCGGCCAACAGAACCTAACCTCTTTCGCGCCGCGCAGGAATGCGATTGACCGTTGCCCTTCCGACAGCCTAGAGTTGGTTGGAATCGAATCCGTCCATACCGCAGAAAGACGACGCATGCTCCTGTCAACCGTTGTCACCATCGCAGCCACCTTCCTGGCCGCCGCGCCGCAGAAGATCGTGGGGTACTTCCCTTCGTGGGCGCCTTCGCAAAGCCCGGCCTTCACCTGGAAGGAAATCGACTACTCGCAGGTGACCCACATCTGCTGGTCGTTCGGTTGGCCCGATTCGACCAACGGGAACCTTGCGGGAATCACCGTCCAGGACGCCAGGAACATCGATTCCCTGGTCGCGCGCTCGCACGCCAACGGAGTCAAGGTCCTGCTTTCGCTGGGCGGCGGCGGGATGGCGCGGACCTTCCCTAAGGTGGCCACGACTCCGGCCCTGCGCGCCAAATTCTGTCATAACGTGAAGACGTTCCTCGCGTCCCACCAGCTCGACGGCGCCGACATGGACTGGGAATGGGAAGCCACCCCGCCCGCATCCGACACCGCCGGGTACCGGCTTCTGGTGCGCGAACTGCGCGACAGCCTCGGACGGAATCTGCTCCTCACCGCCGCCATGCCCGCATCCGACTGGTGGGCAAAATGGATGCCGGTGGCAGGAATTGTCGATGCCATGGATTGGCTGGGGATCATGACCTACGACATGACGGGAGACTGGGACACCCAGTCGGGCTACAACTCCCCGCTTTTCAACAATCCCCGCAGCGGGATCGACCACGACGTCGCCGATCTTTCGGTGTCGTCGGCCATGACCTACTGGAACGTGAAACGAGCGGTCCCCAAATCCAAGCTTCTGTTCGGGCAGCCGTTCTACGGCGTTCGCTTCGCGAAAGGAACCACACCCGGCGCAGCCTTCTCCGGAAGCGCCGTCCAGGAGGGATACGCCGAAGTTTCGCCGCAGTTCGCGGGATGGACACGGCATTGGGACGACACGGCCAAGGCAAATTGGGCCACCACCTCTTCCGGCGAATACGTGAGCTGGGACGATCCGCGCACTGCGGCCATGAAGGCGCGATGGGCGAAAGACAACGGCTACGCGGGCGCGATCGTCTGGGAGCTGTCGCAGGATTGGTCCCCGAATGCGGGACACCCCATGCTAGACAGTCTTGCCAGGATCCTTCTGGAGAATCCGTCGTCGACCGCGCCTTCCCGCAAGTTTGACAATTTCCGACTTGTACTTGACAGGGCTTCCATGACCGCGCGAATCTCGGGCGCGCACCCTCGCCGACTTGACCTTCTCGATCTGGAAGGCAGGATCGTCCGCACCGCCCCTCGCCATGGCGATCTCGTCGAACTCGATCTCCATGGCCTGCGCCCCGGACTCTACCTGGTTCGAGGATCTTCCGATGGCATGGATCGGACCGCACCATGGGTGGTCACCGGTCCGTGATTCGGGGATCAATCCACCGTATGCGAGCCATCCACTCCCGCTTGCCGCGGATCCCGAAATCGTTGTGACGGAATCCGTCTTCTTTCGGGGATGAACGACCGGCTCGTTGGCGCCGCCGATTCGGCCCTTTTCCGCCGACTCCTGACGCAAGACGAAGACAACGAGCCACGCCAAAAAAAGCAACGCCTCCACCCACATTCGGCCCCTCCCTCTTCATGGGCGATTTGGATCGAGCCGGTCAGCTTCGTCGATCCCGAATCCAAATGGTCCCATATCCGAACCGGATGTGGCGGATTCGCACCAATACTTGGTCAACCCCGTGGCCACTGTGGTTGCCAAGCTCCACCGCATGCCAGGATTTCAGCCACGCGGCGGCTCGTTCCGGTTTCCATCGCAGCCGACGGCTCGACAACCATTCGCCCGCATCGTTGTCGGAGATCGGCTCCCCGGCCATCGCCGACGAAATGCGTCGGAATGGATATTTTCAACGACCATGAAGCACGACATCATCGGACTCCCGTCATTTTCCGTCATTGGCCAGGAGGAATCGGGCCCTGCGCATGCCAGCTCCGAATGGGTGCCCAAGCTGTGGGCCCGCACGCTTGGGCGTGCCAAGGAGGTCGAGCACCTGGGATTCCAAGGTTGCTGGGGACTCATGAGCGATGCCGATGAATTCCTCTCGGCCTGGAAGGAAAAAGGTCGGTATCTGGCTGGATGGCAGGTGCCGCGCGACACGCAAGCCTTCGGCGACTGGAAGGTCTGGACCATTCCCACCAGTTCGTGGTTGCGCGTGGAGATGCGCCTGGACCAGTTCGACCAGGCGATGGCTTTCCTGCGCGAGGAGTTCTTCCCGAACCAGCCATGGGTCACGACCGGATCGGGGCACGAGTACTATCCCGACACTTTCTGCAACGTGGAAACCGACAGCCTGATGTTCTGCTTGCCCATCGCGCCGAAGACCTGAACCGAGGATCTCCGCCCAGGCGGAGGCTTCGCTCACTTCGCGACGGTCTGTCGCACAGGCAACGGCCGCGCCTGCTTGAGATAGAGCTGCCGGGTGGCGCCGTCGATCTTGAACTCCACATCCAATCCGTTCCGGATCCAATCGGGTTCGGATGGCTCCAAGGTGGAGAACCACCTTTCGACTTCCTTTAACGCGTAGCCGAGCTTGGCCGTTTCGCGCTGGCTCAGCACCGGAAGGCCTGCGGTGAGCGAACTTCGGGTGATGGTCTCGATGCTCGGTTCGTTGAAATCGGTGGAATCGAACGGATAGAAGATCTGCTGTTCGGTGACCACGCCGGCAGGCGGATCAACGACCGACACTTCGCCGACCTGCGCGTTGATCACGTAACCGAAATAATCCGGATCGTAGAGGTTGGTGGTGATCGCCACGCCGTTGGCGCCTTCGTCGGGAAAGCTCCGGTGCACCAGGATGCCCATGGCCACGCGGTTCTGGTCGATCCGGTAGTAGTCGCGCTCTTCGTACGCGCGGAACTCCCACAGACTCGCCCACGTCTTGCGGATCGCGTCAATGATCGATTTCTTCGGATCGTCCAGATCACCGGTGAACGAGGAATACAAGCCCGCTCCGTTGAACGCGGCGAGATCCTCTGCGTTGGTGCTGGAACGGAATCGCATCCGCGTGTAGGTGCCATTGGCCCGGATCGCCGCCGCCACTGCGGCCAGCAGCGAAGGATCGACGGGCGCTGCGACAATTTTTGACTGCAACGCTTCCAGGGCGCCTTTGCGCAAGGTCGCGTTGGAGGAAAGCGCGCTGTCGGCGAGGAAGGAATCCACGAGCCTGTCCAACCCGTTGCGTCGCATGTGGTCCAGGTACGATGCGAACGGAATCGCGAAGCCGCCTTCCGGAACCTTCCAATCGCCTTTGGTTTGCTTTGCCAATCGGGCCAGCTCGCCGAAATTGGCCGCCTTGGCTCCCACCCGTGGCAACGCACCGCGCCCGAGATCGGACAGCGACACGAGCCCCTTGGTGGTATCGAGGGGAAGGTCGGGCGGTTCCCCCGGTCCGTTCGCCGCCCAGAACGCACGGGCTTCGGCGGGATCCGCTTCGCGGATGGAATAGCCGTCGAGATCCACCTGCAGACGGACCAACCGCCCCACCAGGGAGCCCATGACAGAATCTGTCCACGCCGTCCGCAACGCCATGTTGGGAGTCCCCCGGTTGCGGCTGAGCACGTTGACATGGCTGAGCGGCGTCTGGAAATCGACAGTGACCACTCCCGCCACCACCGGCAGATCGTTGGGGATCCCGTCGGTGAGCACGATGTCGTGGGGCGACAACAGCGCCGTTCCCACCAGATCCGACGAAACCCGCACCAGCGTTCCGTAGGCCGTTCCCGTGTTCAACCCCTGGAAGGTCTGGTCCTTGTACACCTCGTCGGCGGTGGCCATCGGTATGCCGGCGATCGCCCCCCTCGAGACGCTCGCCTCGTTGGGAGGAAGGAATTTCAGGTCGCGACCGAACCATACCGAATCCCGAAGCACGTGGAACACCCGCGCCAATCTTTCGGGTGCGAGATCGTCCCCCGGAAACAATTGCATGGTGCAGAGGTTCGAGCCCTCGTATCGATTGAGCGTTCCCAACACGTACCTGCGCTTGGGCGACTCGTAGTACTGGTGGTACCAGAAGCTGTAGTAGTCTTTGGGCCCCAAACCCAACCGAGCCACCGCGAAATCCCAATGCAGCGGAAAAAGCTTCGCGTTGGGGAACCACAGCCGGCCCGAATCCAGATCGAAGACGAATTTTGTCGTGGTCGCCCGTCCATGGGCGGCGTTCATGGGAGGGCCGTCGAGAAGCGACCAGTCCGCCTCGCACCCAATCCGGGTCAGGTAGTCGACGCTGTCGTTTCCCGTGTTCGTGCACACCTGGGCCGGTTCGGGTACCGATTCCCCCACGAGCCGCGAGCTCTGTTCGCAGGCGCCCAGGAAGGCGATCGACAGGCTCGCGATGCACAGCACGTGTTTCATGGCATCGAAGATAGGCGATAGATCCCGCCCACGCCCCGCGCTTGCGCCCGCCACCGGAAAATGTCGTTCTCCAACGGAGTATGTCTTCCCACATGTCACCGAATGCGGGACACTCCATCTCCGCTGGCGCGCGTTGCGGATTCAACAGAGTTCTCGAAAATGGAAAGGCCCCGTGGAGTGCCACGAGGCCTTCGAAGCTGTCAGATTCTGTCTATTGGCCGGATCCGCTAGAAGTCGATCTGGTAGGGGGGGCGTGTACTGGCCCTTTTGATCGGATCGGTTTGACAGGAACTGGCAACCAACGCGATCAAGCCCGCTCGCGGCGATTGTCGATGGGATGTGGCCCTGCTCACTTACAGCGTGCTCTGCCCCCCCCCGGAGGGAGGCCTGGGCTGAATACTGAACGGCTATCAGCGTCGGCCGAGCGCGCTCAATTCCATGAATTGTCCATCGCGTTCCACGCCGGTCACCAGCCTGCCGCCGACCTGCCGCACGACCATGGACGAGCCCGATTTCGCAAGCGCCACCGGCTCCCGCGACTCGATGCCGGCCGTCGGGGGGCATGGAACGTTCAGGTTCTTGGGGATGTAATCCTTGAGCCAGGTGAGCGATGGACGTGCGACACCCGATGAGGATTCGATCCCCGTCCCGTCCCGCCAGGTCCTCCCCACCGTGATGCCCCAATAGGTCACGCCGGCGATCTTGGGATGGGTCCAGAACATGGGCATCTGGTCGGCCATCACGTTTTTCTGCTGGGTGTCGTCGGTGTGCCCGATGTCGTATTCCGTCACGTAGATCGGGAAGCCGGTCGCCGCGATCGCGTCGATCTTCGCCTTGACGTCGGAGGTCTTGAGCTTGAACGCGTCGTGGGCCTGGACACCGATGGCGTCGATGGGCACGTTCTGGGCTTTGGCGGCCTTGCAGAAATTGACCTGCCAGGTGTTCTCGGAGTTGTACTCGATGTTGTTGTAATCGTTGTAGATCAGCTTGGTCTTGGCCGGGTCCTTCCAACGGGCGCGAGCCATCTTGAAGGCCTGGAAGATCCATGCGAATTCGCCGGTGTAACCGCTCTTGGTGGCTTCGGTGCCCAGGACGCCCTTGTAGCCAGCTGGTGCGTGGGAGGGATAGGCCTCGTTCACGACGTCGATCATCTGCACGTCGGGATAGCGGGTATAAACGGCGTCGAACCACTTTTCGATCGTGGCGTAGGATGCGTTGTTGGCATCGCTTGGCTGCTGCTGGCCCCAGACCAAGACGTGGAACTTCCAGGGGTTTCCGGTTTTCTTGGACCACGCCGAGATCTTGTCCAAGCAGGTCCAGTTGTAGCTGGAGCTCGTCGAGCTTTGCACCGAGCCCCACTTGCCGCAATTTTCAGGCGACATCTGGTTCCAGTAGGTATCGTAGCTCGCGACAGGGTTGCCTTCGCTGATGTTGCCCAGGAACTTGCACGCGCCTTTGGCGATCTGACCAAACGACGGGGCGGATGCTAAAAGAAGCGACAGCACAGCGATCACGCTGCGTGCCCTGTGGGTGACGTTTCGCATTGGAGTTCCTTCCGAAACCGGTGGTGGTGTGGTTAACCTAGGGTCGATTTTCCACTTGCACCCGGTCTTGAGAGCGAAGTCCGTTGGTATAAAGACAACGGCTGTCGCCGAACGCCCGACGACTACTGCTGTTGCTGCTGCTGTTGCTGGGTCGATTTCGAGAGGCTCGATTTGGGATCGACCTCGATCGGCGCCACATCCACCGACACACTGACCACCTGGCCTCCTCCGCCCAACAGCAGGCCTTTGAGCGGCGTCACGTCGCCGAAATCCCGCCCGACAGCAACTGTCACATGTCGCTCGGATGGCGCCACGTCGTTGGTGGGATCCAGATCGATCCATCCCCAGTCGGGACACCAGAACTGCACCCAGGCGTGCGAGGCGTCGGCACCCACCAGCCTCGGTTTGCCCGGAGGTGGTCGGGTCTCGAGGTATCCCGACACGTAGCGGGCAGGCAGGCCCAGCGAGCGGAAACACCCGATCATGGCGTGCGAAAAATCCTGGCAGACGCCGTGTTTGCGGGCGAAGACCTCCGCCAACGGCGTGGCCACGGACGTGGCCGAAGGATCGTACTTGAACTCGTGGTGCACCCTGTGCATCAGATCGAAAGCCGCTTCGGCGAGTGGGCGGTTGGGACGAAAACTGTCCAACGCGTATTCCCGCGCCACGGTGAGCATGGGCACGAACGGCGAGGCGTGACGGAATTGCGAAGCGATGGCCACGTCTCCGGTTGGCCGCGGACGCATGGAGGCGGCGACTTCTTCCCATGCCGGAGTCAGGTCGAGGCCTGGAAGCACCATGGGCCGCACTTCCACACGACTTTGGGCCACGATCCGGAACTCGCGATGCGCTTCCTGCACCAACAGGAAGTGGGCCACATTCCCCCAACCGTCGATCCGTTCGGAAAGGACCGCCGCTTCCGGGAACACGTCCAGTTCGAAGGAGGTGACGGTTTGACGGAATCCGTCAATGGGCCGCAAGTGCGCCAAGTTGTGGGAAAGCTGGACTGGCTCGGCGTAGCCGTATTCGGTTTCGTGCCGGATCTTGTAGATCATGAGTTGCCCCGCGAAAGCTGGCGGGTGGTCTCGGCGTGCGAGAGCCAGGCGCGCGAAAGGCAATCGGAAACCGACGGTAGATCGCCGTGAAGGCGTTTGAGCAGATCTCCAAGCCTGGTGCGCTCGGCGCCTTCCGGATCGCGGGCCAATCCCGGGAAATCGAGCAGACGCAGCTCGGTGATCGCCGACAGGATCAGAGCCTGCTCGCGACGAGGGAACGGATTTTCCTGCAGTCTGGGCAAAGCGTCCAAATGCCGCGAGATGGCCTGCAACTGGAACAGAAGCGAACGCGGATTGCCATCGTCGTTCAAGATCAGGTCCACCGCTTGGGCGAACTGCAGATCGGTCAAGTAACGGCTTCGGTAGGTGATGGAATTGTCGAACACCTCCAACAACGCGTCCAATCCAAGGTGACCATCATTGGATGCGTCTTGCACGATCGAGAGCATGTCGACCGTGAATTGAGAACGTTCCAATCGGCGACCAAGGTCCAAGAAGCGCCATCCAAATCCACGCGTGGTGTTTTCCTTGGAGTTGCCCGCCAAGGCCGACAGATGCAGCAGCAAGGTGTCCAGCAAACTCAGCACATCGCCCACCGTCGACGATCCTTGTCGGCGTCCCGGCGCGAAGTCGCGGCCCAGGTGGTGCAGAATGCGCCAGGTGTCGTTGGAAATGCGGTCGCGCACCTGGAAACCTGCCTGGTGCAAGGCGGAAAGCGTCTGTTGCAGACCCATTCCCTTGTCCGACAAGAACACCGACGCGATCACTTCGTGCTCGGCACCTTCCACGCCGTACCGGCCGCTGGGCGGATTGGGGCCAAGCATTCCAATCTCGCGCATCGCCGAAATCAGCACGCCCAGCTCTCCGCTTTCGCCCGGCGCCGATTCTCCCGACAACCGCCCCAGA
This sequence comes from Fibrobacterota bacterium, assembly GCA_039798065.1. Lineage (GTDB taxonomy): Bacteria > Fibrobacterota > Fibrobacteria > UBA5070 > UBA5070 > UBA5070. The sequence goes on along the minus strand of JBDKGS010000048.1, from coordinate 4,380 downwards.
GTGGCACGCGACAACCTCGCGATGCCTTCGGCCCGTTCCGCGTAGCGGCCCAGCCAAAAGAGGTTGTCGGCGACGCGCGAGGGCAGCTCGATGCCGGATCGCCGGAACACCTCCGACTTTTTCCCGGACTGCAGCAACGACACCTCTTCGACAGGATTTGGCGTCATCACCCAAAGATCCTTGGATCCGCCGCCCGCCTGGATGGCGATGTTGGCGCGCCCCGGTTCGTTGGAAATGCGCACCAGGCCACCCGGCAAAACATCGAATCCGTCGCCCGACCGGCAGGCGAACATCCGCAGGCCCATGCTTCGAGGACGGAAATGGGTTCCGTTCCACTCGACAGTTCCCGACATGGGAACCAAGCCTTGCGCCGACCACGCCTCGGGGTCGCGCCCGATGCGTTCGGACATGATTTGTCGACCTTGTTCGCCCAGCCTGTCGCCAAAGACAGGTTCCGCCCGCAACGAGGGAAACGCGGGCTTGGCCACCAGGCTGCCAAGATTCGCCACCACGTGGTCGCGAGCGAAATTTTCGCCGCACCACCAGCTGTCCACCGAGGGCAGAATCAACTCTTCGTTCAGAAGGTACCGGCACAGGTCGGGCATGTAGCCCATCAGCGCCGTGCTTTCGGCCACGCCGGTTCCCAGCGAGTTCGCCACGGCGACGTTTCCGGCGCGCACCGCCTGCACCAAACCCGGAATGCCCAGGTTGGAGTCGCCGCGCAATTCCAGCGGGTCACAGAAATCGTCATCCATGCGCCGCAGGATCACATCCACCGGTTGCAACCCACCAAGGGTCTTGAGGAAGACGCGTTCGTCGCGCACCGCCAGGTCGCCACCTTCGGCCAGGGTGAAACCCAAGTAGCGCGAAAGGTACGCGTGCTCGAAATACGTCTCGCTGAACGGACCCGGAGTCAGAAGCACGATATGCGGATTGTCGCGTCCGCCCAACGCCTGGAGGGTTCGACGCATCCGCAGGAAATACGGAGCCAAACGGCGAACACGCGCCGCGCGGTAGGCTTCGGGGAAAGCGCGCGAGATCACGATGCGATTTTCCAAGACGTACCCGGCACCCGCCGGAGCTTGGGTCCGATCCACCAGCACGACCCATCGGCCGTGAGCGTCGCGGGCCAATTCACAGGCATACAGATGCAGCCACTGGTCGCGTCGCGGCCTCACGCCATGCATGGGACGCAAGTAGCCAGGATTCGCGAACACGAGCCCCGCTGGAAGGATCCCTTCGGTGATGGTTCTCTGTTCACCGTAGATGTCGGCAAGCAGGGCGTCCAGCAGTCGGGCGCGCTGGGCGATGCCTTCGGACAGAAATTGCCATTCCGATTCGTCCATCACCTGCGGAATGGCGTCCAGCTGCCAAGGGCGATCGGCGCCGCGAGGATCGGCATAGACGTTGTAGGAAACGCCATTGTCGCGCAGAATCCGTTTGGCTTCGTCCCAGCGTTGCGTCAGTTCACCGACGGTCATTCCACCCAGCGCCTGGAAATAACGATCCCAGGCAGGGTAGAGATTTTCGCCGTTCTTGCGGATTTCGTCCCATGCGCCGACGACCGATCGCGTGGATCGGATCTGTTCGGCCACGGGGCGGTTTTTCGATGCGTTTTCCATGTTCAGACCACCAAAGGTGCAACCATTGGCGTCATCATCCTATTTCCACAAAATCGAGTAGAAGACTCATCGATCCATTCCATCACAGCCAGCGCAAATCGAGCGTCAGCGGTGATTCGGCTTGGGCTGGCGCTTGGCGCGGAACGAAGGCTCCCGGCGTATGTCCCCAAGGTTGGAACCGCTCGAAACGACGAGCTTCCGCCGTGTTGGCGTTCACCGGAAGATCTTCGTAGCCGCGACCTCCTGGATGGATCACGTGGTAGGTCACGCCCTTCAAGGCGCGATTGGACCATTCGTCGTATAGATCGAACACCAACGGGCTGTGGATGCCCACCGTGGGATGCAACGCCGAAGGAGGATTCCACGCCTTGTAGCGCACACCTCCCACGAACTCGCCTTCGGTTCCGGTGTCCACCATGGGAATGCGCGCGCCGTTGCAAAGAATGCTGTGGCGACCCGGCGAGGCGTTCTTCACCTTGATCTGCAAACGCTCCACCGAACTGTCCACGTAGCGAGCCGAGCCCTGCTCTTCGCCCAACACGTGCCAGGGCTCCAAGGCATGACGGATTTCGACATCGGTTCCGCCGTGCACGAATCCACCTTGGCGGGGGAAACGGAATTCCATGTGAGGCAACAGCCAGTTCACATCGAAGGCGATGTCGTGCTCGTGGAGTTCGCTGCAGACTTCGGCGATGTCCTGCTGCAGGAAATGCGGAAGCATCCAGCGGTCGTGCAGGATGTTGTTCCAGCGCGGCGGCGGCGCTGTCCAGGGCTTGTCCCAGAAGCGCGACACCAGGGACCGGATCAGCAGCTGCTGCACCAGGCTCATGCGCTCGTGGGGAGGCATCTCGAAGGCGCGCATTTCCAGCAGGCCCAATCGTCCGGTGGACGAATCGGGGCTGTAGAGCTTGTCGATGCAGAATTCGGCGCGGTGCGTGTTGCCGGTGGAGTCGATGAGGATGTTGCGCATGATGCGATCGATCATCCACGGAGGCATTGCTCCGCTTGACGGAATCTGGTTGAAGGCCAGAGCCAGTTCGTGCACCGAATCCATGCGCGCTTCGTCCAGGCGCGGCGCCTGGCTGGTGGGTCCGATGAACAGGCCCGAAAAGGCGTACGACAGCGAGGGGTGCGAAAGCCAGTAGCCCACCAGGCTCTTGAGCAGGTCCGGGCGGCGCAAAAACGGACTGTCCTGGGGGACCGCTCCACCCATGGTGATGTGGTTGCCGCCGCCGGTGCCGGCGAGTCGTCCGTCGATCAGGAACTTCTCGGTCCCCAAACGACAATTTCTGGCTTCTTCGTACAGGATGTTGGTCTTGTCGGACAATTCCTGCCACGAGGCCGAAGGATGGATGTTGACCTCGATCACGCCCGGGTCGGGGGTGATCGCGAACGACGAAAGGCGTGGATCGCGCGGCGGCGGATAGCCTTCCATTCGCACCGGGATTCCGGTTTCCTTGGCGGTCTCTTCGATGCACCCGACCAGGTCGAGCCACTGCTCGGCGCGCTGCAACGGCGGCAGGAACAAGTTCAGCATTCCGTCGCGCACTTCGAAACACATGGCCGTACGCACCATGTGCGCGGGCAACGGCTCGGTGGCCGGCGCCGAAGCCGCCGGACGTTTTCCGTCCACCGGACGCGTCTGGCGACGCGGCGGCAGAGGCTCGCGGTCCACCAACGGATCGATGGGGTAATCGGTGGGGATGTCGCCCGGAAGCGCCCATGGCAAGCTGTCCAGCGGCAGGCGGTAACCCATCGGCGAATCGCCGGGGTACAGGTACAACAGCTCGCGGCGCAGGAACCACTTGCCGCTTTCCCAACCAAGTCCGTTGTGGCGCAATGGCAGCGCGTAGCCCACCGTCTCCTTCAAACCCCGATCGAAAACGCGCGCGATGCGGGCCCGCTCTTCTTCGTCGGCGAGGTTCGATTCGTGCGGGTCGACATTGATGGGAAGACGCCGTTCGCGCCACATCCAATACCAGGCGTCTTCGTAGCCGGGCAGGGCAAATCCCGCATCCACATCCAGATGCCGCGAGAGCCTGCGAAGAAAGCTTTCGGCGTCGGAATTTGTCAGGTCGGTGCTGGTTGATTCACCCGCGTACAGCGAGGGGTCGCGCCACACGGGCTCGCCATCGTTGCGCCACACGCACTGGAAGGCCCAGCGCGGAAGGCTTTCGCCGGGATACTGCTTGCCTTGTCCATGGTGCAAGGCGCCACCCGGAGCGAAGCGTTCGCGCAATCTCAGGAGAAGCTGGTGCGCCAGTTTTTTCTTGGTTGGCCCCATGGCTTCGGTGTTCCATTCCGCCCCATCGAAGTCGTCGATGGACACGAAAGTGGGCTCGCCACCCATGGTCAAGCGGATGTCGGCGGCCGTCAGACGCTTGTCGACATCCCTGCCCAATCGATCGATTTCCGCCCATGTCTCCTCGTCGTACGGGCGCGTGGATCGGGGCGCTTCAGGAAGACGGATCACTTCCATCTCGAAGCCAAATTCTGTCTCGCACTTTTCCACCGCTCCGGTGATGGGCGCGGCGGCACCCGGCTCGGGCGAACACGCCAACGGAATGTGGCCTTCGCCGGCGAACAGCCCCGAGGTGGGATCCAACCCCACCCATCCAGCACCGGGCAAATAGACCTCGCACCAGGCATGCAGATCGGTGAAGTCCTTTTCGGGCCCCGATGGGCCATCGAGGTTCTTGCGGTCGGGTGCAAGCTGCACCAGGTATCCGGAAACGAATCGCGCGGCCAAGCCCAGCCG
>JBDKGS010000047.1:0-19547 GCA_039798065.1 Fibrobacterota bacterium | reverse complement strand
AAATCGCCCCCAAATGCTCGTCAGGCGTCTGAATCAGGGCTTTCGTAGCTGGAATTTCCGTGATGATTCCGGCCGATTTGAGGATTTCAGGGCCCAAATGATCCAAAATCTTTTTTCCTAGAGCTGCCGGTGGCGCTTCCGATTTGCCGCAAATGGACAGTGTCCAGATGGCTCCGTCGAGCGATCCGTGGCCAGAATGGCCGTTCCCCATGGCCTCGCGGACACCCGCTTCTGCCGCCGCCTTGATGCCTTCGGGGACTTCACCAGTCCAATGAATGGTGGTTCCGTCGTCCGCTGGCTGCACCTTGGCCTCGATTTCCAGCCACTGCCCTGCCCATTCGGCTTTTTCTTTCAGAGGACCCACCGACTCGCGCAACCGCTCTCTTCGCCGCACATGAGGCGGCCAAGCCTTGAACGAGGGCGTATGCGCTTCACGCAGCATTTCCAGAGCGACTTCCAGTTGCAACTCGCCTTGACCACGGAGCGTGCAACGCCCCGTTTCGGCTTCCTCGCTCCATTCGATGCCCGAATCTTCCTCGGCCAAATGCTCCAGGCCAATCCTGAGCAGTCGATGATCTTCCTCCGAGGCGGCCTCCAATGCCAGCTCCAAGACCAAACGAGCCCTGTGGTCGGCCTCGAAGCGAACTTCCTTGCCGCCCTCCGCCAAGATCGTATCGCCGGTCCTCCAGTGCTGCCCCACCTCCAATGCCACGATCTCCCCGGCCTGGGCAAAATCTGTCTCCTGGAGGTCGTCGGCGAACACCTTGAAGATGCGGCCGACGGTGTCGGGGGGGGCGTCGGAATGAGCCTTCTTGATCAGGCTTCCGGAGCGGACCGTTCCCGCGAACAACCGGGTGACCACCACGCGACGGTTTTCTTCGCCTCGTGAAGTTTGAAACACCAACCCGGCACCCGGATGCTCCTCCAATCCCTTCGGCACCGAGGGCGATGGCAAGTACCTGACCACGGAATCCAGGACGGTGGCCGAATTCCAACCACGAAGCGCAGAGCCTCCGGTGATGGGCAGCAAACGACCCGACTTGCAGCCGCGCGCGATCGCTTGGATCAGGGTGGCGGGATCCACCGTGTTTGACAGAATTTGCTCCATCAGCGACTCGTCGTCCTTGGATGCCTCTTCCAGCAGCCTCTCCCGTGCCGGCTCGGCGAAGGCCAGCCATTCGGCGGGAATGGCCGGCAATTTCCGCGACTGGTGCTCGCGCAGTTCTCGTGCGGTCCATTCGATCAGATCGATGGCCCCGACCACCACGCCATCCTTGACCACCGGCCAGTCGACAGGAATTGCCGTGATCCCGAACGCCTCTTCGATCTCCAGGATGGTGCCCGCGAAATCGGCGCCCGGCATGTCGAGCTTGTTGATCCATCCCACGCGAGGGACATCGAACTTGTCGGCCAATGCCCAGACAGCTTTTGTCCGTGGCTCCACCCCGCGTACACCGCAGAACACCGCGATGGCTCCATCCAGCACGCGAAGGCTGCGTTCCACTTCCAGCGAAAAATCGATGTGCCCTGGAGTGTCGACGAAATTGATCTGCTTGCCCTTCCACTCGAAGGACGCGACCCCGGCCCGGATGGTGATTCCACGGAGCTGCTCCTGGCGCAGGTAATCCATGGTCGTCATGCCTTCGTCGACCTTGCCCACCGAGCGGATCGCGCCGCCATGGAGCAGAATCTGTTCGGAGAGCGTGGTCTTGCCCGCGTCGACATGCGCGATGATGCCGATGTTGCGGATCTTGTCTGGTTCCATGCTCGATGTACCCCCGAATCTCCCAAAATAGCCGATCACGAGGGCTCGACTCCTCGAGCCCTGCAAATCGAGGTAGAGCCGCTTCATTCGGAAGTCGCTGTTGGGCATAAATGGACTTATAGATCCGGTTTATCTGTTATATTTGGAGTTCGACATTTGCCGGGATTTACTCGGCGACAATTCATCCGACGCTGAAGGTCCGCCATGCTTCTCTCGACGAAGAGTTTTCTCTGCGTTTCTCGTGATTTTATCGTCCGATTCCCTATCGCCAACTTGTATCGACGGGCGATGCGGTGGACGGAGCAAACGATCGGCGCACTCCTGTATTTCTACTGCCGCTTTTGCGCTTCCACGTCCCGGATCCAGATGACGGAACGCGCTGCCCATCACCTAGGATTGGCCGAAACGAAGGCTGATCCTTGGGTGGTCACTTTTTGGCATGAAGACTTCCTTCTTTGGCCAGTCGCCGCCCAACACGCTTCCTTGCCGTGGTCGGTTTGGATCCACAACGACACGTTTGGGGGCCGCTTGGTCAAAGAGTTCTGCGGAAGAACCGGTTTGCCGACAGTCGAGCTGGCGCGAAAATCGGGGCGCAAGGAGAAGATGAACGCTTTGCTGGAAACGCTTCGCACAAAGGGACGAATCGGGATCGCGGCGGATTATGGAGAACCCTGGTTCAAGGTGCACCCAACCGCTTCGCAGCTTGCTCGTCAGGCCAGCGGGGTGGTGATCGCAATGCACATCAGTGCGCCGATGAATCCTCGCGTAGGGTTCGGCGATCATCGCCTTCGTCTCCCGGTCCCGTTCTCCCGTTACGAGATCAGAGCCTCCTCCCGAGTCGATCCCGTGCAGCTTGGAGGCGACCGAATGGCAATCCAATCCATTACGTCGAAGCTCCAGCTGCTCCAGGATGGTTTGGTCTGGAAAACCGGACAGGAACGACGCCCCCACGCATGCATCTTCGGCAGCAACCGCCATCAAACGTCAAATTCTGTCAGCAAGGCGGAAAATCCCCATTCCGCCGCCTGAGGATGGATCGGGAGGACGGTCGCAAGTTGAGAGTTTACCTCCCGCGATGCAGTCTGCCTGCTCCCGTGAATGCGATCAGGACCTGAAGCGGCCAACGGCTTGATGCAGTTCGGCGGCAAGCTTGGCCAAGTCGCGCAAGGCTTGGTCCATCTGTCCGAAACTCGATCCGACCCTTCCGACGCTCGCATCCACGCCTGCCAATTTGTCCGTCGATTGCGAGAGCTCGTTTGCCGCATTCTTCACCGCCCGAGCGATCGCCGCGATTTCCCTGTCGACGAGATTCACCGTCTTGGCGATTTCCGCCACCGTGGCAGACTGCTCCTCCACCGCGCTTCCCACCACCTGGGACATCTGATGGACCTCGTCGATGGCACCTTCGACTCCCGCGAAGGCTATGGCCGCATCTTGCCCACCAGCCCTCATTTCCTCGATACGCAGGTGGATTTCGGAAGTCGCGCTCGCGGTCTGCTGGGCCAACTGCTTCACTTCGCCAGCCACCACGGCAAAACCTTTTCCCGCCTCCCCCGCGCGCGCGGCCTCGATGGTCGCGTTCAGCGCCAGCAGCTTGGTCTGGTCGGCGATCTCTTCGATCGCAGCGAGGATGCCTCCAACTCCGTCGATCACCTTGTCGAGCTTGGACATGGCGATTTTCGCCTCGCTGGAACGGTCGCGCGCCCTTGTCGCGCAAAGCAACTCCTGCTGTCCGGTTTGCGCGACTTCGCGCAACGAAGCGTTCATCTCCTCGATCGCCGCGGCCAAAGTTGAGACGGAATTTGTCGCGGTCGTCGCGGATTTCGCGATGCCGTCCATCGAGCCCGAGGCTTCGTGCATGGATTTCGCCACTTCGCCGGAGCTGGACGCGAGCTGTTTCGACTCGATCGTGACCACCGCCGACATCGACGAAAGTTCTTCGGTCGTGGCTGCCAGGGTCTTGGAGGCTCCGGCAACCTGGTTCACGGTGGATTGCAAAGTGGAAAGAAAGCCGCTGAATGAAGCCGAGACCTTGCCCACTTCGTCGGCACCCACGATTTCGATGCGCTTGCGCAGATCTGCATCTCCGGACGCGACCTCCGCCATACGCCGCTGCAAGACGTCCAGCGGCACCAAAGTCTTGCGCAAGACCGCACCCGTGCCGATCGCGATCGCCAGCATGGCGGCCAACGCCAAGCCGACAAACGACAGGATGACGGCGCGCGTTCGATGGCGGACCTCCAGCTGCCGGATGGCGACGATCGAGTCGATGTCGTCGATGTACACGCCCGTCCCGATCACCCATCGAAGCGGTTCGAAACTTTTCGCATAGGCGATCTTGTCGGCCACGACCTTCGTTCCCGGTTTATCGAAGCTGTAGCGAGTGGTATCCCCTCCACTCTTTCCGGCATCGACGATTCCCTGCACGTACGCTCTCCCGAGCTTGTCCTTCTCGCCGATCCTGTTCGTCCCCATCCACGCGGGTTTGGTCGTCAGCACCAGACAATTTCCGTCGTAGTCGTAGGCGAAGACGTAACCGGAGGCTCCGAACCGGATCCGCCCGACAACCTCCTTCGCCCTCGCCATCGCCTCCGGCGAATTGCCCGAATCCGCGTAGGGCTTCAGCAGGCTATGGGCGGTCTCCACCTGTTCTCGCAGCGCAGTAATCTGTCTCGACAGAGCATCGACCCGGAAACGTTCGACCTCGTCGGACCCGATGCGGACAAGACGATTGGCGGTGAACGAGATCATCAAGGCGATCAGAAGCAGGATCGATGCAATTGCGGCGCCAAGGATTTTCCAACGGATCGTCATGGCGAGCCCCTGTCCAGAGAGTGAAGAAACTCATTCTATCACTTTCGTTCCCTGGTTCGCCAGCCCCGCCAGCGATCTCGCGTTGACGTCTTTGCGGATGGCTCTCCACCGAATGGGCGCCTGATCGTAACCCAGTTCCAAAGTTGCCAAGCTCGCCCCTTAAAGCCGCAATGAGCTTAGGGTACCGCCGCCCGTTCCGTCATCGGCTCCATTCCCTGTTGGGTCGCCCGGACGATCCAAATGCCTTTGGGCAGCCCCTGAAGCAGTCCGTCCGCGCGGGCAATGCCGCCAAGCGGAAGAGCCATTTGGGTGCGAAGACAAGATCCGCTCGCATCGAAGAGCTGGAATGCGACCGCCTCGGCTTTCTCGGTGCGCAATCCAATCGCACGGCCGATACGCTCGAACCCGGAGCCCTGTACAGATTTTGTCTGCAACTGGGAGGATGCTTCGAATTCGTAGGCGCCCAGGTCGGGAGCCTTGCCGGAAAACGTCAGGCCGACATCCACACCCTTGTCGACAAGATCGCTTCCGGCTACCAGTCGTGCGAACCCGTTGGACGGCAGGGAGCCATCCGGATTGCGTGCAGCCATCGCCGAGATCTCGGTCGTGTCCTGGAAGTCCGCCGCCGACGCGACAATTCCAGCCAGCCCCCAGTTGTTGTTCCTGAGGATCGCGCCGCTGGTGAACTCGTAGCCCAAGCCGCTCTTGGGGGCAAAAGAAACGTTGTTGGAGAACTCGTTGACGGATCCTGTCGTGGCTTCGGTCTCGAACATGAAGTTGTACCCGTTGTTCCATGCTGTCGAGTTGTGGATGACGATTCCGCCCGCATGGCTGTTCTGGTCGAACCCCTTGAGTGATTTGAAGCGGTTGTTGAAAGCCACGCAACGCTTGACCACGTGCTGTCCTTTGGAATTTCCACCGGTGCCGTTGCCGCCAAGCTTGATCCCGTTTCCGTTCCCCGAGAACGAACTCATCTTCTTGCCTGTCTTGGCCAGGTAGATGTCGTTGAAGTCGGTCTGGTCTCCGTTGTGCCAACTCCAGCACTCGGTGATTTCAACGGGCCAATCGGTCTCGTACAAGTCCCATCCATCGTCGGAGTTGTGCCAAGCGCGACATCCCTTGAATACGTTGCCTTTGCCGTTGTGCATCTTGCACGCGAAGCCGTCGGCGTTTCCCCCCAGGGTGCCCCAATCGAAATTCGCGTAGGAATCGCAGTTGACGATCTCGTTGTAGGCGCAGAGCGCGCCTCCCGGGTTCACCGTCTGGTGGGCGAATCCCAGCTGGATGCCGCCGTCCCCGTTGTGGTGGAACACGCAGCGCTCGATCCGGTTGTGGCTGCCTTCGATCTTCATTCCGTTGTCGCCGGCGTTGCAGATCTCAAGACCCACGATGCTCCAAAAGCTCCCCTTGAGAAGGATGCCGCGGTTTTCGGAAGCGTAAGCCTGACCGGAGAAGTTGAAGACAGGTTTTGTCCCAGGCTTCGCGAGAAGATACTTCCGCTTGGCGGCCTCCCCGCTGTTCAGCGAGTCGATCGCGATCGTCGTCGACAGCTGGTAGGTTCCGGCTTCCACAAGGATGGTGTCGCCAGAGGCTGCCTTGGTGACCGCCGAGTGGACGTCGAGCGGGCTTGCGATGGTGCCCATACCGCCAGACACCCCGGTTGGGGCTACGTGGATGGTGTTCGCAGCGGAGAGCGCTGCCAGAGCGCTCAAAAGGGAGACAAACTTGGATAGGGCGGAATTTGGCATGGGAGCGCCTCCAGATGGGAATGGCCACAGTCGATTTCCCCTTTAGAGATACCCGCCAAGCTCTATTCCCAATTGCCAGCGCGAAACCCAATCGTTGTATCCAGGTCAACGCGCGAATCGTGTCGAATCGGCAATGATGAAAGCTGTATGCGATCACATTGCACGATGTTTGGCGACAAGCCATATTCCGCGAACGACAATTTCCGACCAACGAGAAAAGGCCACCCTTGCGGACGGCCAAACTCGTTCCCTCAGAAAACTCTAAGCGAAAATTACACTGCGGAAGTACGGCGAAAGCCTTGTTGGCTTCAGGCCTACGGTGGGTATCCACCGCCGCTTCTTCACAACGGCGCCTTCGTTGTTGGCGTCGTCGCGAAAGCTCACCAGCCAAGCGACATGACCTCGGCTGCATCGACAATTTCCGACCAACGAGAAAAGGCCACCCTTGCGGACGGCCTTCTCGTTCCCTCAGAAAACTCTAAGCGAAGATTACCAGCGGAAGTGGGCAAAAGCCTTGTTGGCTTCGGCCATGCGGTGGGTGTCCACGCGCTTCTTCACGGCGGCGCCTTCGTTGTTGGCGGCCTGCGAGAGCTCGCCAGCCAAACGACGAGCCATGTTCTGCTCGGTGCGGCGACGGGCTGCGTCGGCGATCCAACGGATGGCCAGAGCCTGGCGACGGTTGGGGTTCACTTCAACGGGCACCTGGTAGGTGGCGCCGCCAACACGACGAGACTTCACTTCGAGCGAAGGCTTGACGTTGTTGATCGCACGCTTGAGGATGGAAAGTCCATCTTCTTCGCCGTTGGCGCGAGCCTGGAGTTCGTCGATGGCGCCATAAACGACGCTCTCGGCGATGGACTTCTTGCCGTCCTTCATGATGCCATTGACGATCTGGGTGACCAGAGTCGACTGGAACTTCGGGTCCGGGTTGCGTTCGCGCTTTTCAGCAGCTTTACGACGAGCCATTACTTCTTCCCCTTCTTCACGGGAGCGCCCTTGCCCTTGGCAGCGACCTGGCCGGGCTTGGGACGCTTGACGCCGTACTTGGAACGGCCCTTACGGCGACCATCGACACCAGCGGTATCGAGAGTGCCACGAATGATGTGGTAACGCACGCCAGGAACGTCCTTCACACGACCGCCGCGGATCAGTACGATGGAGTGTTCCTGCAGGTTGTGGCCTTCACCGGGGATGTAGCAAGTCACTTCCATCCGGTTGGAGAGACGCACACGTGCGATCTTACGAAGCGCCGAGTTGGGCTTCTTGGGAGTGGTGGTGTACACACGGGTGCACACGCCGCGCTTTTGCGGGCAGGCCTTCAACGCTGGCGATGAAGTGCGGTTTTCGACTTTTTGCCGTCCCTTGCGGACGAGCTGGGAGATGGTTGGCACCTTTTTCAGGCTCCTGTGGTTTCTGAGAGGGGGTCGAATGTAGATGCTCAACCCATTGTCTGGCAAGGGGTTGAGCCATTTTCTGTATTAAATCAAGCCTTGGCGGGAACTTCTTCTTCGAAGTCGTCCACAAGGTCGTCTTCGTCTTCGGCAGAGATGGTGGCTTCGAGTTCACGCCTGCGGGCTTCTTCCTCGGCCTTTTCCTGCGCACGACGGGCGGCTTCGACTTCGGCCTCCTCGTCGCGAACGCGGATCTTGCCATAGGTGCGAGCGCCGGTTCCCGAAGGAATGAGGCGGCCCACGATGACGTTTTCCTTGAGGCCTTCGAGCGTATCGGTCTTGCCAGCAACAGCCACCTGGGTAAGAACCTTGGTGGTTTCCTGGAAGGACGCAGCAGCGAAGAACGAATCGGTGCCCAACGAAGCCTTCGTGATGCCCAAGAGCAGCGGGGTCGTGGTGGGGATTTCTCCTCCCATCGACTGGATCCGCGCGAACTCGATGCGCAAGCGAGCCTTCGAGACTTCCTCGTTTTCGAGGAATTGCGAGTCTCCCGGATCCTTCACGCGCACCTTGCGGAGCATCTGACGGACGATGGACTCGATGTGCTTGTCGGCGATGGTCACACCTTGCAGCTTGTACACCGCTTGGATTTCCTCGACCAGGTATTCCTGGACAGCCTTCTCGCCACCGATCTTCAAGATGTCGTGCGGATCCTTGGGACCTTCGCAGAGACGGTCGCCAGCGCGGACACGGTCACCCGCGTGCACCGACAAGTGCTTGCCGCGAGGGATCAGGTATTCGGCGCGAGCGTTGTTCTCGTCGACGATCACGATCTTCTGCTGGCCGCGTTCCATGTCGCCGAATTCCACGATACCGTCGACAGCGGTCACCACGGCCGGAGCCTTCGGGACGCGCGCTTCGAACAGTTCGGCAACACGAGGCAGACCGCCGGTGATGTCACGGGTAGCCGAAGCCTGACGAGGCATCTTCACGAGAATTTCGCCGACGCCGATCTTCACGCCGTCACGCACCTGCAAGAGGGCGTTGGCAGGGATCGGGTAGCGTCCGATGGGCTTCTCCTTGTCCGCACCGAAGACGAGCAGCTGCGGATGCATCTTGCCCTTCTTGTCGTTGGTGATGCGGAACGTGGTCAGACCCGTGTTCTCGTCTTCTTCCACCTCGAGCGTGTGGTCTTCCTGGATGTCTTCCCAGCGAGCCACACCCTCTTCCTTGGCCACGATCACGGAGTTGTACGGGTCCCATTCAAACAGAATGGAGCCGGCCTTGACCTTCTTGCCGTTTTCGGCGCGAAGGACCGAACCGTACGGAACCGGATAGCGAGCCTTGGTGATGCCGTTCTCGTCTTGGAGAACGCACTCGCCGGAACGGCTGATGACCACATGGTCCTTGCCGCCGCGCAGCACGGTCTCGACGTTCTCGAGGATCGCGATGCAATCGAGCTTGGCCTTCTGCTTGTCCTGGGCCGTCAAACGCGTCGCCGCACCACCGATGTGGAACGTACGAAGGGTCAGCTGGGTACCAGGTTCGCCGATCGACTGGGCAGCCATGACACCGACGGCTTCGCCGATGTTCACAGGGCGGCCCGTTGCCAGATTTCGTCCGTAGCACTTGGCGCAGACGCCGCGACGGCTTTCGCAAGTCAACACCGAACGCACGATGATCTTCTCGATCTCGGCGTCCTGCATGGATTTGGAAATGGCTTCGTCGATGATCGTGCCCGCAGTGACCATCACCTTTGCGGTGAGGGGGTGCAGCACGTCGTTCAAGGGCACGCGACCAAGAATACGCTCGGTCAGCTGGGTCTTGACTTCATCACCTTCGGTGATGGCGCCAACTTCGATACCCTGCACGGTTCCGCAATCGTCTTCCGTGATGACCAGGTCCTGGGCCACGTCGACGAGTCGGCGGGTCAGGTAACCGGCGTCGGCCGTCTTCAAAGCCGTATCCGCAAGACCCTTACGAGCACCGTGGGTCGAGATGAAGTATTCGAGAACCGACAAGCCTTCCTTGAAGTTGGACTTAATCGGGTTTTCGATGGTTTCTTGACCGGTCAGCTTCTTCTGGGGCTTTTGCATCAAACCACGCATGCCCGAGAGCTGCTTGATCTGTTCGCGGCTACCACGAGCGCCCGAATCAGCCATCATGTAGATGGGATTGAAGCCCTGCTGGTCCTTGGCGAGCTTGTCGAACAGGATGTTCGCCACTTCGGACGTTGCGTGCGACCAGGTATCGATCACCTGGTTGTAACGCTCGCCGTCGGTGATCACGCCGTTGTCGTACAAGTCATGGAGGTTGTCGACCTTCTTCTGGCCTTCCTCGATGATCTTCCACTTGTCTTCGGGAATGAGCATGTCGCCCAATCCCACGGAAGTGCCCGAGCGCGTGGCCCAATGGAAACCGGTCGCCTTCAGCTTGTCGAGGAACTCGACGGTGCTGTTGTTGCCCGTCTTGCGGTAAACGTCGCCGATGGTCAAGCCGATTTGCTTCTTGGTCATGGTCTCGTTGACGAAACCGAGGGCATTGGGCACGATCTGATTGAAGATCGCGCGGCCAGCCGTGGTGACCACGATCTTGCCTTCGTGACGGTAGCGAATCCACTGGTGGACCCGGATGCCGCCGCCGAAGATCGCCTGTTCCAGTTCGACCGGAATCGAGAAGGCAGGCAAGGCTGCGATCTGTTCTGGCTTTTCTGGCTTGGCGCCAATGGGCTTGGTCAGGTAGTAGTTGCCGAGCACGATGTCCTGCGAAGGAACCGTGATGGGCTGCCCGGAGGCCGGGTGAAGCAGGTTGAAGGCCGACAGCATCAGAATGCGAGATTCCAGCTGGGCTTCGAACGAGAGAGGCAGGTGGACAGCCATCTGGTCGCCGTCGAAGTCGGCGTTGAACGCCGCGCAAACGAGGGGGTGCAGACGGATGGCCTTGCCTTCCACCAGAGTAGGGTAGAAGGCCTGGATGCCCAAACGGTGCAGGGTAGGTGCACGGTTGAGAAGCACGGGGTGGTCTTGGATGATTTCTTCCAAGATGTCCCAGACTTCGGGCTTTTCCTTCTCGATGTACTTCTTGGCGCTCTTGACGGTGTGGGCGATGCCGCGTTCTTCCAGCTTCTGGATGATGAACGGCTTGTAGAGCTCCAGCGCCATGCTCTTGGGCAGGCCGCACTGGTAGATCTTGAGCTCGGGTCCCACCACGATCACGGAACGACCGGAGTAGTCCACGCGCTTGCCCAGCAAGTTCTGACGGAAACGGCCGTTCTTGCCCTTGAGAAGCTCGGAGAGCGACTTGAGGGGGCGACGTCCTTCACCCTTGACAGAAATTGTACGGCGACCGTTGTCGAACAACACGTCGACGGCTTCCTGCAACATGCGCTTTTCGTTGCGCAAGATGACTTCGGGAGCCTTGATGTCGATGAGCTTCTTCAACCGGTTGTTGCGGTTGATGACACGACGGTAGAGGTCGTTCAAGTCGGAAGTCGCGAAACGACCACCTTCCAACGGAACCAGCGGACGCAGGTCGGGAGGAATGACCGGCAGCACGTCCAAAACCATCCACTCGGGGCGGTTCTGCGACTTGCGGAAGGCTTCCACGATGCGCAGACGCTTGAGCGTGTCCATCTTGCGCTGCACCGAGGTTTCCACCTTGACGCGAGCGCGAAGGTCGCGCGACAAGTGTTCGAGATCCAATTCGGCAAGCATCTGCTTCACAGCAGGTGCGCCCATCTTGGCGTCGAATTCCTTGCCTTCGTCTTCCAGCTCGATGTGCTCGTCTTCGGTGAGAAGCTGAGCGCGCTTGAGCTCGGTGTTACCCGGATTCAGAACGAGGTATGATTCGTAGTAGATCACGCGCTCGAGGTGCGTGATGCTCATGCCCAGCATCTGTCCGATCATGGAGGGCAGGGACTTGAAGAACCAGATGTGCACGACGGGCACGGCCAGTTCGATATGTCCCATGCGCTCGCGACGCACCTTGGAGTGCGTCACTTCCACGCCGCAACGATCGCAAACGACGCCGCGATAGCGGATGCGCTTGTACTTGCCGCAGGAGCATTCCCAGTTCTTGACTGGTCCGAAGATCTTTTCGCAGAAAAGACCGTCCTTCTCAGGCTTGAACGTACGGTAGTTGATTGTCTCTGGCTTTGTGACCTCGCCAAACGACCAGCTCCGGATGATCTCCGGTGATGCAAGCTGGATCGAAATGGCCCCTGTGTCGGGAATGGCGGTCTCGAAGCCGGTGGTGGTCTCGTTCATCGAATCCTCCGATATCTTCTCATGTCCGTCCTAGACCGACTCACGGGACCACTTCGCCGTCAGGCGAGAAGCGGACGTCCAGAGCCAGGGCCTGCATTTCCTTGATCAACACGTTGAAGCTCTCGGGAAGGCCAGGCTTGGGAGCGTTGTCGCCCTTCACAATGGCTTCGTAGATCTTCGAGCGCCCGACGACGTCGTCGGACTTAACTGTCAAGAGTTCTTGCAGGGTGTAGGCGGCACCATAAGCTTCCAATGCCCACACTTCCATTTCGCCGAAACGTTGGCCACCGAACTGGCTCTTGCCACCCAGCGGTTGCTGGGTCACGAGAGAGTAGGGGCCGATGGAACGGGCGTGGATCTTGTCGTCGACCAAGTGGCCGAGCTTGAGCATGTACATGTAGCCGACGGTGGTCGCGTTCTCCAGCTGCTCTCCCGAGCGGCCGTCGAACAGCTTCACCTTGCCGGTGTTGGGCAAGCCGGATTTTGTCAGTTCCTGCTCGATGTCTTCGAAGGTCGCGCCGTCGAACACAGGAGTGGCCACGCGGTAACCCAGGCGCGAAGCGGCCCAAGCCAGCGAGACTTCCAAAATCTGTCCGACGTTCATACGCGAAGGCACGCCCAGCGGGTTCAGAAGAATCTGGACCGGTTGGCCACCTTCCACGTACGGCATGTCTTCGACAGGAACCGTCTTGGAGATGACACCCTTGTTACCGTGGCGTCCGGCCATCTTGTCACCGACCTGAAGACGACGCTTCTTGGCGATGTAGACCTTGACCAGCTGAAGGACGCCGGGCTTCAATTCGTCGCCGCGAACGACCTTGTCGATTTCCTTGTCCAGACGATCTTCGTGCTGGCGGACCATTTCCTGGGCCGTCTGCACGATCTTCTCGACCTTGGCGTTGATGGCGTCGTCTTCGCAGAAGCGAGAGGTGCCGGCCACGTCGTCGAAACTGGTACGAGCCACGAGCTGCTTGGTCCACTTCTTACCGGCTGCAACCAGCAGTTCGGAAGTGGCGGCATCCTTGACTTCGCCCGAGGTCTGGCCTTCCAGGATTTCGCCAAGCTTGCGATCGCGCGCTTCGCGGATTTCCTGGATCTTGAGGCCAAGTTCGGACTTGATCTTTTCGATGCGGTCCTTGTCGGCCTTCTTCGACTTCTTGTCTTTTTCCTTGCGGGAGAAGACGCGGGTCTCGATGACGATGCCCTTCATTCCGGGAGGGGCCTTCAAGGAGCTATCGCGAACGTCCAAAGCCTTCTCGCCGAAGATGGCGCGCAAGAGGCGCTCTTCCGGAGACAGCTCGGTTTCGCCCTTGGGGGTCACCTTGCCAACCAGGATGTCTCCCGAGTTGACTTCGGCGCCCACGCGGATCACGCCCATTTCGTCGAGGTTGCCGATGGCATCTTCGCCGACGTTGGGGATTTCGCGAGTGAGCTCTTCGGGTCCGCGCTTGGTGTCGCGAACTTCCATCTCGTACTCTTCGATGTGAATGCTGGTGAAGGTGTCCTTCACGAGCAGTTCTTCGGAGATGATGATGGCGTCTTCGAAGTTGTAACCGTTCCAGGGAAGGAACGACACCAGGATGTTCTTGCCCAGAGCCAATTCACCGTGGTCGGTGGAGGCGCCGTCGGCCAAGGGGGTTCCCTTGACGACACGCTGTCCCAGCGAAACGATGGGCTTCTGGTTGATGACCGTGTCCTGATTCGACCGGCGCATCTTGCGCATGTCGTACACGTCAAATTCCGGCATGTCAAGGAAGTCGTCGTCGCGAAGCGGTCCCTTGTCGCGGCGCACCACGATGCGAACCGCATCGAGACGTTCCACCACGCCGGGATTCTTGGCGAGGATCATGGAGCCCGAGTCCAAAGCCGAACGAGCCTCGAGGCCGGTTCCAACGATGGGAGCCTCGGAGCGCAACAACGGTACAGCTTGGCGCTGCATGTTGGAGCCCATGAGCGCACGGTTCGCGTCGTCATGTTCCAAGAACGGGATCAGGCCTGCGGCGACCGAAACCAGCTGGCGAGGCGACACGTCCACGTAGTGAACGTCTTCACGGCGCAACAGCGGGAATTCACCCTGCTGACGAGCGATCACGAAATCGTCGCGAAGCTTTCCATCTTCACCGATCGGCGTGTTGGCCGGAGCGATGATGAAGTTGTCTTCCTTGTCGGCGGTCAGGTAATCGATGTGCTCGGAAACGACGCCGTCGATGACCTTACGGTACGGGGTCTCGATGAAGCCGTAGGCGTTCACACGAGCGTACGTGGACATCGAGCTGATCAGACCGATGTTCGGACCTTCAGGCGTTTCGATCGGGCAAAGACGGCCGTAGTGCGTGTGGTGCACGTCACGGACTTCGAAGCCTGCGCGTTCGCGGGTCAAACCACCAGGTCCAAGAGCCGACAGACGACGCTTGTGCGTCAGTTCGGCCAGCGGGTTGGTCTGGTCCATGAACTGCGACAACTGCGACGAACCGAAGAACGTGGCGATGACCGCGTTGATGGTACGAGCGTTGACCAGGTCTTGCGGCGTCATCTCTTCCGTGTCACGGAGCGAGAGACGTTCGCGGATGGTGCGGCTCATGCGGGTGAACGCAACGGTGAACTGGTTGGCGAGAAGTTCGCCGACCGAGCGCGCGCGGCGGTTGCCCAAGTGGTCGATATCGTCGATGTAAGGAGTGATGTCCTTGCCCGACTTGTCCTTCATGCGACCGTTGAACAAACCAACGAGGTAGCGCATGATGGCAAGGAAGTCGTCCTTGGTCATGGTGCGCGTGCGCTGGTTGATCTCGAGGTCGAGACGGCTGTTCATGCGGTAACGACCGACTTCGCCAAGATCGTAGCGCTTGTCGTCGAAGAACATGCGCAGGATCAGCTGACGAGCGGTTTCCGTGTTCGGGGGGTCGCCCGGACGGATGACGCCGTAGATCTTCTGCAACGCGTCTTCTTCGCCCGTGGTGGGGTCGACGTCCAACGTGTTGTGGATGACAGAATCCGTCTCGATGTCCAGATCGACGATCTTGACCTGCTTGACGCCGGCCTTCTCGAGGTTGGCGATCAGGTCGGAATCGAGAAGCGAATTCGCTTCGGCCAGGATTTCGCCGTCGGGTGTGATGGCGTCGGCGGCCAACACCTTGCCTGCAAGCTCTTCGGCGAGATCGACGGTGGCGGTGGGATAGAACAGCTCGAGGATTTCCTCGTTGGTCTGCCATCCGATGGCGCGCAACAGAATGGTGGCCGGCAGCTTGCGACGACGGTCGATGTTGATGTACATCGCATCGTTGACGTCCTGCAGGAACTCGACCCACGATCCGCGGTACGGAATGATGCGGGCCTTGAGCAGGCGCTTGCCGTTGGGGTGGAATTCTTCGTCGAACGACACGCCAGGACTGCGATGCAGCTGGCTCACCACGACGCGCTCGGCGCCGTTGATGATGAATGTGCCGTTTTCCGTCAGGAGAGGGATGTCACCGAAGTAGACATCGTTGGTGATCTTCTCCTGGAACTGGCGCTCGTCACCCTCGGTCTTGTAGACGTTGAGAGACAGTGTGGCGCGCAGTGGCGCGGCATAGGTCATGCCGCGTTCTTGGCACTCTGGAATCGAGTACTTGGGTACGCCAAGGTTGTAACCTTCGTACACCAACTCGTACATTCCCTTCACATCGGCGATAGGGAAGGTTTCGCGGAAAACCGCTTCCAATCCTTCGTTCGCGCGCTCCCTCGGGAGCACCCCGATCTGGAGAAAGCGATTGAAAGACTCGACCTGCACCTCGAGGAGGAAGGGAATCTCCATCGAGTACTTGCTTTTCGCGAAGTTTCTGCGTTCAGTCATCGACCCGCCCCGTGGAATTCAAGCAACTACGAAAACCCGACCGCAACCGCGCCCGGATTTCAAAACACGAAAAGCCCTGGCCGTCGCCCGTGCGACGGGCCAGGGCATGAGAATGTCCCAGCTCGAAAGCACCCTTACTTCAGGGTAACCTTGGCGCCAGCTTCTTCCAGCTTCTTCTTCAGCGACTCGGCGTCGGCCTTGGCAATGGCTTCCTTGACGGTCTTGGGAGCACCGTCGACCAGGTCCTTGGCTTCCTTGAGGCCGAGACCGGTGACTTCGCGAACAACCTTGATGACGCCGATCTTGTTGGATCCGGCTTCGGCAAGGATGACGTCGAATTCGGTCTTTTCTTCTTCGACAGGAGCTGCGGCTGCAGGAGCAGCGGCCATCACGACGCCGCCAGCGGCAGCTTCGAGACCGTGAACTTCCTTCAGGTATTCGGAGAGAGCGCGAGCCTGAGCCAGCGAGAGGTTGATGATCTTTTCGCCGAGGTCGACGATTTCAGCTGCGTAGGTCTTGGTGTCAGACATGATGATTTCCTTGGTACGATGGATGGATTGGTGAGATTTGGTTCAGGCGGCTTCTTCGAAACGCTTGACGAGCGCTTCGACCTGTCCGGCGATCTTGGACCCTGGGCTCTTGATGAGGCCGACGAGGGTAGATCCTGGGGACAGGAACAACTGGACAATCTGAGCTTGCAACTCGCGCTTTCCGGGCATCTTCGCAACATCGGCGATTTGCTTGCCAGGGAAGGTGTCGCCGTCGATCCAAGTGATCTTGGCATCCAGGAAGCCCGCGTGGGCCTTCTGGAATTCGACGATCGCGCGAGCAGGAGCCACCGGGTCTTCGGTCGAACCGACCAAGATTGCCGTGGGCTTCTTCAGGAGGGAGTCCAAGGCAGTGATACCTGCCTTGTGCAACGACCTGCGCAACAGCGTGTTCTTTGCGACGCGGTAGAAGATGCCCTGGGCGGTGAGGCTCTTGCGGAGCTCAACGTCGTGGGCGACCTTGATGCGTCCAAAGTCGACCAGATAGACAGCGCCGGCTGTGGCGAGAGCCTGATCCAGTTCGTCAGTGGTTTGCTTCTTAACTTCGAGGCTGATCACGTGGGTTTACCTCAGGAGCGAGCCACGGAGAGCTCGATCGGAAGACCGGGGCTCATGGTGGAAGAGATGGTGATGCTCTTGACGTAGGTGCCCTTGGAGGTCTGAGGCTTAGCCTTGACCACCGAGCGAATGAGGGCCACGATATTTTCTTCGAGAGCGGCTGCCTCGAAGGAAATCTTGCCCACGAGAGCCTGGACGTTCGCACCCTTGTCGACGCGGTAGGAGATCTTACCGGCCTTGAGCTCGGCGAGGATTTCCTTCACGTTGACACCGACAGTGCCAGTCTTGGGCGAAGGCATCAGACCGCGAGGTCCGAGCAATCGCGCGAGCTTACCGACCGTGGTCATCATGTCCGGAGTCGCGACGACAACGTCGAACTCCATCCATCCGCCCTGGATCTTTTCGATCAGCTCTTCAGCTCCAACGAAATCAGCACCGGCTGCCTGCGCCTCATTAGCCTTATCGCCCTTAGCGAAGACCAAGACGCGAACCGTTTTACCGGTTCCTTTGGGCAGAACGACCGTTCCACGAACCATCTGGTCGGAGTGCTTGGGGTCAACGCCCAAGTTCATCGCAACTTCGATGGTCTCGTCGAACTTGGCCACGCGGTTCTCTTTCAGAAACTTTACAGCCTCCGAAAGGTTCCACTCGGTGCGAACGGATGCCTTTTGGGCAGCCTCCCGATACTTCTTGCCATGCTTCATCGACGATATTCCTTTTGGGTTATCCTTCGACCGTGAGACCCATGCTCACGGCCGTTCCCCGAACCTGAGACGCTGCCGAATCAACCGACAATGTGTTCAGATCGGGCATCTTGAGTTTTGCGATCTCAAGAACTTGTGCGGCAGTCACCTTGCCAACCTTCTTACGGTTCGGTTCGCCCGATCCGCTTTCGATGCCGGCGGCCTTCTTGAGAAGAACCGGGACCGGAGGGGTCTTGGTGATGAAGGTGAACGAGCGGTCTGCATAGACCGTGATCACCACGGGGATGATCATCCCCTTCTGGTCCTGCGTGCGAGCATTGAACTGCTTGCAGAACTCCATGATGTTGACGCCCTTTTGACCGAGGGCGGGGCCCACCGGAGGCGAAGGATTTGCGGCCCCCGCAGGAATCTGCAGCTTGATGTAGCCTGTGATTTTCTTAGCCAAGGCCGTTACTCCCGAAGTTTCTCCCGCTCTTAGCGGGCTAACTTTTGCGGCGACAACCAGTTAGGAAGTGCCGCGGAAAAAATGGGGGTGAAAACTAAATAGTCGTTCGCCACTTGTCCAGTGGTCGTCTAAACTTCGCTGACTTGGCGGAAGTCGAGTTCGACCGGTGTGGAACGTCCGAAGACGCTGACCATCACCTTTAGTTTGCCCTTGTCCGGATGGACTTCCTCAACGGTGCCGTCAAAGTCCTTGAACGGGCCTTCGTTGATTCGGACCGCTTCACCAATCTTGTAAGGGATTTGCATCGCGTGGCCAGAAGCTTCCACACGATCTTGTCCGGTGCGACCGAGAATGCGATCCACTTCGTTCTTCCGCAGGGCCTGCGGCTTGTTCGAAACTCCAACGAAATGGGTGACGCCGGGAATGGACAGCACGGCGTGCTGGGCATCCTTGGTCATTTCCATCTCGATCAGGACGTAGCTAGGAAAATCCTTGCGGGTCTGACGGATCTTCTTTCCGTGACGGACCTGGACCACTTCCTGCGAAGGCATGAGAACTTGACCGATCACACCCTGAAACTCGGGCTGCTCGATGAGCTCTTCCGTGTAGATCTTGACTTTGCTTTCCTGCCCCGAATAGGTGTGCAGGACGTACCAATGCATGGCCATGTGCTTTAAGCTCCCGTTCCCAGGAGCTGCTCGATGATCACGCCCACCGCCATGTCGACACCTGTGATGAACAGGCCGCAAAGCAGACTGAAAAGCATGACGATCCAAGTGCTCTCGATGAGTTCGGAGCGCTGGGGCCAGGTCACCTTCTTCCCCTCGGCAATCACCTCAAGGAAGTACTGGTACAGCTTGCGCACAATGGATCCTTTCGAGATCGAACAGGGGAAGAGGGACTCGAACCCACAACCAACGGTTTTGGAGACCGCTACTCTACCAATTGAGCTATTCCCCTAATGACAGAGCCACCCCACGCGAGTGGGGCGGCTCATCAAGTTACTTAACGATTTCGGTAACGGTGCCGGCGCCGATGGTACGGCCGCCTTCACGGATAGCGAACTTCAGGCCCTTGTCCATGGCAACTGGAGTGATGAGCTCGCCCACGATCGAGATCGTGTCGCCGGGCATCACCATTTCCACGCCTTCGGGAAGCTCGATCGAACCAGTCACGTCCGTGGTGCGGAAGTAGAACTGGGGACGGTAGCCCTTGAAGAACGGAGTGTGGCGTCCACCCTCTTCCTTCGAGAGAACGTAGATCTCACCCTTGAACTGGGTGTGGGGCTTGATCGAGCCTGGCTTGCAGAGAACCTGGCCACGCTCGATGTCGGACTTTTCGCAACCGCGGAGCAAAACGCCCACGTTGTCGCCCGCTTCGCCGCGATCCAGCAGCTTGCGGAACATTTCGACGCCGGTGACCACGAACTTCTTGGTCTCTTCCGACAAACCGACGCGCTCGACTTCTTCGCCGACCTTGC
>JBDKGS010000046.1:0-19564 GCA_039798065.1 Fibrobacterota bacterium | reverse complement strand
CATGATGATGCGGATGATCTTCTCGGCCTCGGCATCGCCACGGAGCGGCTTCGGGGAGGAATTCCTGCGAAGCCTGGGAACCTTGCTGTACCAGCAGCCCAAACAGCCCTTGGTTCGAGCCATGGTGTTGCGGTTCGACTTTGCGACCAACTCGTTGGAGATCGCCTCGGCGGGTCACCCCTCCCCCATCCTGGTTCCGCACAGCTCAAGCCCCCATTCTGTCCTGACAGAATACGGCAGCGAGCTGGGTCCGCATCCGGCACCCACCATCGCCTCGAAAACGGTGGCCTTGGATGCCTTCGACCGGGTGCTGCTGGTCTGCCCATGGATGCCACTGCTTACGCGGATCCACGCCCCCACCGGGGCCGGGCTCCATCTGGGAATCCAGGGCATTTCCGACTTCGCGCAGAGCGCGCGGAGCCAGCCGCTCCATGCGATGGTCGAGACGGTTTGGGAAAAGGCAATGGAGTTCGCGCACTGGAACACAGCGGAAGACCTGTTCCTCCTTGGGCTCGAACGGAAAGCCCCGCGCTGAATCAACCGCCTCGCAGAGCCTACTGCGAAGTTTTCTCTTGCTCAGCGATTTCGGATCTGCGACGCAAGCCCGCCTGTCAAGCGAAGGACAGACCAGGCACCGGAGGTGCCCCGCCAAAAATTGGAACGCGCTACGGTCGAGGAATCGGGACGGATTTTGTCAAATCTTCCGTGCTGCGTCAGATCTTGACTTCCCAATTGCCCACCAGCGCGGCATCCCAGCGTCCGCGGGTGTTGCGGGTGAGATCGGGCCAGTTCCAGCGCCATTCGATGCCGAACGCCTGCTGTCCACGAGGCCGGACCATGAACCCCACCACTCCGTTGAGCCCGACGGTGGCCTTGGTGCGGGAGTCCATGCCCACCGAAACTCCGGGGCCCGTGTAGGGGTCGAAGCCGGCTTTGGTGCCCAACGGATGCCACAACAGATGGGTTGGGACCTGGAGGATGAAATCGTCGGTGTGCGAGGCGTCGCGGAATTCGGCTTCGAAATCCGTGCGCCATGTCAAGCGGTCGCTCAGCACGTACTCGGCGGTGATCGCCGCAGTGGGAATGAGGATGTTCCCGTTTTGGCGAACGCCCACCCTTCCACCGATCTTCCACGGATTGCCAGCCACCCCGGCACTGGCGAGAACCAGCGCCGGAAGGACGATTTTCAGCAACAAACCAACCTCAGATTTCCTTGCCCGCCATCGACAACCAACGCACCGCTTCGCCGGCTTCGCGGCTGGCAGGATACAGCTTGCTCAAGGATTCGGCGGTGCGCGAAGCGTCGTCGGCGTGGCCCAGCTTTTCCTGGACCAGGACCAGCTGCCACATGGCCTGCGACAATCCCGGAACCAGATCTTGAGGTTCGGTCTCGGTGGCGCGCGCTTCGGCGTTGCCGGTCACTTTCTGGTAGGAGCCCAAAAGCGACTTCAAGGCGGCTTCCGCCTCGGCGTACTTCTTCAGCTGGATCTGGCTAGCAGCCACGCCGCGAAGCGCTCCGCCTTCTAGGAGCGGAAAGCCTTTGCCTTCGGAGCGCGCGCGCTCGAACTTGGTCAAAGCCTTGGCGTAATCGCCCTTGGAGTAGTTGAAGTCGCCCAGTTGCAAGGCGGCCTTGGCCACTTCCATGCCCGTGAAATCGGTGAGAACCTTCTCGAACAACGCCACAGCGCTGTCGGCGCGGCCATTGTCCAGGTTCACGTAGGCACGACCCACCAGACGGTGCGCCTTCTCCTGCGCGTCGCTGTTGCGCCAGGTCCAGAAACTCCAAGCGCCGGCGGCACAGGCCAGGACGACAATTGCCGTCAACCAGGCGCCCTGGTTCTTCTTCCAGCTCTCGTTGAGAGAATACCAGAACTCCACGGCCCGATCTTCCACGGAAGCGGCGGGAATCTCGTTCGACGGAGTTTGACGGTTGTCGACCATAGTTCTTGTGTCCTTAAGTTGGGAAAGGCGCTAGAATATAGAACCGGGGGGCAGTATCGTTGGACGATCTCCAGAACTTGCAGACCAGACAGCTCAAAGCGCGACTCGAATCCATCGCCACGGCGGGGGAGATCCTTCGCGTATCACTGGGGGGCACATCGCTCGCCGCAGCAGTCCGTACGCTGCTTCTGGGTCTCCAGGAGGTGGTGCCTTGCCGTGCCTTGAGCCTGTTCGAGGTGGGCGCCCTGTCGCTTCGCGAACTGGGTTGCCTGATCGATGGCGAAGACGCGAAGACCACCCGGACCTGGGATCTGGCCGTCGAAGGCGCGTCGGCCTTGGAGTCCCTGCGGCTGCACCGGCACGCCATGTTGGACGAGGCGCCATCGCTGGTGGAAGGTGCCCCACCGGGCCGCGCCGTCATGATTCCTTTCGAGGGCCGGCTTGGCGGAACCCTTCCCGAAAACACCGGGGAGGCGCTCCAGGCCTCCCACCTGCTTTGGATCGATTCCCCCGAATCCACTGAGATTCCGTCCGAGGTGCTGGACACCTTGATCGCGCTGGCCAGCCAGGCGGGCGTGTTGCTCACGGGTTTTCGGTACCGCGACGATCTGGAACGGACTTATTCGGCGCTTCGCGAAGCCAACCAAAGACTCCAACGAGACATCGATCGCGCCAAACGCATCCAGGAAGGACTGCTCCCCCAAGGCACTCCGCAGGTTCCCGGTTTCGAAATGGACTGGCGCTACATTCCCGCCGAGAAGGTTTCGGGCGACTACTTCGATTGTTTCCCGCTCGATCCCGGTTCGCCCGAAGGCCCCCATTGCGTGGTCATCGCCGACGTTTCGGGACACGGCATCTCGGCCTCCATGGTGATGGTGATGTTCAAGGTGCTGTTGCGCCGCGAGATCAGGCCCGGACGGAAATTGACCGAAGTCTTGAAGCGCTTGAATCGCACCCTTCTGGACCAGGTGGGCGGCATCCACTTCGTGACCGTGTTCCTGGCCACGTTGGACCCGATTGGAAGAACGATCGAATGGTGTTCGGCGGGCCACTGTCCGCAACTGGTGGCGAAGGCCGACGGCACCGTGCAGCAGCTCATGTCGGAAGACGTGTTCGTGGGAATGTTCGACCAGTTCGAACCCGAATCCAGAATTTGTCCATTGGAGCCCGGCGACACGCTTCTGCTCTACACCGACGGCATCACGGAAGCGGAAAACCCCGGCGGCGAATTGTTCGGCGAAGAGCGGTTGAGCGCGGAACTCTCCAGCCATCGCGCCGCGACGCCGAAAATCGTCCTGGACGGACTGCTGGCCTCCATGCTGCAATTCGAGGAAGGCCATTCCCGCCAGGACGACCTCACCCTCGTGGCGGTGCGCGCCAATTGAGCGCCTCGCCCATCACGCTGCTCGAGCTTTCCGGAATCCGCGCCGTCTGCGTCGGGAAGGAACTCGACGGACGCGCCTTCGACGCCCGCGACAAATCGTGTCTGGAGCGCCTCGCCAAGGAATTGCGGCTTTCCGCGCCACCTCGCCAGGCCGTGCAGATCCACGCCGACGACATCGATCTGGACGGCACGCTGGAGGCCTGCGACGCGTTCCTCGTGCGCCCCGGCCAATCCGCCCTGATCCGCCATGCCGACTGTTTCCCGGTGGTGGTGGCCTGTTCGGATCCGCCGTTGGCCATCGTGGCGCACTGCGGATGGAAGGGTGTCGCGACGGAGCTGGCGGCGAAATCCGTCCGTCAACTTTTGTCGATGGGCTGCCAGGCGCAGAATCTGTCGGCGGCCATCGGCCCGGGAATCCAAGCGGCCAGCTTCGAGGTCGGCCCGGAGGTCCTTGAACGGTTTTCCCCGATGTTCCATTCGACCACCTCGTGGGGCACCGCTTCGGTGGATCTTCCCGCGGCTCTGGTCGCGCAATTGACGGATTCCGGCATCGCGCCGGAGCGGATCGCCAACACATCCATCGACACCTTCGTGGATCCGAAATTCCACAGTCACCGTCGGGAACGGGAATTGTCAGGACGCAACGTCGCGCTTTGTATCGTTCACAGCACATCCCCACAAAACCAGGAGACGCAACCATGAGAAAATTCCTGCTGGCCGCCGCGGCGACCCTCGCCATCCAGACTCCGGTCCATGCGCTCATCGGCATCGGCGTTTCGGGCGGCCTCAACAACACCTCCATCGACGCCAAGACGGAATCCGTCACCGGAGCCGATCTGCCTTCCTACTTCGGTACCGCCAACGCACCCAGGCTCGACCTGCAACGCGAGAAGATGTCCGGCATGTACCAGCTTGGCGTCAAAGCCTGGCTCGAGCTTCCTCTGCTGCCGATCGAGTTCGAAGCCGCCTCCAATCTCGCTTGGGGCAATTACCGGAGCTCGCTGACCTATTCGGATGGAATCAACGGAACGAAGCAGATTCCCGTCGACGTGCCCTCGCCTTTGGTGGGTTTTGGTGAGGACAAAGGCTCGACGCCCTACGTGAACCTGCTCACCGACCTCACGATCCGCTACCCGTTGATCGAAATCCCACCCGTCCTGCACACCCTCAAGCTGTACGTGGGCGCTGGCGTGACCCATGTTCTGGCCACTCGAGTGATCGACAAGAAGGATATCCAGGAGACGTTCGAATCCGTGGCCTCCGGTGTGAAATTCGATCCATCCAACCAGGCTGGCTTGGAGAGCGCTAGCAAGGTCGTGGAAGACGAACTGATGCAGTCCACGATTGGCGGACACGTTTCGGTTGGAGCCCAGCTCAAAGTACCGGTTCTGCCCTTCGCCTTCTTTGTCGATGGCAAGTGGTATTTCAACACCGCGACCTCGGATGCGGCCACCAAGTACCCCTTGGTGGTGTCGGGCGGAGTCGGCTTCGCACTTTGACAATCCGGAAAATGACGGATTGTTGCTAGATTCCACGGGCTCCACGCCAAACCGCGCGCGGGGCCCGTTCTGTTTTTCGGAGTCAAGAACCAATGCTGATGCAGAAGATTCGCGACAACGCCGCCTGGGTGGTGGTGATCGCTGTGGTGTGCTTCGTCGCTCTCATCTTCGTTGACTGGGGCATGAGTCCCACCAACCAGATGTCGCAGAAAACCGTGATCGGCAGTGTTGCCGGTGACGATCTGCGCTTCGAAGAGTTCGACCAGTTGGTCCAACAGAAGGCCAAGGATGCCACCGATCAGGGCCAGGAATTGAATTCCGAAGCCTACGCGCAATTGCGCCGTCAGGTCTTCGAAGAAATGGTCCAGGAACGCCTGTTCCAAAAGGAAGTCGTCAAGTACAACCTGGCCGGAACCCCGGAACAGGTGCTCGACTACTTGCGTCGCAATCCCCCGCCGGGCGCCGAAAAGGCCCCCATCTTCATGGGCCCCGACTCCCAGTTCAGCCGCGCTCTCTACGAACAGTGGCTGGCCAGCCCCCGCGTCTACGACGACCGCTTCATGCAGATGATGGAAGCCCAGACCACCCATCGCATCTTGCCTCAGCTGAGCCTCACCCGCATCCTTGGAGCCAGCCAGCCCACCACCGATCTGGAATCGGAGTTCATGGCTCGCCGCGAACGCTCGCGCGCCTGGGGCATGCTGGTGGCCGCTCCTGCCGATTCGTTCATGGGTGCGATGCCCACCGATGCCGAGGCGAAGAAGGAATTCGACGCCAAGGTCGACAGCTTCTTTGTGGGCAAGGCTGTCGCGACCATTCCTTCGGCTAGCTTCACCAAGCATGCCAGTCTGGCCGATTCCCTCAATGCCAAAACCGATGCCGACACGGTCGCCGCTCGCGCCCTGCGTGGCGACGACTTCGCCGAACTCGCCAAGGAATACAGCGAAGATCCGGGTTCGGCAAAGAACGGTGGCTCGTTGGGTGGTTACCAGGACACCAAACGCTGGGTCCCGCAGTTCGCCGCCGCCGCCCGCACGCTCCAAGCCGGCCAGGTCTCCGGTGCCATCACCAGCCCTTTCGGTTACCACGTCATCAAGTGCAATGGAATCAAGGTCGAAGGCGCCGACACCCTCTACGACCTGTCCCATGTGTTGGTTCGTGTGACCACCAGCCCCGAAACCATCGACAGCCTCAAGAACCTGTTGGACAGCCTCCGTCAGCAGGTTAAGTCCGGCAAGTCCTTCGCCGATGCCGCAAAGTCCATCAATGCCACGATCGACTCGGTCAAAGCCACCGAAGGTGAGATGGGTGTCAGCTCCAATGGCCCGGTCCCGGGTGCTTCGGCTTGGGCGTTCAACCCCAGGGACGAAGAAAAAACCAGCGAAGTGCTGGAAAGCTCAACCCAACTGTCCGTCCTTGGACGCGCCAACATCCTCAAGGCCGGACGTCATTTCGAGTCCGCCAAGGAGCGCATCAAGACCCAGTTGGCCACCCGCGCCGCCGCCCAAAAGGCCAACGAGTACCTGACTTCGGTCCTTCCCAAGCTCCAGGCTTGCGATACCACCGAAGCTTGCTACCAGCAGATCGGCAAACTGGCCACCACCAAGATGGTCGCCCGTCCTTCCGAATCCTGGGTGACTGGAATCGGCTACGCTCCCCCGGAACTCCTGAAGATCTGGACCAAAGCCGTCAAAGCCCCAAAGACCTGGGCCGGACCTGCCCTGGCCTCCAAGGGTGCCATGGTTGTGAAGATCGACTCGCTGGTCGCTCCTTCCGAGGCCGAGATCACCGCAGCCATTGCCGAGCAGCGTCGCTCCGGGGCCCGGGTTGGCGAAAAAGCCCTCCAGGAGTTCATGTTGGCGCGCCGCCAAGATGGCAAAATCAAGAACAACCTCGACGACTTCTTCCGCGACTAACTCACCAGAGTCCACCGATTCGGAAAAGCACAGCCGAATCGCGAACGAGGGAGTAAATTATGAGCATGCGTATCCTTCACATCATCTTGATCGTCTCCTTCTTGGCTGGTACCGCTGCTTTGGCCAAGGACGCTTCGTCCGCCAAGGTTCAGTCCCAGCAGTCGAATTGGACCAAGATCAAGGAAATCTTCAAGTAAGATTTCCGCTAAGGTTCAGGATCGCTTCCAGGGGGCTCCTTTCGAGTCCCCTTTTTTATTTGAGGGTTTAAAGCGCAATGTTTCTCGATGAAAGCCGTGTACAAGTCAAAGCTGGCGCAGGAGGCAACGGTTGCGTTGGCTTCCGTCGCGAGAAATACGTCCCGTTTGGCGGACCGAATGGCGGAGACGGTGGTCGCGGTGGCCACGTGGTGTTCCACGCCGACCCTCAGATCCATACTCTCTACGATATTGGAACCGTCCGCACGTTCCGCGCCGCTCGTGGGCAGCACGGCATGGGTTCCAACTGCACCGGCCGCGATGGCGAAGACCTGGTGGTCAAAGTGCCCGTGGGCACCCTTGTAAAGGACGAGGAAGGCCAGATCCTCGCCGACCTTTCCGAACCGGAACAGCTGTGGGTTGCGGCCCAAGGCGGAAAAGGCGGCCTGGGCAACCAGCACTTCGCCACCGCCCGCAACCAGGTACCTCGCAAGGCGTTCCCCGGTTTTCCTGGCGAAGAGAAAGAATTGCGCCTTGAACTGAAGATGGTCGCCGACGTTGGGTTGGTTGGCTTCCCCAACGCGGGCAAGAGCTCGCTGCTGGCCGCCCTGTCGCGCGCCACGCCTCGCATCGCCGACTACCCCTTCACCACCCTGGCCCCCTCGCTGGGCATCGTACAGGCCGGTGAAGGGTATTCCTTCGTGATGGCCGACATTCCAGGCCTGATCGAAGGCGCCGCCGAAGGCAAAGGGTTGGGTCACCAGTTCCTGCGCCATATCGAGCGCACCCGTGTGCTTCTTTTCGTGGTGGACCCGTGGGACCCCGCTGGCGAAGACGAAACCGAAGAGCAGCGCGCCTTGCGGGTTCGCGAGGCCATCAAATTGTTGCGCGGCGAACTGGAAGCCTACCATCCTCGCCTGCTCAAAAAGCCTTGGTTGGTGGCGGTGAACAAGGTCGACCTTGGACGCCCCGTGGATCCAAAGCTTTTACCGCGCAGCTACTACGTCTCGGCACAAGCCCACAGCGGAACCAAGCCGTTGATCGAAGGTTTGTGGAAAGAAATCGAGAAGGCGCGGGCGCTCCAGGAAGAAGCCGAATAAGGCGCGAGAGCGTTCTCAGCGGATGAGTTTGAGAACGATGTACGCGGTTGCCATGGCAAGCGCGGTCATCCACAACAGACGCTGAACGAACACGCTCCGACCTCTGGCCTTGCCCAGCTCCAAAGTGGTGGGTGCGGGCTCGTAGACCTTCAGATCGAAGAAGTTGGCCAGAACGCGCACCCGCTCAAGGACCACTTGCGCGCGAGCAGACTCCACTTCGAGAAGGACCAAGCAGCCGTCGTTCTGGAGCTGGGACCAGATTGGCTCTTCCATATTGCCATCCTGGGAAGGCCTGGAAGTTGGCCATGTGGTTTCCATCGCGCCCAGGAACTGGTCAATTTTTGGGGAGCACCGATTCGCCGCAGACTCGGGCAATCCGTTCTGGAACCAATCGCGAGGATCGCCCTCGGTCAGGATTTCCGGATCCCAAACCATCGCATGCACGCCCACGTGCCTCACAATGCGATCCTCCTGCTCAACAGACCGACATGATGATCGGGTGTGGTACGGCTTGGCGCACAAGCGGTCTCAAACCTTTGGTTCCAGCAAGGCCAGGATCCTGGTTTTGTTCTCGAGACAGTACCGGGTGAACATCTCGCGCTTGACGATCAGCCGCACCGGCGCGGGCAAAAACTCGTAGAGGCTCTCGAAGGCCATTCTGCCCACGGCCTCGTTATGGGCCAGATCCACGACAGCGTGCCCCAGCTTGTCGTGCAACAGGAGCTTCAGATCATCCACCCTGTCGGACAGGAAAGGAAGAGCGTGCTCCTCGATCAAATGCGAGGCGAATTTTCGGGCGTCTGCGAGGGTTTCGTTCACGGCGTCTCCGCTTTGCGGGTGTAGCGCCAAAAGCTAGAAGATGCTCCGGTGGATCGAGCGGCGCGAAGCGGACAATTCCCGGCAGAGACCTGTGGAGCACCCTCCCATCACGCTTGACCGCGGAGAGGGCCGAAATCCACCATGCTGCCGATTCGACTCAGCGTCCTGGAGCCAGAGCCCCTGAAGCCGAATACGACGCTCCCCGCGCGTGCCAGTAGAGCGCTCCATCGCCAGCGGGTGCAGCCCATTCCAATTTCTGTCCTGCCGCCACCACCAGATCGGCGCGCCGTGATCCATCGGGAGCGAACACGGCAACGTGGAGCGGCTCGGAAGTGGTGTTCACGAAGAGAACCGTCGAACCCAGGCGCTTGGCCGCGAAGGTCCCTTGGTGGGAATCGCTGCTCCGCGACATATCCGCTGTGCGTTGACGCGCGGTCCGCACGGCACGAGCAAAGACGGTTCCGGTGGAATCGAAGCCTTGCGCCACCGACTTGACGAACCGCCCGGCCAAGTAGGTGTACGAGGTGTTCTCGGCCAGGTACCAGCTTCCGTCCAGCGAATAGGTGCTGATCGACGACACCAGCGAGTCGGGCGTGTAGACGTACTCTTCGCGGGTCATCGTGTCGCCCAGTTGCACCTCGAAGGCGGCTTTCAAATGGCGACCACTCCACACCAGTCCCAATCGATGATCCTCGCTCCAGCCAGAAACCGCCGTCGGGTCGGGCAACTGGAACGAGCCTTCCAGACAGCGCCCGTCGGAACCCGTCTTCCAGATCCAGCGCAGATCGGAACGGTACTCGTCGGCGCAATCGGGATGCTTCCAGACCCAGCGGGTGGAATCGACCAGTACCAAGGTGGATGCACCCGAGTAGACATATTCTGTCACAATGCGCCCGAGCCCGTCGTAGCCGCGTCGGGTTTCGAGATGGACTTTTCCGCCCGCATCGTAGACGGCGTCGGCCACCACCCGCGAAGTCAGACCCGCCGAATCGATCCGCGCGATCCACCCCTTGTCGTGGGCGGAATATGTCTTCGTCCTGGTGTCGAACTGGTATTTGACCGAAGGAAGCTGGCTCTTCCAATATTGGAGGGAGACCGCCTCGCTGTATCCGGCGATCAGGTACGTGCCGGTGACAAGGGTTTCGATATCGAGGGTATCGGGCGCCGTTCCCGTTGGAAGAGGGAGGTCGAGGCCGCGCGGCAATTCGAGTTCGGCTCGCGCTTGGGTGATCGCGACGGCGGCGATGAGGATTCCAAGGTTGGAGAATTTCATGGGAGGGTTCCGTGGTTATCGGGAATTGTGAGGGGTGCTGTTCGGCGGGAAACACACCACTCCGCGAATTCCGGGCCGAAACCCCATCCCTGCCAGCAACTCGAACTGGCACCCAAATCCAAACGGAAATTTTTGCCGAATCGGAGGAAAGATCGTAGCCGCCGATGGACGGCTTTTCATCCGACTTGAGATCGTCCGCAGGTCAACGAGGTTGCAGTAGTGTCCGAGTCAAGCCATGTGCATGCAACCAGCACATGCCTCGCCACGAATCGTTGCTCCAGGTCGCGTGGCCGGCGGCATCGGGATCGAGCATCGCAAGAGTCCTGCCGCGCACATCCACGATTCTGGCCGACCCCACAAGTCCATCGATTTCCCAACGATTCCCGAACCGTTGCACCTGCAGACTCCGCTTGACCGGCATGTCCCGAACGAATGTGGCCCAACCAGGATACGGAAAAACAACCTTTGCCTGCCAGGATTCCAGGAAGACATTTTCTGTCTGAACCTTCCCCCACGCATCCATCCACGGCGAGCCTGCCAACGGAACGGAACTGGGGAGAGCCGATGCATTGGTCACGAGCCTGGCCGTGGAAAGTCCCGCGATCACGGAATCCGGAACGCTGCGAAGCGAGACGTCGTCGAGCCAGTAGACGGAATCCGTGCGCGAATTGTGGAAGTCCACACGCGCCTTGGATTCGGTGACGCTGGCACGGAACAGGAAGCTGTGGCTGGTCCAGGCGGTGTCCAGGCGCACCGATGCGGAAAACCCCAAGGTCGCGTAATCCCCATTGGACCGACGGAAGGTTGGCGACAATTTCTGACCTTGATTCAAGGCCTTGGCGCGAAACGAAAGCCGCCACGCCTGGCCTTGGCTGGTCGCCACCGTCCGGCTGCAATTGGCCAGAGGGCTGTTGTTCGCCGTGTCGCCCGTGTAGCTGATCTTCAGGCAATGCCCACCCAGACAAGCGTCACCTGAATCCAAGGAAAGCTTGGCTTGCGATGGCCACGAACTCCATCCAAGCCGTGATGAATCGAAGGATCCGTTGGCCTGGGTCTGCGGCCCCAACCGGGGGTCGGCGTTTTCCAGGTTGGATTTCTGCCAGATCACGGTCGATTCCTTCGCGCACCTTGCCGACAGAATCTGGTCGGAGCAAAGCGTGTTGTCGGTGGTGCTCCCCAACGGCAGCGTTTGCGTCTGATGGATGTCGGCCTTGACATCCACCCCCTGGCCCGGCAGCGCCACGAGCAAGTTGCCTTCGATGCGGTTGTCGAACATGTCGCCCGCACCCGCCAAGTTGTCGTGGCTCATGGCGATCTGCGCATTGCGGTTTCCAAACGCCACATTGCCTCGCACCACGGCCCTTCGCGTGTTGTGCAGGAAGATGCCTGTCGCGTTCCCCCACACCACGTTGGAGTCGACGCGGATGTCGTGCGAACCATCGTCCAGATAGATGCCGATGGACGCGTCCCAGGGCTCGGGCCAACCCGATGGCGCACCGACCGGGTCGCGCACGAAGTTGCGACGGATGACAGAACCTGTCGACCCCGGGTCGAGATAGTTTCCCAGGTAGGTGTAGATGCCCCCGCAATCGTCGGTGGTCATGCAACTGTGCGCGATGTCGTTTTCCTCCACCAGGGTGGACAAGCCGCGAAAGCCGATCCCGATGTAGCCCGTGGAATCGAGGACGTTGCGCGAGACGGTGTTCGAGTCGCCCGAGAAGTCGATGGCACGTCCACCGCAGCACCCGCTGCCCATTCCGTCTGGACCAAAATCTGTCAGGAGTGCGGTTCGGCGGATGCGATTCGATTCGATGCGATGCAAGGCACCGCCCCCCACCAATGCCCCGTTGCCTGCGCCTTCGATGCGGTTATTGCGGAAGTTGCCCTCGCGACCTGCGAGTTGGATCCCGACCAAACCCGGCTCGAACAACTCGCAATCCTCCACGACAATCCCGGTACCACCCAGCTTGACCGCTTGGGTGGTGGATCCGTACAGACGCAGGCCTTGGATCCGCACATGGCTGCGATTGGTGAGATCGATCAAAGTTGGAAGAACGGAAGCTTCGATCGTTGGATTGGAACCCGTCCAGCGCAACGTGCTGTCGGTAGCGGAGTATGCCCACGCCGGAACGGTCTGCAGGGCCGAAACGTGATTGGAGAGAAAGAAGCGCACGCTGTCGGGAGGTCCGTAGATCGCCTTCTTGTCGAGGACCAATCGCCCGCCGCTCTGTGCCTTGACGCGATGCGTCTCGAGGGTCCACATGCTGGTGCGCAAGTGGATGGAGGCGCCGACCCAATCCTGTCCGCTCAGTCCCGGTGCGACCAAGGCGGTGTCGCCGTCCACCGATGCGGCGATCGCCCATCCGGTATCGGGATATCGCGCGCACCGAATCTTGTCTTGTGCCGCGAAGACGGCGGTCACTTTTTGTCCAGCCGGGACCCGCGAGTGGTAGCGACCAGAAATTGACGTCCCAACCAGAGGAATGGTTCCGGTCAGTTGGGGCTTGGAAGTGGCATCTCCGTACGGCGCGACCACGATGGGCTGAGTGGTGCTGCCGGATTGCTTGAGCACAAGCGACTCGCGCCAGACATCGCCTTTGCGCAAAAGGATGGTATCGCCCGGTACCAAGGTGACGGTGGAGAGCCTGCCCAAAGTCTTCCATGGAGTCGCGGCGCTTCCCGCCTGCGCGGCCGTACGCGAATCGTCACCGTTAGTGGCGATATGGTAGCTGGCGGCCCAGGTCGTGGAGAGACAAAGAAGGAGTGCCGGTAGAATGTTCAGACGCATAGGCTGATTATACACTGCGGGCGTTCGAGCCGCGATTCCTGTCACCAGGTTCGCCGTCGCCGTGCACGTCGATAATGCACGGCCACTCGTTCCCTGTGGCGCAAGGCCACCGGAACTTTCGCGAACTTTGCCCATCGCCGATAGTCCCCCGTTAGCGCGAGGCGGCCACCGCGAAACTCTCGCGCAGATCGCCCGACAGAATTTGCACTACGATCGCCCCGGAATTCGCCAGCTCGAGAGTGGTCGTTCCGGTCGCCGATGCTCGTGCCAAAATTCGGCCCGAAGGATCGACCATCACCACATCGAAGCGTTTTCCAGGAACGGAAATTGTCAGGCGCTTGCCGTTGGTGTTCCAGGCATATGAAAGACGGCTGCGCGATGCCTGCGGGTGGATGGATGCAACCCCATACGAAGATGCCAATGCCCGCAAAAGCGGCACGGTGTCGGCCCCGCCAAGCATCCAGGTGGTCGAGAAATCCCATCCCGCGAAACTGGCGGGAATCGCCATCGCCACCGCGATGAGTCCCGTCACGCTTGCGGTGGAAAGTCCGTATCCCACCCCGACGGTGGAGCTTGCGGATTCCAGGCCCCAGTAGCTGGTCAGGATGGAACCCGAATCGTTTCCAACCAATCCTCCAGGAAGGAACGAACTTTCGCTGTTCACGACCTTGCTGATGGCGTAGCATCCCTCCACCACGCCCCGGTTCAGGCCCACCAAGCCACCGGCGAACACGTTGCTCCCGGTGGCGGTCACGGGGCCCGATGCATAGCATTGCCGGATTTTGTCCCCCACACCGGCGACGGCCACAAGCCCTCCTGCCAAGGCGTTGGTGCCAGTTGTTGTCACCGCCCCGGTGGCGTAGCAGATCGCGATGTTCGCCGAATCGCTGCGCCCCACCAAGCCACCCACCACCGCGTGGCCGCCGGTGGCCGTGGCACCGCCTGTCGCGTAGCACGATCCGATGCTGTCGGCTGGTCCGCTGGATCCCACCAATCCCCCGACAGCGGAATGCATTCCGGTTGCGGTCACCGCCCCTGTGGCATGGCTGGCCCGCACCGTTTCACCGGAGCTTTGGCCGATCAATCCTCCCACGCGAGCGTGTTCGGCATTGGCCGTCACGCCGCCCGAAGCGAAGCAGGAATCGATGCGCCCACCCATTGCGTGCCCGACCAGCCCGCCAAGCGAGACCGAATCGCCATAGGCGGAGACCGCGCCCGTAGCGTTCGATCCGTGGATGCGTCCATTCGCGGCGCTTCCCACCAAGCCTCCGTAACCCGCATTGGGGTGGGTGCCAGAAATTGCCCCGCTCGCCCAGCAAGAATCGATGGTTCCGCTGTTGACACCCACCAAGCCGCCCGCGAATCTTCCCGCAGTCACGGTTCCCGATGCGCCGCTGGATTCGATGGTCCCTGTGTTGACACCGACCAGGCCACCCGAGGAGATGCCTTGGTCGCCCGAATCGAGGCTGCTGGATCGGCTTGCACGGATGGTTCCGGAATTGGTTCCCACCAATCCCCCCACATGGCTGAGTGCGGTGTCACCAACGACAATTCCTGTCGAACTGCACGATACGATGGAGCCTCGGTTGGTGGCGGCGAGGACCCCGACATGATGCGATCCGTTGATCTTGGCTCCCACCAGCCAAATACTGTCGAGCTCGGCATCGAGGTCGACCAATGAGAACAAGGCCGCGTCGTGCCCAGGACGGTTGACGGACAACCTGCTGATGGTGTGTCCACCTCCGTGGAAGGTCCCTTTGAAGGAGATGGGCGCGAACCCGCTGTCGGAATTCGACGTGTCGGATGGCGAAGCGTCGATGTCGGCCGTCAGCCGGTATGTCGCCATCGAGGAATAGGTTCCGGTGCCCACCGCGCAAAGGTCGGCGTAGTCCGATACCTGGTAGGGGGATGCATCGGTGCCGCTTCCCGCGAGTACACCAAGAGCTGCATCGGCTCCTGTCGAAGCGAGGCCGGCGAGGATCAATGCAAGAGTTGTCGTGCGCGATCGGAGGCCGACCACCCGCGAAACCCCTTCGAAGGCTTGCGCCTTGTGGTTGGGACGATTCATTGGTGGGACTCCGATTCTCGTAATCTCAAAGAGACTTAAGAGCCTACAACGAATCGGGGTTTGCGCCCACCGCGGGAAAACACCTGCCGGGCTGGAATCGAGCAAACAGGCTGGCTCGCAGGGAGAGGCAATATTTGATCCGGGTTGCCAGGAACGTCCGCAGGCCACCTGTTGGAAGGAAGCGCATCGACTTTCGAATCGCCGCAAACCAAGCAGAATCCGGCGCCAGACAAAATCCGTCGGAGACGCCGCGCCAGGGACCGTCACCCCCGCCGCGAAGGACGCCGCAGGCGTCCGGAGCGGTTGATCGGGGGCGCAGACCCCGCAGGTGTCCCCGACGCCGAGGAGGCTGCGTGCGCGAAGCGCATAGGGCGCGACCCGGGCGCCCTACAGTCACCCCATGTTATCGGCAATTGCCAATTCCTGTCCCGGCACCGGAAACGGTGAAGACAAAAATTGGCAAGTATGGCCTACTGGCAACCGCCCACAGGGCACGGCGCAGGAACGAACGTGGACTTGCCCGTTTCCATGGTGGCGTAGAGCGAGGCTTTTTCGCCTTTGGGGATCTCGTCGGTGCAGAGGCTGGCGCAGGTTGCCGCGAAGACCTCGCCACCGTTGGGGGTCTTCTTGAACATGCGGAAGTCGCCGCGCTCGTAGGCCTGGAACGAGTTGTGGTAGAAGGTGCCGTCGGCGTCGACCGCGTACAGGTAATCGGTGGTGTACCCACCGGAATGCGTCACACGCAGGAAGGTGTTGTTGACGGTGAACCACTTGCCGTTGGTGAGCATGGTGCGGCTGGTTCCCTGGTTCACGGTGAACCGGAATTCGTCGGCGTCCACGTCCTTGCGGTAGTGGTGCACGCCGCCTGCGCTGCGGTTGTCCTGGAACCAACCCTGCGTGGTTCCGTCGAGCAGACGCGCATCCTGTTCCTTGGCCGATTCGGGAATGGTGTCCATCTTGACCATCTTGAATCCAGCACCCGCTGCAGCGGCCAATTCGGCGCCGCTCTTCAAGGCAGAAATTGTCGGCTTGGCGATGTTGGCTCCCGTGTCCTTCACGATGCGCCCGATGTAGCCGCCGTTCATGAATCCCTTGTCGGAAATCAGCGAGGCTTGCGTGGTGTCCAGCAGGATATAGGCGAACTTGGTGATGGCACCCGTGTTGGGAACGAACACGAAGGCGATGTTGTTGGAGGTGAACCACTGGCCGTTGGTGCTCCCCAATCGCGCGGTGCCATCCTCCCAAACCCGCAGATCGAAATTTCCGATGGCGATGGAGCCTGTCTTCCAGTGCTTGTCGCCGCCGGTGATCCAACGGGGATCGCGGTAGGAGTTCACCGGTTCGCCGCCCACCTTGGGGGCGTGGAGATTGCAGGCCGGAACCATTCCCGGCGGAAAATCCATTTCATCCGAGACGGCCAATCGCAACGCCGGGCCGATGCCTTCGATGGAGCGGATGAGGCGCCCGGTGATGTTGTCGGCGGTTCCCTGCGCGTCGCGACGGGTCTTCTGGGTGTGGAGTCCGCTGCTGACACCGACAGGATCTGTCCCGCCCGTGTGCGCGCTGTTCCATGAGTTGTACGCCCATTCTTCGCCGGTGCCGATCTTCTCCAGACCGCTCACGACATTTTTTGCCGCGTACTCCCACTCCGCCTCGGTGGTCATCCGGTATTGCCTGCCGGTCTTTTCGCTCAGCCTGCAGGCGAACTCCTGGGCATCGTACCAGGTCATGCTCGTGTAGGAGGAGGCCGCGCCACCATAGCCAAGCGAACCACCCATCACCGCTTTCCAAAGCCCTGCGCTCACCTCGGTTTTTCCAATGTGGTATCCGCTGACTTTGACGTCGGCGACAGGCTTGGCATCGGCCGGGCAGGTACCTGTTTCACAGCCAATCGTGAAGGTCCCGCCTTTCACGTAGACCATGTCGACCGCGACGCCGTTCACTGTGTCGGTGACGTTGCTCAGAGGCATCGGGGTGGGCTTGTTCAGCTGGACAAGAAGCCCTTGGGCCACTGAATTGGTGAGCGGGACGCGTTTTACGATATGGGTGGACTTGAAGTACACCAGGGTGTCGACCACGGCTGCTTGCGTACGAGCAGCGAGGTTGGCTATCCGAACTTGGCTGGTCGAGGCGGGCGCGCTCCATCCTTCCGGCAATCGACGTCCGGCGAAATCCAAGCCGTCGAGCGTCAACCGCAACCGGCCATCGACGACTCGCAACGCGTTGACGGTCTTCCCCGACATGGCTGTGCGACGCCTTTGGATGGAGGTGGATCCAAAGCCCCAGCTTCCGTCCGCTGCGGTCATGACCTTGGTTCCGGCTACCGCCAAACGCACTTCGACTCCGGCCAATCCAGTGCCGGACGCGGCGTCGACGACCTTGCCGGCGAGATTCCATTCCACCGCACTTGCACCGGCAGCTAGACAAAAAATGGACACTGCGAACAACATGGCTCTCTTCACGAGGTCACCTCTTCCAATGAAAAGCCACCCCCTGACACGCACAAGGAGTCGACGGTCGGTGGATACGATTTCAACCTTCCATAGGCTACGTCATGACTGGACTCCACGCCGTCGCATTCGTGCCCAACACCCGCGCAAATGGTGAACATCGTGTCACCTCGGCAAGGATGCTAGCG
This sequence comes from Fibrobacterota bacterium, assembly GCA_039798065.1. Taxonomy (GTDB): domain Bacteria; phylum Fibrobacterota; class Fibrobacteria; order UBA5070; family UBA5070; genus UBA5070. The sequence continues at coordinate 1,944 of JBDKGS010000046.1, read as the reverse complement.
ACAAAAACTGGAACGACGGCAATAGTCTTGTCGGGCGCCTCCCCGGCCATAGGCCGGGGCCGGGCTGTCGTGAACCGGGCCGCCGCAAATGGCGTCCCGGCCCCGTGAAGCGGGGCTTCCATCCCTGGCGCGAGATCAACCAAATAAGCTAGGCTTACTAGGTTGCACCTGGCGCTCCCAACGACCCAAAACCGGAACAAGGACTCTATCGATGATGCCAAACGCAAACAAACCATCGGGCGCTTTCGTTGCCGCATCTTGGGTGTCCTTGCTTTTGGGAATGATCGCGTTTTTCGTCGGGATCTGGAACGCCCAAATGCAATTGAACGAAAAGGGCTTCTACTTCGTCGTCCTCATGTACGGCCTCTTTTCCGCGGTCTCCCTTCAGAAAACCGTACGTGACCAACTCGACGGCATTCCTGTCACGGGGATCTACCTAGGGCTTGCTTGGTTTTCGACCGCCTTATCGGTGTTGCTCCTCGCTGTTGGTCTCTGGAATGCCCAACTGAGCTTGAGCGAAAAAGGCTTCTACGCAATGGCCTTCGTGCTCTGCTTGTTTTCGTCGGTCGCCATCCAGAAGAACATTCGCGATAGCAGAACGGCCGACTGATACCCCAAAAAATGTCTGCGACAACCTGCAAACGGTCGTGATCATCACGCGCCTACAGGCGATGCAGTGGTGACATTTCCGCCACCACTCGAAGACGAGTCGGCCTGCGGCAAAACCGAATCATCCGTACCTTGAACTCAAAACCAGACCAGTCTCCTTCCGTTGGTACGCACCGCGTCACAGGTGGTGAACATCGAAGGAGCCACTGGTCCCACCGGATACCACCCCTGACTCACCCACACAGGGGACGGCGCCAAAAGGAGTCTCGATGAAGTCGCATCCACTCGCAGGATTCATGATCTTCGCACTCGTTCAATCGCTTACTGCAGCACCTGCCGTATCGATCAACGGAACGGTCACCAAAACCGGCGGAGGTGCCGTCAAAGACGTGGTCATCACGCTTTCCGGTGTCAGTGGACTCAGCGCGACAACCGACGCGGCCGGCAAATTCGCACTGGACAACATTCCTGCAGCCGTGAAGCCATCCCTCTTTGCGCAACCGGCGACGTTCAAACTCGATGGCAACCAGTTGCTCATCCAAAGCGCCGACAAGGAGATTTCAGGAACCGTCGTCGTGTTCAACACCGAGGGTAGAGTGATCTCTTCGGTGGAATTCCACAAGATCAACGGTTCGTCGGCGGCCATCTCCCTGCCATCCTTGGCTGTCGGGCTGAATCTTTTGAAGATCACCTTGAATGGCAAGACCTACACCAGCCATGTCATGGAACTCCCAAGCGTTTCGGCAGGCATCCGCGGGACATCGCACACCTCGGCACCGAGCCAGATGGTGCTCCTCCGGAGCGCAGCAGATCCGGTTGTGGACACGCTGATCGCCAAGAAGAATGGATTTGTTGAAAAGCGCACCCCGATCAGCTCCTACAGCCTGGACAATCTTTCCATCACCATGGATTCCATCGTCCAGGTCACCTGCAACGCCACGACTCTCAAGGCAGCGGGAGCGTGCCGTCCCAACCATCCGATTCTGCTTGGCACCGCGCTGTCGGCGAACAACATGCCTGCGCTCGCCGCGCAGGAGTTCAACTTCGTGACCCCCGAAAACGAGATGAAGTGGGAAAGCGTCGAGCGCACGGAGGGAAGCTTCTCGTTCGGCTCCGCCGACAACATCGTCAACTGGGCGCAGCAGAACAACTTGAAGGTCAAGGGCCACTGCCTTGTTTGGCACAACCAGCTTCCCAGCTGGGTCTCCTCCATCAACAGTCGCGAACGCATTCTTGCCGTGATGAAAAAGCACATCGAAACGGTCATGGGTCGCTGGGGCAACAAACTCCACTCCTGGGATGTCGTGAACGAAGCCATTTCGACGGACAGCGACG
>JBDKGS010000045.1:0-19794 GCA_039798065.1 Fibrobacterota bacterium | reverse complement strand
GGTCTGAAATGCTGTGAAGAGACGTTGTCTCTTCATGACAATGAGGGGTGGCCTAGCGGCTGCCCTTTTTTTGTGCCCAAATCCGTAACCCAGCGCCATTGCGGGGATTCGATACCGCCGGTTGCATTCTCTCGACGCCTTTAGTGATTCAGACCCGGATTCGCGCCAGGGAAATACCCCGCAGCCAGCAAATGGGGAATGATGCCTGTTTAGGGGGGATTAGGATGCCAATGCGAGTTACGCCGTTTGGCCAAACCACTGATTCCCGGTTTGGCAGGCCCATGGCCCTTGGCACCAAGGTCGCGAATGGACCTGTCTTATCGGGTCTTGACCACCAGGTGGTTGCCTTCGGCCGAGACCACTTCCACTTCGGTGCCGGACGTGACAAATCCTGTCCGCGCCTGGGCGTCGTGCAGTCTGTCTCCGATGCGAACGCGTCCGACCGGACGAAGATCGGTTTCTGCCAAGCCGGTTTGGCCAACCAGCTCGGACAGACCGCTTTCGCCGCTGCCGCCTTGCTCCAAGGTTTGCGGCAGACCCATCGGGGAGTTCTTGATCTTCCCGATTCCCCACCAAGTGAGGTAGGGGAACAGCACCAGGTCCAGGCCCAGCAAGATCCAGCCTTCCAGGGGCGACGAGTTAAAGCCCACCACCAACGAGCCCACCAGGGCGGCAGCGGTGGCGATCGCGAGCATTCCGCCCGACGGCAGGAAGATCTCGGCCAGCAGCAAGGCAACCGACAAAATCTGTAGGGCGATCGCCCACATCAACGCGTTCATGCTTGTGCCTTCACGGGTTCCACGAGCCAGTCGCTTTGGCGGTGCTCCACCAAGCGCACGTTCTCGCCGGCGGCCACCATGGCCCCGTTGGAGATCGCATCCAATTCCTGTCCATCCAGTTCCACCTTGCCAACGGGGCGCAGTGGCGACACCACCACCGCGATCCGTCCCACCAATTCGGAAACGGCCACGACGGTTGCCGTATCGGGGATGTTGGCGAGCGTGGCGTTCAGGTAGGGGCCTTCGCGCATGGGCAACCTAGGCAGCACCCACTTCATGAACGCGATGCTGAGAACCGCCGCGGCCAGGGCGGTGAATCCCACGGTGATCAGGCTTTCGCGCATGCGGACGGCTTGCCACGGGAGCTCGGGGTCGGGGAGCGAGAACCCTTGGAGCGACAGGACCAAGGCGGCTAGCAGGCAAACCAGCCCCGATGCGGCCAAAACCACCGTTCCGGGGGCCACCAGGATCTCGATGGCGATGAGCATGATGCCAATGGCGGCCAGGAACAATGCTGTGTAGGAGGCCATTCCCAGCAGGAATTGCGAGCCCAGCGCCAACCCCAGCAACAAGATTCCGGCGATGCCGAAGAATCCAAAACCGGGCGTTTTGTATTCCATGTACACCGCCGCAAGCCCAAGCATGAAGAGCACCGGCACGAACTTGGAAATCCAACGCACGAACGCCTCGCTCCAGGTTTGGCTCATGGCTTCCGATTCGTTCCAACCCTTGGCTTTTTCCAGTTCCTTCGCGTCGGTGAAAGTCCCTGCCGAAAAGCCCCATTTGAGGGCTTCCTGGTCGTCCATGGTCAAAAGTTGTCCGTCTTCAACCACGGTATTGGAGGACGAGTACTTGGCACGACCGCTGTCGGGAAGGTCTTCCCAATTCTTGGCGGTGAACCACACCAGGGCACCGGTGCTGTCGGTGGCGGCAACCACGCCTAGGTCCTTGGTCACCATCTTCTCGGCCAAGAGCACAGGAATGTTTGCCCGGCGAGCCAGTGCGCGAAACCGCGCGCGCAGCGGGCTCTCGATCTTTTCGCCCAAAAATTGCGGTCCTTCGTTGGTCTGGATGATCGGGGCGCAGTCACCAATCGTGGCACCCGGCGCCATGTAGACCCGGTGTGTGGAGAGCGCAATCAGCGCGCCCGCCGAGATGGCCTTCTTGGCCACGAACGCTGCGGTGCTGCACTGCTTGATGCCGGTCAGGGCATCGGAAATCTCGAAGGCCGCGTCCAACCGGCCGCCCCAAGTGTCCACGTCGAACAAGATCAGCTCGGGGGCGGGTTTGGCTTCCAAGGCGGTGGCGATGGCGCGTTTCACGAAGAATTCCAGGCCTTCGTCGACTTCACCGTGGATGGGAATCATCACGGTTCGTTTTCCGGCAGGCTTGGCGGAATCGGAAAGGCTCTTGGTGGAGTCCTTTGTCGATCGCAAGCTGTCGGCTTTGCCTACGGCCGTGTCGAGCGCGACCTTGGGCGTTGAGGAAATCGAGTTCGAACTGTCGGCGCGGACACCGGACAAGCTCAAAACGGCAGAGATTAGGATGGTAGAGATCATCTGTACAGTAAGATAGACCTTTCCGAGTCGTCGGACCGCCCCACCAACGGCTACTTTGCCCCACCATCATGCATGTAGACGTATTGGTGATCGGTGGAGGACACGCGGGGATCGAGGCGGCGGCGGCGGCAAACCGTCTGGGGTGCTCCACCATGCTGGCCACGCAAACCCTGGCGGCCATCGGGCGCATGAGCTGCAATCCGGCCATTGGCGGCGTTGCCAAAGGCCAATTGGTCCGCGAGATCGACGCGTTGGGCGGACTCATGGGCAGAGCCGCCGACGTCAACGGAATCCATTTCCGCATGCTCAATTCCAGCCGTGGCGCCGCCGTGTGGGGGCCGCGCGCCCAGCAGGACATGGACGCCTATTCCGTGTGGATGCGCACCGAGCTGGAGAAGACCTCCATCCATTTGCGGGAAGGCGAAGTCGTTTCGCTGGAAAAGTCGGGTGACAAATTCCGGGTAGGCTTTTCGGATGGACAATTTGTGTCGGCCACCAAGGTGGTGGTCACCACTGGCACGTTCGCGCGAGGCAAGCTGTTCCGAGGCGAAGAGATCTGGGAAGGCGGACGTGTGGGCGAGGCTCCCGCGGCGTCCATTTCCGATGCGCTCGAGCGCTTCGGGCTCAAGCTCCGTCGTTTGAAAACAGGCACTCCCGCCAGGCTTCGCCGCGACACCATCGACTGGTCGCTGTCCGACGAACAGGCGGGCGATCCGAATCCGTGGCCGTTCTCGTCGATCACAAAATCTGTCAACAACCGCATTTCCTGCCACATCGTGCGCACCAGCGAAGAGACGCATGCGCGCCTTCGCGAAGGTTTCGCGCGCAGCCCGCTGTTTTCCGGAGTCATCACCGGCACCGGTCCGCGCTACTGCCCGTCCATCGAAGACAAGGTCTCGCGTTTTTCGGAACGCGACAGCCACCAGTTGTTCCTGGAACCCGAAGGGATCGGCAACGACCGCGTCTATGTGAACGGATTTTCCAGTTCGCTGCCTGCCGAGGTCCAGGATGCCGCGCTGCGGACCATTCCCGCTTTGGCCAAATGCGAGGTCATCCGCTACGGCTACGCGGTGGAATACGACGCCATCGAAGGCACGGCGCTGCATCCCACCATGGAGGTGCGCCATGTGCCGGGGTTGTACTTGGCTGGTCAGACCTGCGGGACCAGCGGCTACGAAGAGGCCGCCGCCCAAGGATTGGTGGCAGGAACCAACGCGGCGCTTTCTGTGAAAGGAAAGGGTCCGTTCCTGTTGGATCGGGCATCCAGTTATCTGGGAGTCATGCTCGACGACCTCACCAGCATGGAACTTGTCGAACCATATCGGTTGTTCACCAGTCGCGCCGAGCACCGTTTGCATTTGCGCCACGACAATGCCGAAGATCGATTGACAGGAATTGGCAGAAAAATTGGACTGATCGATGATTTGCGATGGGAAACCCATTGCTCTCGATTGGAATATAAGAATCGCTTAAAAAAGGGATTAATGGAAACCCGGATTGATCCCGATTCCATTTCCAGCTTTCTGGAAACCCGTGGAGAATCGGTTCCCCAAACACCGGTTCGGCTCATGGAATTGGCACGGCGTGCGCATGTGGAATTGCACGATTTGGTTGCCCACACCAACCCTTTGGACGAACCCGTATTCGATCGACTGGCGATCCTCTCGTTGGAGAGCGAAATCCGCTACGAAGGCTTTTTCAAGCGGGAAGAGCGCGATATCGATCGCGTCAAACGCATGTCGGGACACGCCTTCCCACCAGGCATCGATTGGCTTTCGGCCGAAGGAATTTCGGTGGAAGCACGGCAAGCTTTGCACCAAAACCAGCCGCTCACGGTGGGGCAAGCGGCGCGCCTTCCCGGGGTGCGTCCGGCCGACGTAGCGGTTTTGCTCTTGCGGGTTCACGGGGTGTGATAGAAATCACCAGTGGAGTGTTAGGTCTTCCATTGGCGACTATTCCTTGTTAGACTGATTGAACGCTAGGAGCGTACTCCTATTGTGCACAAAACCCCGTTGTTTTCAGCGATTGCCATTCGCCAGATGCGAACACCCTCTAAATTTATTCGTATTCCGATTCCTCCTGACAGGAGAGCGTTCCCAATGAGTCCGGTCATCACCCAAAATTTGTCAACAAGCCCGAAGTACATCCGTCGCTCGTTTATGGTCGCGGTTTTATCGCTGGCTGCATCCTCGTGGAGCGCGGTGGATTTGCAGCAATTCACACCCGGTGTGAACGTCATCAACTATTCGGTGTACACCACGGATTCGATTTACCTGCCATCCGGATCGGGTCTGGCCAACGGGGGTTTGTTCGGGTCGGGTGGTGGAGTCCTCCTCAGCGATGGCATGAAGCTGAGGGCGCCAAAAATCACGGTGGGACGGACTTTCACTTTGGGGGCGAATTCCGATTCGCTTCCTAAGACCGTGGTTGGCGGGAACGCCACGGTTGGCAACAGTACGAAATCGTTCGATACCCTGCAGGTTGGTGGGAACCTTGCCTCTGTGGCGAACGATTTGACCTTCAAGGCACCGGTGGCGATCGGCGGTAACTTGACACTATCTGGCAACCAGCTGGCGTTCAACAATCAATTGCGGCTTGGTGGTACCTACACATCGGCGAATTTGGCCTTTTCCGCGGCGGCACAAGTCCGGATGGCCGCTGCCTCCGGTGGGCCATCCATTCCAGCCAGCCAAATCTCCTATGGCGTGCCGTATGCCACGCTTCTAAATGCGCCATTGGTCGTCGGTGGCGCTTCGTTGCCTGCCTACACCATTTCAGGCTATGCGCCTCCTGCCACAGTGCAGAACGTCAACCTCTCCGGCCCGGCGAATTCAGCTACCGATACGAAAGTGATTTTCCTTTCGCCCGACACGACGACTGCTTACTACTGGAAATGTTCCAATGCGGGTCTTCCTGCGGGCTCTTGCAACGGTGACACCTTGCTGCCCGGATATTACGGCAACTTGACGCTGACCGGAAACGGAAGAGCGTTGCTACTCACCGAAGGGTTCTATTCCTTCAAAAGCATCTCGATGGGTGGCAGCAACGCAATGATCGCAGGTCAGCCCAAGGGTGGTCGTACCGTCGTCTATTCCGAGAACGACATCACCGCGAATTCTTCCCATGCCTTCATCGGGCCGAACGGCGCGCGCTTGGCGACTGGATTTGGTTCGGATTCCACGAAATTCCTTGGTGGAACCATGATGCTCGCGACCGCGAAGAACATGGTCATTCCCAACGACAACCGGATCTGGGCCACGCTTTCGGCGCCTGCTGGTGACATTCATCTTTCCAGCCAGGTCGCTTTGTTCGGGCAAGCCTACGCAAAGCGGTTGATCGGCGACAACAACATCGACTTCGGGCAAGGCGCCTTCATCAAGTTCCGTGGCGATGTGCCCGCCCTCACCGGTCCCAATTTCAAGGTGGGGGAGAAGGTCGACACTTCCTGTCATGACGTCACCGGAAAGCCTTGCCGCGACACCGTGCTCACCCTCCGGATTCCCTCCGTTACGGCCTATGAGGGCAGCTTCTTCTACGAGATCGTCGAGTCGGCCACGCGCAGCGCCATCGCGGGTGTCGATTTCTCCGCCGACACCGGCACGCTCTACATCCCCATCAATGAGCTGACCACCAAGCTCAAGGTGCGAATCTTCAACGACTCCAGCTACGAAGGCCCGGAGACGTTCACCGTCCGCTTGTCAAAGCCGGTTTCGGTGGGATTCCCCAAAGTTGCGGGTGGATTGACCGACACCTCCGTCCATTCCTACGAATTCACCGGCACCATCATCGACGACGACTTGGCTCCGTTGGTGAAAGTCTTCGCCGATTCCGCCGTGAAGGAAGGCAACGCGGGCACGCACGCCCAGACCTTCACCACCCGCCTGTACGATCCGTACTCGCCAGCCAACCCCCTCGCGCTCACGAACGCCCCGCAGATTCCGGTTTCGTTCCGGTGGCGCACGCTCGATGCTTCGGCGACAGTTCTTGACAGCGACTACGTGGCGCAGGCCACCCGCTGGGACACCATTCCCGCGCTTGGACTGACCAAGTCGATTTCCGTCCTCGTGAAGGGCGATACGCGCTACGAGACCGACGAGTTCTACACGGTCGCGATCGACACGGCGCGAAACGGGACTGTTGTCGGAACGGTTTCCGATTCGGGCATCGTCCTCAACGACGATGTGGCTCCCACCGTGACGGTATCCGGCATCAGCGTGCAGGAACCCGCCAAGTACGGCGACACCGCCTGGGCCACTTTCACCTACCGCATTTCCTCGGCATCGGGCCTGACCACCACCATTTTCTGGCGCACGCTCGATGGTTCGGCCAAGGGCACCACCAACTTCGCGACCAGCTCCAACGACTACCTGACAACTTCCGGTAGCCTTGCGATCCCGCACGACACCTTGTCGGGCAGAGTCCGCATCGCGGTCTTTGGCGACACGCTGTTCGAGAAGAGCGAGACCTTCAAGCTGGTGGTCGACTCCATCACCAACGGCATCATCGGCGACAGTTCGGCCACCGCCACCATTCTGGATGCCGACTCGGCGCCTTCGGTGAGCGTCTCGAACGCGATCGTCCGCGAACCTTCCACAGGCACCACGGTGCTGCGCTTCCCGGTCCACCTATCGCGCCCCAGCGGATTGCCGTCGTCGTTCGTATGGACCACCCAGGATGGATCGGCGCTCGCGGGCGTGGATTACAAGGCCGTCTCGTCCGACACCATGCGCTTGCCCGCTTTCCTGCGCGACACCGTGCTCGAAGTCGTGGTGTATTCCGACTCGGTGGCTGGCGAAGTGGACGAGACGTTTACTGTCAAACTGTCGGCCCTGACCGATTTGGGCGCGGGAACGCTTTCCGCCACCGGTACCATCCAGGACGCCCAGTCCGGATTCCGCCTGAGCATCGATTCCATCGCACCCGTCGCGGAAGCCGATTCCATGTTGCGCTTCGCGGCTCGCCTGGATTGGATCCCCGCGACGGATATCCGCGTGGTCTACCGCACCCAGGCTGGCACTGCCCGCGCCGGATGGCGTTACGCCGACACCACCGCATCGGTGGACTTCAAGGCCGGATCGCGTACGGCATCGTTTGCGGTGCGCATGACCACCGACTCGCTCTGGGAGCCCCTCGAGTACTTCTCGATCCGCCTGGATAGCATCGTCGGGTCGCGGGTGCCGGTCTCGACGGATTCCGTCGCCCGAGCCTGGATCCGCGAAGGCAAAGCGTTGGTGGTGACCTACGATACCCCCGACGACACCCTGCGGGAAGATTCGGCGGGAACCGTACCGGTCAAAATCCGTCTTTCACAGCCCACTTCCTTCGCGTTCAAGGTGCGGGTGCCGTCGACATCCGGGGCCACCGCATCGGAACCCTCCGACTTCACTTACAAGGGAACTTCCGGCGACACCCTGGTCGTGCCCGCAGGAAATCGTACATGGTCCTTCGGCGTGGCGGTCGTGGCCGATGTCGTCGAGGAAGCCGACGAAATCGTTTCGCTGGGATTGTTCCCGGTCGATTCGGGCGAAACCGGCAAGCCCGACATCTGGAACCTGACACTTCTTGACGACGACCATCGCATGAAGGTGATCATCCAGACACCCGTCGACAGCTCGCACACCAAGGATACCTCCCATACCATCACCTGGACCGTGGATGGCAAGCCGCAGCCTACAACGGACACTGTCTTCAATATTCCGGGCTGGAATTGTGTCGAACGCAGCGTGACGGATCGTTTTGGTCGCGTGTTCTCCGACAAGAACTGCATCTGGCTGGATATCACCCCTCCGGTGGTCACCGTCTTCAAAATCACCGGTTGGAATCCTCACGACCGCACCCAGGACACCACCTGGTGGGGCGATTTGGCCAAAACTCGGTATGGCAAGGACACCATCTGGTACGAAGTCCGCGACTCCATCCAGAATTCCGACGGCAAAAGCTGGCGTGTGAACCTCGATACCCTCTACACCGTGACCGATTTCCGTGTCGATGGGCTGCATCCCACCCAGGTGAAGGCCTGCGACTCGGTGGGCAATTGCGGCATCGACACCGGGTGGATCGATCTCACCATGACGCTTCCGTCGGCCGTGGGCGGTGTGTACCTGGATCGCAACGGCGATGGCCGTGTGGACGCCATGATCGTGGAGCTTTCGGGAGCCTGGAACGCCGACTTCCTTCCCACCTTCGATGCGCCCATGCCTCCCGAAATCCGCAAGGGCCTCAGAACCGATTCGCTCAAGCCCTACGTGACCGTGGCCGGCGCCAAGGATTTCAATCGGTTCCTGGTACCGGTGGTCGAGCCGTTCCGCTTTGGAGCCACCTCCACCGATTCGTTGTTCGGTGTGATGTGGGAAACCTGGACCACGGGCAAAGCCAACCCCGATTCCTTCGCCATCCGCGACAGCGTGGCTCCGGTGATCACCAAGGCCGTTGTGGTACGGGTCGAGAACTACAAGGATCCCGATACGGTCTACGTGACACCTTCCGAAGGCCTGCGAAACACTGGCAAGTCGTGGTTGCAAGTGGGCTTCTGCGATAGTGGCCGAAAGGTCTGCGACGACTCCGACCTCGTCTGGCACACGGTTCCCGTCGACTCGGTCCAGAAATTGACCGATGGTCGCTATTGGTTCCTGGTGCCACCCGGCGATTCGGGCTCGGTGACTCCTGGCTTCAAGGTTCGCTTCATGCCTGGTGTTTCCGATTTGCATGGCAACGTCACGGAGAAGGGCAACGTCAACTGGGCTACCCAGGTGGAGGGTGCGCCGCGCCCCGAAATGGTTCGTGTCAGCGTCCCCAATCGGATTCCATTCATCCCGCCTTCGGAGAAGAACCGCAGCGCTCCGGGTGGACTGCTGATTCGTGCCACCAAGGGCAATGTCAGCGGCGGTTCAGCAACGCGGGATTGGTGGGAGCCGGGTAAAGGTTACACTGGCGCAAACGAGACCGTGCGGTCCGTCTGCCCAGATACGCTCTTCTGCAACGGGCCCACGCTGTACATCAATCGGCCGGTCAAGCTCATCATCTACATCTACGACAACGGTGGAACCTATGTGATGGATCGGACCATCGACATCACGCAGGCCGACCTGGACAACTTGGATCTCGATCAAATCGATCGCCTCTCGATCGAATTGGAGTGGAACCATCGCACCACCTCAGGCCAATTGGTTTCCACAGGCGTCTATGTCTGGCGCATCGTGAGCTACGTGAAGGTCGACGGACTGTCCAATCCCGTCATCAAGAATCAGCTATTCAAACTTGGTGTGAATATCCGACCTGCAGGTGGTCTTTTCTAGCCTGCAGCGCCCATAACGCCTGGCTTTGAGGGAATCGAAGCCAGGTTCAGGAAGTATTTGGCACTTTGAAACAGAATTCCATTCTGAAAGTGTCAAATCGCAGGTTGAATCGATGCTCTCAGAGTAATCTCCTTGTATGTGCAACGGCTCATGTTGTGTGTACGCAGGAGTGGTTCATTTTTCGCTCGAGCGTCGTACTGCCTGCTCGGCGTGCACTTCGTAGTAGGTAACGTTCCGTGGTCGACAACAAGTCGTTCCGCTCATTGACGTTTTCAGAAGCTCAGAGCCAATGTCCTGCTGATCCGTCCAGCATCTCCGATGCCCCCGAACCTGGGGCCGACATCGGGTTCGAGTTCTTGGGATCGATCGGTACGGTTTTCTTGGAGTTTTCGGACCATGGCACCGGGTTCGAATCAGAATAAGGATCTTACGCATATGACGCCAGCTCGCCCTACAATCGACTCATCCACACGTACACGGCTTTTGGGGAACAAGGCCATTGCATGGATGATCGGGCTAGGGTGCATCCTCGTGGCGCGTCCGGCACAAGCGGCGGGAACCTATTATCCCACCACGGGGATTGGCGTGAAGCAGTTCAGTCCCAGCAAGGCATTGAACGCCTACTGGATGTACATGGACTCCACCATCCGCACCGGCACCACGATGTCGACCGCGGATCGAGGTCTCTTGGGGTCTGGGGCGAACACCTACGGAACCGCGGGTAATATCAAGTTCAAGATTCCGTCGTTCATCGGTGGCAATCTCGAAGCGAACTCTCCTTTCGACTTTGATACCACTCTGCACGTGGTGGGTACGGCCACGTTCTCTGGCCAAGCTAACCTCGGCATCAAAGGCGGCATCATCCAGTTCGACAAGACGCTGTCCTATGCCAACAACGGTGGAACCGTCTACACGAACATGTGGGTTAACGGTGCGTTCACCCCAAAACAGAACACGACCTACAAGAAGGAAGTTCGCCTGAATTCCACCTTGGGAGCGGCGAATCCGGTCACCTACAACGGTGGGGTGTACTTCGCGGGAAATTCGGGAAGTGTTGGGGCCGGCGAAACCAACGTCCCTCTGGCCCAGCGCCATTTCGGAGAACCGTACAACGCCCCACTGCCTCCGGTCGATCGATTCGATTCGACCAAACTGCCCGGCTACGTGGTGCCTGGATTCGAGGATGCAACGGTTGCGGCCATGGGTACCTTGGTCGACATCGACAGCCGCAACTACGGAACAACCGCCTGCGCTCCGATCGGAACCGTTCCTTGCACGGATGTGCCCGCACATACGGTCAATGGCGTTTCCTTGCCCGCCGGAAAGATGCTGCCCGCCGGGTATTACGGAACCCTGACCGGATACACCGAAACGATCTACCTGGGCGAGGGCGTCTACTACTTCAACAGGATCGCGTTGCAAAATTCCGGGAGTCGTTTGATCGCCCTGCAGACCACCGGTGCGCGCACCATCGTCTTCGCTCGCAACGGCTTCTCGACAAATTCTGGCAACATCTTCGTGGGACCCGACAGCGCGATCGGCGCGACCGGGTACGGATCCGGGCCGAAGCTGTTCATGGGTGGCACGATGATGCTCGTCGCGGGCAACCACGCGGGAATCCGGTTCGACTCGGATGCATTGATCTGGGCGACACTTTCCGCCCCGACCGGCACCATCTACGTGAACTCGCAACTGACCCTCTACGGTCAGATGTTCGGACGGCATTTCAACGCCGTGAACAACTTCAACGGCGGCGCCGGTGAGTTCGTTCCATTCGATCCCGAAAAGCCGGTCATCAACATTTCCATCTCGCCGTCCGGGACACGGGTCCCCGAAGCCGACCAGACGTACTACGCCTCCATCAAGCTCTCGAACAAGAACGCCTACGCGGTGTCCTTCAAGTATTCCACAGCGGTGACGCCCAGTGGCGCGCCTGCAGGTACGGCCGTGGCGGGAACCAACTTCGTTTCGCGGGCAGATTCTGTCGTGGTCATCAAGGCCGGCGACACCACGGCGGTGATTCCGTTCACGGTCAAGTGGGACCATGTCGTGATGGGCGACCTCACGTTCTACTTGAACTTCACCGATCCAGCAGGCGGTGTGTTCGGAGTGGGCACTGGCGCCTACGGCGATACATCGCATGTGGCCGCGCAGATCACGATCATCGACCGCGACCACCCACCCGCTCTTCGCGCGGGCGACATCAGCGCCTACGAAGGCGATTCGGGCACCACCGATTTCCGATTCAATGTGTTCTTCGTGGATTCGGCCACCGGTAGCGCCTACTCGGGATCCGTCGCGCGGGACATCCAGTTCTTTTGGAAAACCTCGCCTTTGTCCGCAAGCGCATGGGAAGGCGACTATCAAGGCGTCACGATGGGGACAGTCACCGCGACGATTCCCAAGGGGCAGACCAGCACGACGGTGGTGGTCAAGGTCAACGGCGATCGTCGGTACGAACCCAACGAGAATTTCAAGATCCTGCTGGACACGGCGTCCCTGATCGGGAAGGTCGCACTCGGGTCGGGCTGGAATCGGCTCGAAGCGGTGGGGACCATCCTCAACGACGACAGCATGCCGCAGGTGCGGATGGACAACATCGGACTCCCCGAAGGGACGACGGGCAGGATTTCGCACCGTTTGGTGGCCTACCTGGTGGACCCCAAGACCAATCGAGCCTTGGATTCGGCGTCCTCGTCTCAATATCCCACCAGGTATACGTGGGTCACCAGCGACGGCACGGCCGGGAACAGCCTGACAGGAACTGTCGGGGATACCGATTACGTCGCGATCGCTTCCAACATCCGCACCATTCCCGCAGGGAAGTGGACCGACACGTTGTCGGTGTCGACCATCGGCGATTTGAAATTCGAAGCCGACGAGACCTTCAAGATCGAGCTGACGGGATTGGATAGCGCCAAGAAGGGAACCTACACCGCCACTGCGACCGTTCTCAACGACGACAACCAGCCCATCGTGGAACTGTTGGGCGGATCGGTCCAGGAAGGCAAGACCGGCGATCGAAACGTCGCGACGTTCACCGTTCGTCTGCGAAGCCAGGCGACGGGGGAGTTGCTGGTTCCGGCCAACGCGCCGACCACCAATCTGATCTTCGAGTGGAGCACCTTCGACAGCACCGCGGTGGGAATGGCCACGGGTTCGTCGGACTCCGACTTCGTGCGGGTGGTCACCCGGCGCGACACCATCTACGCGGGATCGGTCAGCAAGACGCTTTCCGTCACCATCGTCGGCGACAACCGTCTGGAAGCCAACGAGGCGTTTTCGGTGCGCTTGTCGAATCTTGTCAACGCGGCCCCACCGGAAAAGAACACCACCTACGCGGCCATGACCATCCTTTCCGAGGATGCCCAGCCCCGGGTGCGCGTGACCGCCGACTCCATCGTGAGGGAAGGCAATGCGGGGGATCGCCGCCCTTCCACTTTCACGGTCCAACTCCTCGATGCCACCGGCGCCGTGCTGCCTCCCGCCGATGCGCCGCAGCTTCCCGTGTCGTTCACCTGGAAGACGGTCGACAGTTCGGCGAAGACATCTGTAGTGGGGATTTCCGATTCCGACTTCGTGCAGGTGGCTTCCGACTCCGTGACCATGGTGTTGGGTGCCGTCAAAACCACGCTGACGGTACGCGTGAAAGGCGACATCTACGCGGAAGACACGCTCGAGTTCTTCAAGGTCTTGCTGACCCCGAGCATCAATCTTTCCGCGGCGGGCAGCGTCTTGGGCGCGGTGGGAACGATCCGCGACGACGACCAGCCTCCGGTGCTGACCCTGACCGGCGTGCGACAGCTGGAAGGCAATGCGGGTGTCTCGTCGTTCGTGATTTCCGCCAACCTCAACGAAATTTCGGCACGGACCATCCACTTCGACTGGAGCAGCATCGAAGGCACGGCAACTGTCGCCGACGCCGACTACCAGATCGTGACCAATCGCCGCGATTCCATTCCCTCGGGAAGGCTCACGCCGCTTCTGCCGCTTTCCGTCTACGTGAACGGCGACACCCGCCTGGAGAACGACGAGACGTTTTCCGTCAAGGTGACGAATCTTGCCGGTGCCACGTTCGCCAAGAACGGCACCATCGATCGCGACACGGTGGTCAGCGCCATTCTCAACGACGACGCCAAGCCTTTCCTGTTCGTGAAGAACGCCGTTTCGGTTCTCGAACGGACTCCGACGGCCACTCCCGACACCCTGCGCTTCCCGGTCACCTTCCTGGACTCGACAGGAAATGTCGTGACGGCGCCGTTGGGCGTGGACGTATCGTACACCTGGTCGACGGTCGACAGCGCAGGCGATCGCGGAGCGCGTTCCACCGACAACGACTTCGTGGCGCAGACGTCGGTTGTACGGACCATCGTTGCCGGACGGCCCCTGCTCGATACCATCAAGGTGGTGGTCACCCCCGACGCCAAACTCGAATACGACGAGTCGTTCCGGGTAGTGGTACTTTCGGCGACCAATGCCGACACCACCAGTGCCGCGGCGAACGCCAAGGCCAAGGGGATGCCCACGGCGCTGGGCACCATCCAGAACGACGACGCCAAGCCTCGCATCACCGTAAGCAACGACACGGTCCAGGAGCCGGCGCTTTCCACCGATCCCGATTCTCTCCTGAGCTTCGTGGTCTCCATGGATGCTCCCGCTGGAATCCCCGTCACGGTGAACTACATCACCGAGGGCATCACCGCTACTCCCGATGGATCGACCACGGGCGATTACAACGACACCGCCGGCACGCTGACCTTCTCGCCCGGCCAGACCACCAAGACGGTTTCCGTCAAGGTCCACGGCGACAACATCTACGAAGGTTCGACTCCCGAATTGGTTCGTTTCAGGCTGCTGGGCGGCAACGGCAACGCCCAGATCGCACGCGACACGGCGTTGGGGTTCATCAAGGACAACGACGATGCTCCCATCCTCCACATCACGTCCGATACGGTCGACGAAGGTGCGGCGGCGAATTTCACGATTTCTCTTGTAGACAAGCTCGGCAACCCAGCAACATCATCGCTCCCTGTCCGGTTCGACTGGTCGACGGCCAACCTCACGGCCACCGCGGGCAGCGACTACGTGGCGCAATCGGTCACGTCGTTGACCATTCCCGCCATGTCGAATTTTGTCCAAGTGCAAGTGGCGACAAAATCCGACAACCTCGCCAACGAAGGCGTCGAGACGTTCAGGGTTTTGCTGGCCAACCCGGTGAACGCGACGATCAAAGACACCGGCATCGGTTACATCGTGGATGTGACCTCCAAGCCCCAGGTGACGATCAACGACACGATCGTCTCGGAGGCCGATGGCAACGCGATCTTCACCATCCGTTTGGATCGCCCCAGCGCGACGGCTCTGAGCTTCACATGGAGCACAGCCAACAACACGGACAAGATCGCGAAATTGCGCGCCCGCTTCTCGGGTGCGGATTCCAACTACCTGGCCCAGACCAACGTCACCCTGACGATCCCAGCCTTTGGATTGGTGGGCGTGGCCAACGTCCAGCTGAACGACAACAACCTGGATGAACCCGACACCTTGTTCTACTGGGCCAAGTTGCGCAAGGCATCCGGTTCGGATACAGCCGTTGTGGTCAAGGACAGCATCGGCGTGGGTGGAATCCGGGACAACGACGCACCCCCGACGATTAGTGTCACTGACACCACGGTTACAGAGCCGTTGACCCAAACTTCGACGCCTGTGAAAGCGCGATTCTTTATTAAACTTTCGGCCCCATCTGCCAAAGACATCACGGGAACTTGGACCACCATCGATGGTACGGCTTCCTCGGTGGTCACTTCCACGGCATCTGCAGATTTCAAGGCAGCTAGCGGAACATTCAGCATCATTGCCGGTAAAATCGCCGACAGCGTATTGATCGATATCTATGGCGATACCTTGGATGAAGTCTCCGAAACGTTCAGGGTCAAGTTGCTTACCTCAAGTAATGCACCCATTATCGCCACCGACTCGGTAGGCAATGGCACCATTCTCGATGAAGACCCGCTTCCGAGCATTTTCGTTCGCGACACCGCCTTGAACGAGCCGAAGACTGGGACGATCACTTATAAGCTGTTTGCCTATTTGAATCGCCGCAGCTCAAAAACGATTTCTGTCAATTGGGCTACTGCTGACGCTGGAGGCGTGGGTACAACCACTGCCGGTGCGGATTACGTTGCTGGCTCGGGCGTACTGACATTCAATCCTGGCGACACAGTCAAGACAATGAGTGTGACAATCAATAGCGACGCAATCGCCAACGAATCGGTCACATCGGATGGAACGACATACTACGAACTGTTCAAGATCAATCTTACGAATTTGGTGAATGTTGCCAGAGGTGACACTACCGCGACGGATACCATCATCGACTCGGATGATCGACCTTTTGTGAGCATCGATTCTGTGACGATTACCGAGAAAGATTCTCTCGCGTATTTCCATGTCAGCTTCGATATCGTCTCGGCAATTCCAGTGAACATCACCTACGCAACCTCGGATGTTACGGCGAAGGCAGTGCTCGATTATACCGCGAAGTCGGACACGTTGAAGATCCCGGCTGGAAAATTGAAAGACAGTATCGGAGTGCAGTTCAAGGGTGACCTGCTTCACGAGAACACGGAAACGTTCTTGCTGAATCTGTTGACTTCTTTACAAGCGAAGTTCGCCAACAAGACAGGACTAGGCACTATCATCGACAACGATGTTGCGCCAACTCTGTCTGTATTTGACTCTGCAGCTGCAGAGCCGACCGCTGCAGGTGCGTCGGGGCTCATGACCTTCCGCCTTCGCCTCTCGGCGGCATCGGGGCTTCCAGTCACCTACAAGTGGGGGACTGCCGACAGTTCAGCTCAGACCATTCGCCCCCCCTTCGATTACATCGATACCGGCAGTACCATGACAATGCCTGCAGGCATGACAGAGACAACGGTGTCGGTCCGGATCCTGGGCGATAGCCTATATGAAGGTTCGGAACGATTCAAGCTTCAACTGACAAGTCTTGCCGGAGCGACCTTCGCCGGGAACGACAGCATTGCAATCGGCACCCTCACCGACTCCGATCCGCTCCCCAAGGTGTACATCGACTCGCAGACCGTGAAGGAAAGCGAAACCGCGGTCTTCAAGGTGCGCATGGAGCGCGAAAGCGGCCTGCCCATGGCGCTTAGCTGGAGCGTGCTTGCCGGCACCGCGGTCAAGGACTCGGATTATGTCGATACCACCGGCACACTCGTCATCAATGCAGGCGACTTGACAGGATTTGTTGGGGTGCGCACACGCACCGACAACATTTCGGGCGAAGGCGTGGAAACCTTCAAGGTGCTCCTGATGAACCTGGTCGGTGGTGCCGTGGGCGCCGACACCGGCCTTGGCCGCATCTTGGACACCAACAGCTTGCCGCTGCTTTCCATTGATAGCGTGTTGGATGTTCGCGAGAAGGACACCACGGTGTACTTCACCGTGAGACTGACCGGCGCTCCCAGCGCTGTCCCGGTGAACGTCACCTATGCCACGCGCGAAGGAACCGCCCTGGCGGGAGTGCGCTTCGCCGACACCTCGGGCGTGCTGACAATTCCTGCCCGCGCCACCTCGGGCAAGATCGGCGTGCGCATCCTGAACAACCAGATCCGCGAACCGGAAACCGAATTCTACACCTTGGTCCTCAACAGCGCCGATTCCGCGCGCATTTCCAAGCCCATCGGTTTGGGCAGCGTGATCGACGACAACGACTTCCCCTCGGTGAGGGTGACCAACGCCGACACGGTGGCCGAATCCGGCGCATCGGTGTTCGTGTTCCAGCTGGTGGGAAGCACCAAAGACACCGTGCGTGTCTGGTGGCACACCGTCGATGCTACCGCCAAGTCCGGTCTCGACTACACCGCCGATTCCGGCGAGGTGGTCTTCCTGCCAGGACGCAAGCAGGCGTCGGTTTCTGTCGCCACCTTGGCCGACAATTTGTGGGAACCCACCGAAGGATTCTCGGTCCGCATCGACAGGCTGGCCGAGGCGTCGAGCTTGCTCGCTCCGGTCGACAGTTTGGCGAAGGCCTGGATCCGCGACGAGGGCGCCGTCCCGTCTGTGCGATTCCTTTCCCCGGACACCTCCGTGCGCGAGGACGCGTCGGATTCCGTCTCGGTGAGGCTCGCGCTCTCGCGTCCCGCCAGCATCGATATCAAGGTCGCGGTGCCTCGCCAGATCGGGACCGCCACTTTCGGAACAACTCTTGGGGCGGGTGTCGACTACACCGTCGCGGGCTTGACCTCCGATACTCTCCTGTTCAAGGCAGGTGATTCCCTGGCCTCGTTCAAGGTTCACGTGGCTCCCGACAGCACCGACGAGTACGACGAAACCGCCATCTGGAAATTGGTGCCCATCGCGCCCATCACCCTTGGCGGCAAGTACGACTACATGCTCACCATCCAGGACGACGACAGCGTGCCTGTGGTGCGATTCGTGCGCGACACCCAGTGGACCACCGAGTCGGATTCTGTCCGCGTGGCCGCCAAGCTCTCGCGGGTTTCTGCCAAGGACATCGAGGTCTGGTACGGATCGACCGGCACCGCAACACCGGGCATCGACGACAACCGTCGTCCCGGTGCCCATGAGGTCTTGCTGTTCAAGGCGGGAACCGACACGGCGAGCTTCATGTTGCGCACCTACGACGACAACATCAGCGAAGGCAAGGAAGTCGCGGTCTTCAAGATGGACTCCACCAAAAATGTCGCCATCGATCCGGCGCATGCCATCGACAGCGTCTACATCGCCGACAACGATCCGCTTCCGGTGGTTTCGTTCGTTCGTCCCGACACCACTGTTTCGGAAAACGTGGGCTCGGTGACCTTCGAGCTTCGCCTCTCCAATCCGGCTTCCTACACGGTCGTGGTCGATGTGAAGGGGCTTGCGGGCACGGCAATGCTGGATTCGCTCCGCAAGGGTTCCGACGTGTTCATGGACAGCTCAACGGTCTACAAGGTGGTGTTCGCTCCGGGAGACACATTGGCTTCTTTCGCCTTGCGCATCTTGGACGACGGTCGTGTGGAGCCCAAGGAAAACTTCTTCCTGAGGATGTTCAGCGAAGACGCTCGCCCCAAGGACTCGGCGAAGGTGTCCATCGTGGACAACGACAGGTATCCCGACGTCAAGATCACCCGTCCGACAGATAGTGTCCACGTTTCCGATCCCAAGCAATCGATCGCCTGGACCATCGACGGCGCTCCGCAGACGGTTTCCGACACAACCTTCGTGTCGGGTTGGAATCTGGTGACGCGCAACTTCACCGATACCGCCGGCAACTACGATGCCGACAGCATCCTGGTGTGGGGCGACTTCACGCCTCCTTCGATCCAGGTCTTCAAGATCACCGGCCCCAACACGCACGACCCCTCCAAGGACACCACCTGGTGGGGCGACAAGGCCCGTACCCGTTTCGGCAAGGACACCATCTGGTTCTGGGTGCGTGATTCCATCCAGAGCGCCGACGGCAAGAGCTGGCGCGTGGTGGTCGACACCCATTCTGTGACCACCGACTTCAAGGGCGACGGATTGTTCCCGACCCAGGTGAGGGCCTGCGACTCGGTGGGCAACTGCGCCGTCGACACGGGTTGGATCGACCTCAAGCAAAGCGTGCCCGTGGTGAACATCCTGACCCCTCCCGACGGTTCGCAAGCGGTGGCTGGGACACTTCCTGTCATCCACCAGGTGACGGATCTTGGCAAGACCTGGGACCTCACCTCCACCAAGACCATCAGCACTCCAGGAATCGACACCATCCTTCGTTGCTACGAGGACGATGTTGGAAACCGCGGATGCGATGCCCACAAGGTTGTGGTGAAGCCGGTTCAGGTGATCAGCGCCACCTACCTCGACCTCAACGGCGACGGTCGGGTGGATGCGGTTCTGGTGAATCTCGATTCGCGTTGGAGCGCCGACAGCCTTCCATCCTTCGATCTGATGTTGAACGATTCGGTGCGCACCGGCCAAAAACCCAACGCGAAGACTCCCTACTACGCGGGACCCTCGCGTGGAACTCCCATCGTGAATGGCAAGGACACGACCTGGGTGTCGGTGGGTACCTACCTGCTTGATTCCGCCGGACACATTCTGAAGGGCACCGACGGATTCCCGCTCACCAACGTGCTGGGCGACACGGTGTTTGGA
>JBDKGS010000044.1:0-19814 GCA_039798065.1 Fibrobacterota bacterium | reverse complement strand
CCGCTGACGGATTTTGACGCATCGACCTTGCGTCCATCGATTCGGTACAGGCCGGAGCTCGTGCCTGCACCCACCGGAATCCGCCGATGCACCCCCACCTCCCCCGCAACCTTTGTGCGCCGACCGATCACGGTGCCATCGTCGCCGCGCGGATAGGCGCCCAGATCTTCGCCGTTCTTGCCTTTGCCCTTGCAGAGAGAACCGCTCTTCAGGTGGAAGTCCGAACCGGAGGTGTTGACAAAAAGCGGATCGACCGAAATCGAATGGAGGTCGAAGGCAGGTCGCGCCGTCGACCAGGCCGAGAGGCCGTTGAACGATTCGCGTCCGTCGATGAACCACGCCGACCGGTCGGAATCCGGCATCTTGTAGTTGTTGTGGTCGAAGGAATACTGGGACGGCTTCATGGGCACCGCCTGGTATTTGTTCATGCACACGAACCGCGATCCGATGTCTTCTCCCGCCGCGATGTTGGCCGCCGAATCGGAGTACACGATGTTGTTCGCGAAGTGGATGGCCGAATCGAATTCGGGGTCCGTCCACCCGTACACCCAGGAGCGGACGTTGTAGAAGGTGTTGTTGGACACGTTCACGTTCAGACGTTTGTTGTCGTAGGTCCCCAAGCCCCCGATGTTGAACCCGCCCCCGGTTCCGACCACGATGTTCTCGGTGATGGTCACCCCGTTGCCACCGCCCTGCAGCGCGAAGTAGAAGGCGAGATCGCCGCCAACAACCAGATTCCGTCGCACGAGCAGGTCGTAGGGCTCGTCCTTGCCGCCCACCGCCTGCGCGCAATTCACGAAGGTGTTGTTCTCGATGATCCACGACTTGGTGTCGTAGAGGCGAAAGGCAGGAGACGCGTTGTCGTGGAAGAAATTGTCGCGGAACACGCAGCTCTCGCTGTTCTCCAGGTTGTCTTCATCGGGCCATCCGGTCGACATGCATCGGATCACGCTGGAGTTCTCGCCACCCACCTGCGCTGGCATTCCGAAGAATTCGCATCCCTGGAAGACGATGTGTTTGGAGGCTTCGAAGTAGAACATGCCCGCGCCGACCTCGACGTTGGCCGTGGTGAATCGCAGGTCCTGGAAGGTGAGGTACGAACGCATGGTGAAAGTCGCCACGTAGCCGCTCCCTCCATCGACAAGAACTGTCTCGCCGGGGTAGGCCTTGTAGGTGATTCGCGCGGCATCGGATGTTCCGGATTTTGGCTCGAGCTGGGCCGCGAGAACGTAGGTTCCGCCGCGGATCAAAACGGTGTCGCCGGGTACGCTGGTCGCTGCGGCTTTGGCAATGGTGGCGTAGGGCTGGGCCAGTGTGCCCGTCGCGGCATCGGAGCCGGAGCGCGACACATGGATGGTCTTGGCAAATCCTGTCGTTGCCATCAGAGCGACGGCGAGGATGGCTGGCCGAAGGCGATCAAACATGGGAATCGACGATTGTTCCATGGTGGGAGTCTCCCTTTGGCACGAAGTTTACCGTCAGTGACCTTTCCGCCGCAAGCTGATTCCAGCAGAGGTCGACCATGCGAGGATCCGCACTCCCCAGGTGCCACTATCGCGAGGATTCGACCGGTTGTTTGAGCTGTTCACCAGCGAATTGAACCGATCGACCCCAAATTCCGACAACTCACTCCGCCAACCACCAACCTCACCCGGTTGACTGGCGGCGATAGGACCGTTCTCGGAATCCATCCGAAGACTCATCACCCCTTAGGACACCCGGAATGCGAAAACTGCTCCTTTCCATCTGTGCGCTCGTCGGGCTCGCCGCCACGGCATCCGAAGCCCAGAAATTCGCTCCCGCCGACTACAAGAAGGCCTTGTGGATGACCACTCGCTTCTACGGCGGACAACGCAGCGGTCATGGCCCGAACTGGCTTTTGATGGACCACAAGTACAAGGTCTCCTACGTACGCGATTCGGCCGATGGCCGCGACCTGGTGGGCGGATGGATGGACTGCGGCGACTTCCCGCTCTTCGGCCAGACATTTTTTTACAGCACCTACGCACTGCTGCAAGCCTACGACGCTTTTCCCACCGGGTTTCCCGACCAGTACCACGGTTTCGACTACAGCGACTACGCGGCAGCACAGGACTTCACATATGCCTCGAGCAAGCCCGACGGCATCCCCGATCTGCTCCAGGAAGTGAAATACGCCACCGACTGGATTATCAAGGCCACCCCCGACGAAAAGACCTTCTACTTCCAAAAAGGAACTGGCGGGAATTCGCAGGACGCCAAGGCTCCCAAACCGTACGGCGAGCACGGCAAATGGGTGACGTCCGGCTACTACAGCGCGGAGGTCGAAGCAATCGACGGCGGCGAGTTCGACGAAGGCCGCCCCATCTTCAAACTTGGCAAAAGCTCGGGCCTTCCCGGCGAAGTGGTCGTCAACGACGGCTCCATGCCATCGTTCGCTGCCGCCGCGCTGGCGCTCATGTCCATCCACTATCGCAAGTACGATCCTGCGTATGCCGATTCCTGTCTAGCCCACGCCCGCATCGCGTTCGCCTACGCCAAGACCCAGACCGGCAACGGCGGCACCGGCATGACCGGCTACTACGGCGCCAACGCGAAGCTGAAGGACGATTTCGTCACCGCGGGATCGTGCATGTACAAGGCCACCGGCGAACAGACCTTCAAGGATTTCGCGGTCTCGAACAAGGTCTTCACCCTCAACAAGGGCTATACCCTTTCCTATTCGGACAACGACGACATGGCCATGTACACCGGCTGGAAATTTTCGGGCATGGCCGACTACCAGGATTCGCTCAAGCGCTACTTCGCCGATCGCTACAAGAGCAAGGGAACCGGCGAAAGCGGCCTTTCCACGTTGGGCGACAAGTGGGGATTTCTGCGCTACCCCGCCAACCAAGCATTCATTTGCGGCCTCTATTCGAAGGCTGCGAGCGACACCAGCTACGACGGCTTCATCTACAACCAGGTCGATTACATCATGGGAGCCAACCCTCCCAAGCAAGCGTTCATTGTCGGATTCTGTTCGGGCTGCTCCAAGACCGCCGACTGGCCCCACCATCGCAATGTCTATCTGGACGATCGCAACAACCCCAAGGCCGTCAAAGGCATCCCCGTCCGCAACAAGGAGTTCGGCTACATGCTGGGCTTCACCAACAAGATCGCCGACAGCCTCAACCAGTACATCGACAACTACACCCAGACAGAAGGTGGGATCGACTACAACGCAGGACTGGTGGGGGCCTTGGCGTACATCAACTCCAAGCTGAATCCGGTCGATACCGCAAAGCTGGGGCAGGTGGGACTCCGCGAACGCGGTGCGCGTGGACCGGCCAAATTGCTGGTCCGCTCGACCGGCGATGGCTTGGCCTTCTCTGCACCTTTCCAAAAGCCACTCGCTCGAGTGGTCGTGAGCGACATGTCGGGACGCATGGTCGCCGAACTTCCCGCCAACGCGACGGAATCCGTCTGGAACGCCCCGTCGGGCACCTGGATCGTGCGCGCCACGACAGTTTCTGGCGAATCGTACCAAGCCGTGGTGCCTGTGGCACGGTAGTCTTCGAAATCGGTGCTGTAGACTTGGATCCGAGAAGCGCGCCGACAGGGAACCAATTCCTTGGCGGCGCAATTCCATTGATTCTTCGCAGCCAGACATCGAGCACGGACTTGTGACGTTTTCCGGCATCGTTTCCTATTTTTCGCCCAAAGCCTGATTCGATTCCGCAGGCATTTCCCCATTCTCACCCCGTACACCGGATTCCCCACCGATGATGAACACCCTCGCCGCAGATTCCGTCCGCATCCACAACGAAAGCTTGCATGGTGGGTTCACCGGCTTCCTGCAATACGCCATACCTGTTCTGATCGTCTTCGTCTTCCTTTGGGCGAAATTCGTCAAAAGCTGACAAGGATCGGCGGATTCTGGAGCGGGAATAGATCCGTCGAGGGGGATTTTCGATTCCTAGCTTTCCCTGGACCTATGCAAATGAACGAAAACGACTCCTCTCTGACAGAGGAAACCCTCGACCCCATCGAGAACGCCAGCGAATCATCGCTTTCCGCCACCGAAATCGAAGCAACTGAATTCGCTTCGGACTCCGGCGAAGAAGACACCGCCGGGTTCGATCCGTCTAAACTCGCCGCCGAGATCAATTCCCAAGCCGACGACGATGTGGAAGACATCGTCGAGCCCGATCCCCCGCTGCCCGACTTCACCTTCGAGCAGGCTTCCGAAGCGATGAAGGTTTCCGTCGCCAAGCAGGGTTGGGCTTCGCCCATGCTCGTGCAGCGCAAAGCGATTCCGTACCTGCTGGCCGGACAAGATCTGATCACGCAGTCGCGCACCGGTTCGGGCAAGACCGGCGCGTTCATGATTCCGTTGGTGGAAGTCTGCGAAGTCGAACACCGCCACCCCCAAGCCCTGGTGCTTGTGCCCACCCGCGAGCTCGCGCTCCAGGTGGCCAAGGAAGCCGAAATCCTGGGTGCAGACAAAGGCATCAAGACAGTTGTTGTCTACGGCGGTGTGGGTTACGAGAAGCAGATCGAAGGACTCAAGAACTGCCACATCGTGATCGGCACGCCCGGTCGCGTGATCGACATGCTGCAGAAGGGCCATTTCAATCCTGCTTCGGTGCGCGACCTCGTGCTCGACGAAGCCGACGAAATGCTCTCCATGGGCTTCTACCCCGACATGGCGCGCATCCAGAGCGTGTTGCCCAAGGACCGCTGCACCTACATGTTCTCGGCGACCATCACCGAAAACGTGAAGCACTTGGCGCGCTCGTTCTTGCGCAATCCCAAGTTCTTGTCGTTGTCGCAGAAGAAGCGCTCGGTCGACGCGATCAGCCACCGCTACGTGGTGGTCGACAAACTCGCCAAGGACAAGGCGGTTTTTGACATCCTTGAGCACGACCACCCCGAGATGGCGTTCATCTTCTGCAACACGCGTCGCGACGTATCGTATCTGTCCGACTACCTGCGCTCGTGGGGACTTTCGGCCGAACCGTTCAGCGGCGACATGAGCCAAGCGGCTCGCGAACAGGTGATGGCCCGTTTCCGCAAGCGCGAGACCCGCTACCTGGTGACCACCGACGTGGCCGCCCGCGGCATCGACGTGCAGGACATCCCGTGCGTGATCCAGTACGAGATGCCCATGGAGCCCGACGTGTACGTGCACCGCGCCGGTCGCACCGCACGCGCCGGCAAGACCGGCGTAGCCTGGTCGGTGGTGTCGGAGCTGGAAGAACTTGCCGTGAAAGGCATCGGACGCCGCTTCGAACTGCGCTTCGAGAAGGTGGCTTCCTTCAAGCCCGAAACCAGTGCGGCAGTTCTTGTCGAACGCTGCGTGGGCATGCTGGAACGCGCCGAACGCGACAGCTCGCGTGCCGTGCGCCGCGCCGCCGAGAAGCTCGCGGGTGCGCTGCCAGAACTTGTCCAGGCCGAATCGACTCGATTGGGCTTGGCGTTGCTGCTGTCGAAGGCCTACCGCGAAGAGTTCTACGGCCAGAAGGACGCGACTCTCACTGGACAGGAAATGGCGAAGATTGGCGTCGACGACGATGCCGAGGAGCGCAGACCCTTCCGCAGCCACGGCGGCGGAGGCGGCTTCAAGGGCGGTCGCGACGGCGGAAGCCGTGGCGGCGGCGGACGCGGCGGACCACGGCGTAGATAACGAAAAAGACCAACCTCACCAGGTTGGTCTTTTTGTTTCCGCTCCTGTGAATGCGCCAAGAGTGCACCGAATTCCGCTCAGCCTGAGATCTTCCAGGCAAGTTCAGGTGCGATCAATCCGGGTCGACGTTTGATCCAGTGCTCAGCGGATCAATCCCATCGTTTTGTCTTTCAACATCGATGCGAACACAGGAAAACCACCACGCCCTCCCTTCCATGGGATTTCCGCGGAGATCCGCTTCAAATCGCCCAATCCAACACCACCGGGCAGAGATTGCACCTGCCGATAGAACCATCCTCTTCTCATGACCTCAACCCAGTTCTCGTCGAGCCCGGAATCGATCCACGCAGCAAAAACGCCCCGGTCCTCAAGCCAATGATCGTATTGGACCAAGGCTGCCAATTTCTGCGATTTCCAGTTTCTGGAGGTCGAAATATTCCCCCCGCTCGCTCGCCAAGCCACACGGCCCGTATCCAGGGTTTCGATCAGCCCCAAACCTGAAAAGGCGATCCAGGAGGCGTCGTCGGAACACCATGCAGCAGGAAACCCGACGAATCCACCTTCTCCATCAAAGACGCTGCGCTTGAAGATGTTTTCCGAAACAAAGCTTTCTCGATGCCCCCGATGGCGATGGTAGGCAAACTGCCAGCCTCGTTCGAATTTCGGATGGGATGGAGTCCACCGGATCAATCGACCATGGGAATCGATCACCTCGGTTTGAAATCGAACCACGTTGGCCGTTGTCGACTCCAATGCGACCTGCAGCGACGAGAGACAGTCTGGTCGAGCGATATCATCGTCGCTGAACAACCAGACCCACGGTGCCGAGGTGCGTCGTACACACCGGTTCCACTGCTCGACGAGGTTGTCCTTCCCGAGGTTCTGTTCGAAGCGCTCGTAGCGGACTCCGATCCGATCTTGGAACTCTCCGACAATTGCCCCCAATGCATCTGGACTGCAGTCGTCGCCAACGAACACCTCCACCCCGGGAACAGCTTGACTCGCGAAGGAATCCAATGCCTCACGCAGAAAACGGCCGCTCCAAGCGGGAATCACGACCGAGAGGAATGGGGTCTCGCAAATTTCCATGGGCCAGTGAAGCTACATTAACGCCCCCAAATGTCCATTCCAGAACACAAGTCCATCGGCCACGCCGCCGCACGCGGAGCAGCTGCCATGGCCGTTCGGCAAGTGCTCGGAAGCGGCATCAGCATCTGCGGATCCATCGTCCTTGCCAGAATTCTCAGCCCGACGGATTACGGCGTCTTCGCGATTGTGACATTTTTTGTCTCCCTCTTCGGCTTGATATCGGATGTCGGGCTCGGCGCCAGCCTCATTCGCCAGCAGGAGACCCCGGATCCCAAAGACGTCGCGGCGATCTTCACGTTCCAGCAGTTGATGATGTTCGTATTCATCGCAGGGATCTGGATCGCATCGCCATGGATCTCTTCCGCCTACAGCCTGAATACCGCCCAAACCTGGATGATCCGCATCATGCCGCTCAATCTGCTTTGGGCGAGCTTTCAAAGTTTCGCCAATATTTCGCTTGAACGGAAACTTCACTTCCCTGCGCTCGCTCGCATCGAGATCACTCAAACGATATGCTACAACGGTTTGGCAGTAGCGCTCGCTGTTCTCGATTTTGGAGCTTGGGCCTTTGTCGCAGCGACCTTGGTCAGGACGATCATTGGCGCCACGGGATCGATTTGGCTGTCTCGATGGAAGCCGACCTGGAATACAGAGTTCTATCGCCTAAAAGGACGACTCCGATTCGGCCTGATGTACCAGGGAGCTTCTACGCTCAGTTGGATCAAGGACGCGATCATTCCCACTCTGATCGGAATGTACGTCGGCGCCGAAGGTGTCGGGTATGTCGGCTGGGCGAACTCGCTCGCCGTTTGGGGGGTGTTGGCTCTGCAGCCTCTTTCACGAGTGTACTTCCCCGTGTTTTCCAGGCTTCAATCGGACTCCCAAGCATTGGGTAGGTTCTTGGAACGAATTCTTTGTTGGGCAAACAGGATCGTGGCTCCCGTATCGTTGGGAGTTCTCGCTGTCGCCCCCACCCTTGTCCATGTCGTCTATACAGACAAGTGGCTGCCTGCCTTGCCTTTGATGTACCTGCTGTCCTTCGCCAACGCTTTCGCGGCCTCCGGAGGCCCGTGCATGAGCCTGCTGAATGCGATCGGGAAATCTGGATGGAACTTGGCTATGACAGCGATTTGGATGGCGATGACTTGGATCGTAGGAATGATCGCCATCCCGAAGTACGGGATTCTCGGCTTTGGAATCGCCAACATCGCGACCTCGCTTACGGGAGTCATCCCGCTTTTCCTCGCCTACAAGCACGCTCCATTCCATTTTTTGTCACCGATCCTGGTGCCATGGGGAATCGCCGGAGGATGCGCTCTGCCGATTGGATATCTGGTGCGCTCCGGTTGGTTCGGTGACGGCATCCCTAGCCTGGCCATACCGGTGGCCATTTTCGCCACCTCCTACCTCGTTGCGTCCTTTTCCCTGTTCCATCGATCCATCTTACGGGACATCGAACTCGTTCGGAAACAACGAACCTAGCTGTAATCCGGACTCAGGCCGCAGCAATCCCTAATTGCACTCTGGGTCGCAGAATCTGACGCCGGGCGTTTGCGTTGATCCGATCGGCCAGTTGATCACAGATTCGACTCCAGGCGAAGCTTCGACCGTGCTCGACGATCGCATCGAATCTGCTGGATGGATCGAATGCACCGGTAAAGCAAGAGTTCAAAAACAGACTCAACTCTGTCCGGTCGGAGAAGACCGTACCTGCGATCCCATTTCCGGTGAGATCGTTTGCAGAAGCCACAGGCGTCGTCGCCAGCCAGCAGCCGAACGCAAGTGCGTCAACCATGGCCAAGCAAAAACTTTCCCATCGAGAAGTAAGGCAGAACACCTTGGCCCGTCTGTACCAGCCGTACAATTCATCGCGATTCTGCAGATTCCCTGTGAATACAACCTTCCCGACAAGATCTGGGCGCTCCTCGAAAAACTTATCGATGGTCGATTGAAAGCTTTCTTCGATGGGCCCGATGAGGGCGACACGCCATTCCCCAAGATCCAAGGAACGGAGGGAATCAAGCAGAAATTCCGAGTTCTTCGGTTCCGTCCCAATTCGCCCGACAGTGATCAAAAGTTTTTCCTTCGCATCCCTCAGGCCTTCGAGATGCCCTTGCTTTCCAAGCCAACCATCATCGTATCCGTTGGGCAGGAGGATGGTTTTGGACTTGCACAACGGGTAGCGTTGGACGAATACTCGAAGGGCCAATTCGGTCTCGGCGCTTAGTACGGTCGGTACGGAGGCAAGGAACCAGTGGTGAGGAAGATTCCATGTACCGCCCATGCTGGACAAGTCTTTGAGGAAATTGTCAGGGCTGATGTCCAGCTTGAGATACACCAATCCATCGGGATTCAATCTTGTGAAGAACCGCGCGGTCTCGACGGATTCCTTCGTGAAATGGAACAACTGGAGTACATCGATATCGCGAGCGGCTTCACGGAGGAAGGCGCGGACGGAATTCGACATTTTCCCGCCAGGCCGATACCGTTCGTCGTTCTCCAGACGGCGGATCGACAATTTCTGACCCAACGCCTCGAGATAGGGAAACTCCTGGCCGCGATCGAGACAGACCAGGCTTGCATCCACCTCCCACCGCTCCGAGAGGACGGCGGGCATCATGCCGACATCTTTCACCAAATGGACGTTTTCCGCCTCGGGAAACAGGCAGACGTACCGAACTGGCTCCTCGGATCGAATCACCCGGGTTTCCTGGCGATCATTTGCAGACTTGGAAACCACGTTCATCCGTGTCGCTTCTAACCACCAGAGATCGAGTGGGAGCGTCCAAGCTACCGCAAGCTTCGCAGGTCATCAGACCCTCCCCTTTTCAGCTAATTTCAACAATTCCGATTCCAAAGCCGCGCCAGCTTGTTGCACCCCATAGTGGCTGCTGACCCTCATACGGGCCATCACCCCCATTTCCTTGATGCGCTCAGGCGAAGCCAACAGCGCCTCGAGGTGGATCGCGAATTCCTCCTCTTCCTGGACGAGCATTCCAGTCGTTCCGTGGACAATCGTCTCGCGCACCCCGCCCTCGCAAAACCCGATCACTGGACACCCGCACGCTCCTGCTTCGAGAGGCGCGTATCCCATTGGCTCAAGTCTGGACGGAAAAAAGAACACGCTTGCTTTTCGGAGCAAATCACGAACTTCATCCTGAGGTACCGCGAAACGAAGATTCAATTCGACTCCGAGAAGCTTCGCGTAACTTCGCATTTCTTCCGCGTATCTTCCAACGCTGAAATTCCCGATCCACTCCAGTCTTGGCTTCGGCCCCGGGAGCATCGCGATCGATCGCAACGCGATATCGATTCCTTTGTGCGGAGCGACAGTTCCAAGCCCGGCGATGATGGGTTGTCGATCCTCCTCACCCGGCGTCCAATAGTCGACATCGACTCCAAGTGGACACAATTTGGCATTTCTGCCGTAAGCTCTGACGACAGCTTCCCTGGAAAACAAGGAATTGACGAGAATCCTTGTCGGGCCCTGGGCGTTCGTCCACTCCTGAGATGCCAGCTTCCGATTCCGAAGCGTTCTCCAGTAGCCTATTGCTCGATCCCGGAGACAAGCTCCAGCTGGCACTGTCCAGGCGGGTTTGGGTCGAGATTCATGAAGATGCCGAAGCGGCTCATGCAAGTACAATGCGGATTTCAACTTCAGATTCCTACCCAGATGCGGAGCCGCGAACCACCTGCAGGAATGCAGGAAGGCAAGATCGAAACCACCCGCTTCGATTTCGCATGCGACCTTCGCCGCATGCAGGAGCATTGGCGCAGTTCTCGATCCGACAGTGAGATCAGGCATGGGCAGTACGGTTTCGGAGGCTAGACCTTCAAGTGGAAGAAAATCGCGATCACCGGTCGCCGGACACCATGCATGAATTTCATGCCCCATCTCTGCCAGGTAGCGGACCTGATCGTAAAGCGCCCTTTTACCACCACCTGCGGGCAGATGCCACCAAAGAGCGATTTTCATGGCACCTCCGCCATACGGACAATTCGTGTCATGTCATCGACGAGACGCTTCCTGCCGTAATGCTCGGCGACGGTGCTTCGAGCAGCTTCCCCTAGCTCGGTTCTGAGCGCATCGTCGCTCCAAAGCTCGCAGCAATACTTTGCGAATTCGTCCGCATTTTTCGCGATCAATCCGTTTTTGCCGTGGACGACCGGTGCTCCCCGACATCCAGCTTCAAGCAAAATCGGAGGAACGCCCCAAGCCATGGCTTCGATCACCTTCAACTGCTGACCTGTTCCACCTGTTACTGGGCAAGGCATGAATTTCGCCGAACCGAGGACATCCTCGATCTCGCGGACGAACCCGCTGCGAACCAAACCGCGGCGTTCAGGTAGATCCAACGAGAATTTTCCCGTTATCTCCAATTGAAAGTTCGGGTGCTTGTCCAGCACAGCGGAAAGTACCCGCTCAATCAAATACCAGCTTGCCTGGACATTGAATGGATTCGGGCCCGCGAGGAATACGGCACGTCCTTGACGATTGGAGCTCCGTTCCGGGAGAGGTAGCGCGGCAGGTATCCATTCCACTTTGCTGTGAGGTGCCGATTCGCGAATTCGATCGGCCTCTACCGATGAGATCGAGATTACGATAGGCCACTCGGCGATCGCTTCGACTTCGAGTTGTTCAACCGCGAATCGATGCTGGTTATAAAAGTTTTCATCCAACGCTTCTCGATTTGGACGTCCGGAGTCCTGGTGCTGCGCTAGCAACTCGCGCTGTTTTTTGTTCACGCTGATCAAATCATGGATTTCCAAAATCCTCGGGGTGCAGCCAGGCAATTCATCGACCACACCTGCATAGGTTGCGTAATTGACGAACACCAATTGGGGTTTGATTTCCCTGTGGAGCCTCCCGAAATGGGAACGCAGATAGGTCGGACAGCGATTTCCATTGCTGAAGCGATTTCCTGCGCGAAGTCGCCGAACGAGGTACGCGCTTGCCTTGGACATTGCCTTGTCGATCAGCCTTGTCCCTGGCAATACGACCCGCACAGCTCCCAGCCCTTCCAGCCGCTTGATTCCTGCTTCAGTCCAATTTCCATCGATTGCATCCGGCTCCCCGGTCAGGACCACGCTCCACCCCATTTCGAGGAACGTTTCCACAATGGAAAGAACCCGGAGATGTGCTCCAGAACAGGTTGGAATTGGGCACTGCGGAGCAAAGATCAAGACAGTCCGAGGACACTCTCGAGCCTTCTCTGATTCGTCCTCAATTCCGCGGGTCGAACCGAATTTTTCCCTCCTGCTTTCAGAAGGTGACCTCACCTGGTGCACACTTTCAACCTCGGATTCGAGTAGAGAGGGGATGTTTTCTCTCGCTCACAAAGATAGCCGTGTTTCAAGCCAATACATTTCTTGGTGACCGAGCTGCGGGGCAACACTGACCGGTCGCGATCGAGTTGAAGCGCCAACCTGGGTTAGCTTTCACAGATGTCCTTTCGCTCGATTCACACCATCGACGCCATCGTCGTCCTGTACAACTCCGCCGACTCGATCGGCGAGGCCATCCGCACCTTGCCGGAATCCGTCCATGTCCTCCTGGTGGAAAACCTTCCCGGCGACGGCTCAGTGGATGCCGCCCTCCAAGTACGCCCCGACGCCACTGTCCTGCGCCCCGGAAAGAACCTTGGCTTTGGGGGCGCCTGCAACCTCGCGATCGGCGCCAGCACGTCCCCATGGATCCTGCTTCTCAACCCGGACGCCCAACTTGCTCCCGGATGCTTGGATGCATTGCTCCAGGCGTCAAATTCTGACAACCAGATCGCCGCCCTTGGCCCGTTGGTCCTGCGCTTGAGCGATGGCAAGATCGACACCGCTGGAATACGCATCCTGGCCCCGGGCTGGACCGCCGACCGATCCCGAGGCGCGAACCGAGACGAAGCCCCGGCTTCGGGATTCGTGGAGGCATTGAGCGGAGGCATCCTGCTTGTGCGCCGCAGCGCCCTTCTCGAAACCCGGATGCACCCCAACGCCTTCTGGGCCGACTTGTTCCTGTACAGCGAAGACGTCGATCTCTCGCTGGCGCTTCGCAAAGCCGGTCGAAAGCTGTTCTATTGCCGCGAAGCCGTGGCCCACCATGTGGTCGGAGCTTCCAGTTCCAATCGCTCCTTCATCCGCGCCATCGGTTGCCGCAACCGCATCGTGGTCGGACTAGCCCACGCTTCCATGTTCGATTTCATCTCACCCCAAGTCTGGTCGCGGTGGGGATGGAGAGCGCTCATGGATTGGCGGCGCATGCTGGACAATCTGTTGATTCCGCAGCTGCGAACGGCGCTTCCTAGGCTGTTACGACAAATTCCGGCAAGGCGTCGCCATCTCCGAAACCTGTCGCGCCTAAATCGGAACTAGACGCTTTTTGTCTGGCGTCCGAACGGATCGGATTCACCAGCCCTCAGTGGTTGCAAACCTTCGTTTCGTCCATCGTGACGCCATCATCGGACTCGATGAATTTCTGCCGTGCGCCCAGGAACTCGATCAAGCCTTGCGCATCCATACCCTCGGCGGAGCACGTGTGGAATCGCGCTTCGCTTCCCCAGCGCGCTTCGATCGCCACTAGCAAGTCTTCCCGCTTCCAGGCTTTTCCCGATTCCACGATCATCCCGATCACATCGTGCCCGTGGATGCTCTCTGATGTTGCTGTGCTCATATTGTCCTCCGCCCGATAAAATAATTACGCATCGCCATATCCAGTAATGAAACTTGGGCATCTCGCCTTCCGAGCCCCTCGATCGAAGATGTACCTTCCTGGCCATTGTGGAAAACTTGCGCCGACTCGATCGGGGTGCCGCCTGGACGGTGGTCGGAAACATCTTGAATTTCGTGCCAGCGCTTTTGGAGCTGATCCTTCTGCGCAAGTTCGGACTCGGAATCTGGGGCGAATTCCTTGCCGCACAGGCCATCGTGCTCGTCGCCGGTCGAATGTCCTGCTTCGGACTTGAAAAAGGTCTCTTGTGGTACCTGCCGACTCTTTCCAAAAGCAACCAAGGTCTCCGCGCGCCCGCCTTCAGCGCCGCCTTGCTCGTCCTGCTCATCGGTGCGATTCTAGCCTTTCTGGCGTCCACCCCGTTCCTGGCCTGGATCCTGCCTCGCGCTACCGAACTGGGCATGACAAAATTCGTGATCTTCGCCATCCCCTTCTTCGCCGTCAGCGAAGTTTTGATCGGCGCTCTCCAAGGAATCCAACGCTTCCACTACCGCCCGTTGCTGCGTGAATTGGGCGTTTCGCTCTTCCTTGCTCCCGTCGCTTTGACCTTGACCTATGCGTTCGGCATGGGCCCTCTCAGCCTCGGCATCGGCTTTCTGGTTGGACACATTCTGATCACCGGACTTTCGGCCTACTTCTGGTGGCTCGAGACCCGTGGCAGTGCAGGTGGCACTTTCCTGCTCACCGGAGCGTTGGTGAAATACTCCATTCCTCTGTGGATTCGAGAGAGCGTCAATTCCGCCAATCAGCGGGTCACGGTGCTGATCCTTTCCCATGTGGCGACCAGCACGGTGGTCGGCGCGTTTGGCGTCATCTCGATGGTTTGGCAGGTTTGTTCGTTGGCTCTGCGATCCTTCGAGACGCCACTGGTCGCTGTCACGGCAGGCATCCAGAAAGAGGAAGTCCGCGAGGTCTATGTGAAGGTGGTCGCGCGCGTCGTCGCCCTCCAGATCCCCATCATCGTCGTGATCGCTTGCGCAGGCGGAAACATCCTGCACCTCATCTCACCGGCATTGGGCACTGGTAACGACCATCTCGCGTTGATGACCTTGGTCTTCGCTTCGTTCGCAGGGTCGGCTGGATGGATGGCTCAACAGATTCTGGCAGGCCTCGGCCATTCCCAAAGGCTCCTTCTGAATTCCACCGCCGCGTCCGTGATCGGCACGACATTGGTTTGGCTCCTCGTTCCTCGATGGGGAATCCTCGGGGCCGCCGGTGCACAATCCGTCGGTGTGCTCATCTCGGCTCTCCTGGGCTCCTGGCAAATCCTCAAGTATGCCGGGCTGCCCGGATATCCCCCCCGGTACCTGGATTCGATTCTGGCTGGTCTGGCTGTCACGGCGACAGGGACGTGGATTTGGCTGGCGACCCAATCCGGACACAACTATTCCCAGTGGCCGGCATGGCTCCTGGGCAGTGCGTTCCTTGGCGGCTGGGCTTGGTTCAAGAAGCCCTGGCAATCGTTCCAATCATGACTCGCACACTCCTCCACCTCACGTGGGACTCCCCAGACAATCCGTGGTGCGGTGGAGGCGGAGCATTCCGCGACTACCGCATTCTGGAAAGGTTGACTGGCTGGGAGCGCGAAGTGTGGTCCGGCAGCCACACCAATGGCTCCAAAGCCCCGATTGGGATCGCGAGGTCGGATTTTGGCTTCCGCCGATTCAGCGAGTTCGTCTCCCGCCGCACCTGGGGACCGGTCGCGAGCCGAGCGCTTCGACGGAAATTGTCCGATCGTTCGATCGTGGTCTCCCATTCCGTTTCCCCATGGGCTCCAGTTTGGGAAACGCTCCGCCACCAGGACCGCATCCTCAACGTGATCCACCACGTGGCCGGCGAAGAGATCCTTTGCCGACTCGGGCCTTTCGGACCGTCTTCACTGTGCTACGAGCAACGGACCATCGCCGAAGGGCGATTCTTCTCGCTGTCCAACCGCGCCACCGCCGCGAAGGTCCGCGAGGTCAATCCACATGCGCGCATCGAGCTCATCCCCATCGGCTTCGATCCTCCTTCGTTCGCCCCGCCCGCATCGCGCGAAGGTCGCCCGCACGACACCATCGTGTTCCTTGGACGGCTCGATCATCGGATGAAGGGGCTCGATCGCCTGTTCGCCGCCTTCGGAAAAGTCGCATCGTTCAACGAACGCGCACGTTTGGTGGTGGCCGGACGCGCCGACCGCAGCATGGACTCGTGGATCTGCAACGAGCTTTCCAAGCACCCTGCGCGCGATCGCATCGAAATCGTCCCGAACCCAACCGACGAGCGCAAGTACCAGGTCCTGGACGAAGGTGACATTTTCTGCGTTCCCAGCCGCTTCGAGGGTTGGTGCATCGCCGCCGTCGAGGCGCAATCACGCGGCCTCCCGGTGGTAGCCACCCGAACCGACGGCCTGCAGGACTCCGTGTCCGATTGCTGCACCGGCATGCTCGTCTCCAACAGCGAATCCGACGCGGTCGATGCCTTGGTCGCAAGCCTTCAATCCTTGCTGGCCGATCGCCACCTGCGCTCGACGATGGGGGCCGCCGCCATCGCCTGGGCCAATCGGTTCACCTGGGACGCGGCCACGCGATCGACAGAAACCTTCCTGGACGAAATCCGTCAGACCCTGGTCTGATCGTCAGAATTCGGCGTCGGTGGTCGCGATTAGCTGGGCCCCAGCCACACCGAAAGCGGCCTGGACCCGGAAAAGGAACATGCGCGGCATGCGCACACGGATGCCTCCACCGATACCTGGCGCCAATCGTTCCAGAGTGGGGCGCCACCAATCGGGCGCAGCCCAAGCGAGTTCCGTGAAACTGGTTCCATCGATATACCGCCAGATGGGCCAACGGTACTCGATGGTCCCTCCGATCAGCGAACGTCCCATCAGATAGCGCCCCGAATAGGCGCGAGCCGGTGCGTCTCCACCAATGGTCGGGAACAGGAAAAACGACGCGGGATGGTTCGAGGCGTCGAGCTCCCAGACCCGCGACATACGGAAGTAGAAGGCAAGAATTTTACGCTGCGTCAATCTTTGTCGTAGGGTCGAAGGATCCAGCATCTTGATGATCTGCATCGGGTCGAGCTCCAGATACGGCTCCAGATCACCCTTCTTGTACACGTAACGCTCCGAACCCAGCAGAAAATAGCGAGTGCCTTGCACGTCGAACCCGGCCAAGCCTCCACCGCCATCCGACAGGCTGACCCACATGCGCGTGTTCACGCGCCCCCCCTTGGTCGGGGATCCGGGATTTTCCTGGTCCGACCAACCACCCGCCAGGCTGATCGTATGGTCGATTTCCCTCCCGCGCAGACCTCGGTCCTTTTCCGGGTCGCCGTACCCGAGCCACTCGATGGAACCGATGTCCTTGAATTCGGCGTCGTATCTTCGCGGTGCGGCTTCCTTGCGTCCCGCCAGATGGTAGGACACATCCCAGCTCGCTCCAGGAATGGGTCCCGGCGTGTTCAGGACAAGTTCCGTGATCAATCGCCGCTCGCTGGTCGCCCCTTGGAGGGTGTTGTCGGAAATCGGCTTGAGATCGGGAACGCGAAGCGAATATTCCCGGCTGAAGGAATAGGAGCCACCCCACTTCAATCGCTGTTGGAACGGACCCGTCGGCGGAGTCTGGGTCCATGCGCTCACGTAACCGTCGGCGGCGACGCTCATCGCACCGCCCAACTGCAGACGCCATCCGGGGCAGAAAAAATCGCGATCCACGAAAGTCAATCCCCAACGCGAGGCCGTCGAACCATCCAGCACCGCCGTGGGGTACAGCCAGCTCGATTCCTTGCCGGTGGGATGGATGAAGCTTGTCCCTCGGTCGACAAGATTTGTCTCTTCGCCGTAGCGGATCGCCGCACGCAACGGTTTGAAGACCAGGCCCATCGTTGGGCGCACGACGTGGTCGACCGGCCACATCAACGCGGTGAGAAGCGGATGGACGACCACGTCGACGGTGGCCAGCGAATCGCGTCGAAGCGCAGGATGCTCGGAAACCACGATCCAGTTCGAACCGTTCCCGATCGTGTCGTTCGCCACAACCCGGACCGAGTCGCGCTTCGAAGGGAGCTGCCAACGCCAATCCGGAAAGGTGCGCTCAGTTACTCCTCCAACCGGGGACGGATCGTAGGTCGGCGATTCAGGGGCTCCAAGGCCGGCTTCGGAGAATGCGCCCCGAAGTGGTTCGGGTTCCGTCGCGACCAGACCTAGAATCAGGAGGGGAGTCCACATTGCTTAACCTGCAATGATAACAGAAAGGCGGTTACCTTGGTTGCCTCGTGAAGATTCTTGTCGTGACCCAGGATTTCCCACCGCTGACAGGCGGCATCCAAAGCTACATGGGATGCCTCTCCGAGCACCTCGTGCCGCGATGCGCATCGCTGTCCGTGGTGGCGCCGGGCGGCCCCAAGGAGGCACAGACAGATTCCGACCGCCCGTTCGGAGTCCAACGCATCCGGATCCACTCCAGTTGGCTCGTCGCCCCCATGATCCTGCGGCTGCCGGAACTCGTGGCGCGAACCGGTGCCACCCACGTGATCTACGCGCAATGGTTCCCCGCCCTTGCCGGAATCCGTCTCGCCAAATCCGTCCACCAGACGGCGATCGTCCACGGCCGCGAATTGCTCAACCACCCACTGGGTGCGATCGGACTCGGTCTGGCCGGTCCCGTCCTGAGACGGATGCACGCGGTCGTCCCCAATTCGCGCGCCACCGCGGACCTGCTTCCCGGCGGGATCGACCCGTCGCGGGTCCATGTCGTCCATCCCGGCGTGGATTCGACGCGCCTGCACCCCCCGTCGCCCGAAGATATCGCCAGATTCTGTCAAAGACAGGAACTGGCACCAGGAGCGCCCGTCGTCACGACTCTGGCCAGGCTGGTCCCCCGCAAGGGCATCGACACCCTCGTCGCATCCATCGGCATCCTTCGGGCCAGCCACCCCGACGCGAAGCTCCTGATCGGCGGTTCGGGACCGGATCGGGAGCGATTGGAGAAGCTGGTGGCGGAATCGGGCCTGCAGGAGGCGGTTCGCTTCGTTGGACGGATTCCGTCCGAGGACATGGGCGCGTTCTTCGCCTGCGGCGTGTTCGCACTGCTTTCCCGGCAAACCGCCAGGGACCTCGAAGGTTTCGGGATGGTGCTGGCCGAAGCCCAATCATGCGGCGCCCCGGTGGTCGCAGCGCGCTCCGGTGGCATGCCCGAAGCGGTGGGCGAAGGTGCCGGGATCGTGGTGCCCCCCGACTCGCCATCCGAGGCGGCAAAGGCGATCGCCGAACTTTTCGATTCTCCCGTACGCAGAACCGAAATGGGGCTCCTCGGTCGCGCCTTCGCACAAGGCCTCTCGTGGGAATCCCGGGCCGACGCCTTCGCGCGGATCCTCTCGAAGGCTACTTGACGGCGATGTACTGGTAGAAACCGCTCTGGTCGGTTCGACCTCGCGAAACCTGCACGTCACCGACGAACTGCTTCACGACCCAGCGAGTGACACCTTCCATGCCATCGAGGATGGAGGCGCTCTGCACGAGACTCGTCCTTCTGAAAGCCAGACTCCGCTTGTCGGAAGTTGTCAGCGAAATCGCTGCAGGCGGAGCCAGGCCTTCCGCCCCCTGGACTCCGATCTGGCCCGCGGGCAGCACTTGCGGACCCTGGGCGGTCCATTGGATCGCGAAGCCCGACCACGCGCCGCTCTTTTCCTGGAACGCGCTGAAATAGGTCGGACGGTCGCCCGGTACGTACGCCCGGAAGGATCGACGTAAAATGTCAGCCAACAGCGCCGTCTGGCGGATATGCTCGAGAACGGCCCAGCCCTCCACCGCGATGGTGTCCTTCCCGATGGCCATTCGCCCCTTCACCCGCGCCGACGGAATGGGCAGAAGCATGGTGATCTCGCCGTCCCCCGCGCCCCAGGTCCCGTTGCCGAGCGCCGCGCCGGGAACCATGCGCGAAAATTCCAGATCGAGGTAGAAGCCCTCGTTCTTGGTGGTGGCAAATCGAACCCGATGCGAGGCGGGGGGCAGGCCTTGCATCCACATGTCGGGATGGATCTGCACGCGAAACGGATTGGCTTGCTGCTGGAATCGGCCTTCAGGGTATTCGCGCCCCACGGAGAAGTTGCGCCCCTTGAAACCCGCCACGGAATAATCGGCACCGCAGACGGGGTCCTTGAATCCGAGCTTGGCGTAGGTGTAGTTGAGGGTGGCTTGCGTGCCGTTGTCGAACAAGAACTGGTAGCTCCAAACCTCGTTGTACCAACGCGGCTTGCGCTTCATCAGCAGCATGTCTTCGGTGCCCGTCGAACGGAGCGATCCCGACGGCGGCTTGGACGCGAAGACGGAAACCGTCAGACAAAGAGAGGCGATAGCGACCCGGTGAAGCTTCATGG
>JBDKGS010000043.1:0-20394 GCA_039798065.1 Fibrobacterota bacterium | reverse complement strand
ATGGGCGACGATAAAAAATTCGACTACCGCTCGAGCGGAGTTGGAGGAGCGTGGGTCGCATCCTCGGGGATTTTCGATCCTGTTCCGAGTATTGATACATCGATATTCCGAGTGGATGCCAGTCAGAATATCCTCGTAAAAGTCCTCGATCCGGTGAGCGTATCGACCGGATCTCGTTCGAAGCCGCGCATACAAGGGCAGAACTTGGTTCTTGAAGCCGTGAGTGGCTCCAGGTTGTTCGTCGAGGTTGTGTCTCCACAAGGGGATAAGGTGCTGGTGACCGACGAGATCGCCCAGACAAATTTGTCGCGGACGATCAAAATCCCTCGATTGCGCGGCGTATCCTTCGTTCGAGTCGTGGTCGGGAATCAATCAAGCATCTTGCCGATGGCGTTCTAGCTCGAACGAGGGACGTCGTCACTCCGCCAGAACGATCGGGAGCGCCTCGCTTCCGTGTCGCATCGGCCTTGCCCAGTAGAGGCCCGCGGGCAGGCTCGAAAGATCGAGGATGGTGGCGTCCGCCGAGGCAGACCTTACGAGATTGCCTCGCGCATCGAAGATCCGGATTCCAAGCTGCCCGATACCCGTCAATTTCCGTCCTTCCAGCTGAATGGTCGCCATCGGCGAAGCATGGACAATTTCCGACGACCCGCCCTGGAACGTCGCCGTGAAGCTCTGTTCCAATGTGTCCTGGACGAAGGTGTGGCGTTGGGCGGTGGCGATATTCTTGCCTTTCGAATCCATCCAGTATTGGAACACCTTGCCTGTGGCAGAATTCACCTTCAGCGTCACCGTCGCTCCTTTGGGATACAAACGGGTCTTGGTCACCGTGCCGCCCGAGGCGAGGTTCGAGTTCACGGTCACCTTGTGCAGGGGAGCCAACAGGGGAGCGAGGAGCTTGAGGACGGAATCTGTCGATTGCCGAGCGATCTCCTCGGTGACCATGCGCGCGTTTTCTAGGGCGCCCAGCTCCTGGAAATGGGTGCCGTCGGAAATTCCGTCCGGGAAGTTCGTGTATTCGCCCGCGTCCAATCCTAGGAAGTGGAACTTGGCCATGTAGGCTTGGCCCATGGTGTCCATGAGCAGCTTGGATTTCTTCTCCAGGTCCAACACCGGGACCTTGAGCGAGGCTGCCGCATGGATCATGGCGGCGCGGTAGTTGTTCGCGCCTTCCGTGAAGACTTCGCGCACGGCGGTGCCGGTCCACGTGTTCATGTTCATGGGTGTGACAAAAATCGGATGCGCCCCTTTGGCGCGGGCTTCGTTGGCGTACTGGGCCAGGTACTTCTTGTAGTCGGTGGTGTCGGTGTAGCGCTCGGCTTTTGAAAAATCCCGGTCGTTGTGCCCGAACTGCACCATCAGGATGTCGCCCTTCTGCAGTGTGGCCAGCGTGGTGGTCCAACGGCCCCCTTCGATGAACGAGCGCGAGCTGCGCCCACCGATCGCATGGTTGATGACGGTGACGGATCCTGTCTGGAAATAGTGTTTCAGGACCTGCGCCCATCCGGTTTGCGGATACATGTTGGCGGCATAGTCGCAGACGGTGGAGTCGCCGATGATCACGATTCTTTGCGGGGTGGCCGTGGTGGCCGCCCAGACCGTGCTCGCGATCGCGAATGCCGCAAGCAGCCGTTTGCCGGAAACCTTCACGGAACCACCACCTTTTCGGAAAGAGCGAGACCGCGCTTCGATCGGATCGAGACGGTGTAGACGCCTCGGAGGCGCGGGAGATCGAGATCGGCGCCTGCGGAAAGATCTTGCGCGGGAATCCGGCGGCACTCCCGTCCCGACGCGTCCAAAACCTGGATTTGCCAGATTCCGTCCATGGGTGGTATCTCCGCACGGCGTCCGTGCGCCGCGATCTTCCACGATCCTCCAGCCTGGGCCGCGGGGGCGCCAATGCCGGAAGTGGGGGCGATGGCCATGCGGAACGGGGTCGCTGGCAATCCGTCGGAATTTGTCAGGTTCATGATGGGTTGGTTCGCCCATGCGAATTCCACCTGGGTGGGTTTGGAAATGCCGGTGGTCAGGAATACCGTGTCGCCTTTGAGGGTGGCCGTGCTCGCCCAGGCCCATTTTCCGTCTCCTCCGCTGATGGCAAATCCTGTCGGAGCGGTGCCGCTCGACAGCTTCAGTTTGCTGCCGCGAACATCCCAAGGAATCACGATCGTGGAACCGCGGAAGTAGCATCCCAGGGGTTTGGGGGACTGGTAGACAAATCCCGTCTGGCTGTAGAACACCCCGCGAGCCAACGCTCCAAGTCGTTTGCCAAGCTCCGGCTTCTGCGGATAGTGCCAGGTGGTGGCCGAACCCAGGTCGACTGCCACGGAGAGAATGCTGTTGGGCATTGTGTCGGTCACCTGGCGCTGCGACTCCCGCACGGATGCCTGGTTGCTCGCTTCGCCCGCTGCGGTCTGGAGCGCGCCCTTGTGACACAGTCCGACAACGATGAACGGCATCTGCGGGGCGTTCCAGGATTTGCGCCATCCCTTGACGAGCGCCTCCAAGCGCTTGTTGTACGCGCCGTACAGCGCCGACGACGACGCGTCGTTTTCGCCCTGCAGATACACGGTCCCCTTGACGCCGAACCCTTCCACCGGCTTGACCCAGCTCGTGTACATGGAGCCCGCCTCGGCATCGCCGGCCAGATCGGAGGTCGCCGCGACGGTGGCCGGGTCCAGCCAGGTCTTGATCACCGTCCCACCCACGGATGTGTTCACGATGCCCACCGCGACGCCTTTCAGATTGTCGAGCAGATTCCGTCCGAAGTAGTAGCCCGTGGCGGTCATGGAGGCCGCGGTGGTGGGCGATACGGTCTGCCACTTGATGGTCTGGTTGGGTTGGCGCATGGTGATGTAGCGCAGCAGAGGGGCGTCGGCTTTGGCGATGTCGGTGGCGAAATCGTATTCCGAATAGTTCATGCGCGTGTCCATGTTGGACTGTCCGGCGCAGTGCCAGACTTCG
This sequence comes from Fibrobacterota bacterium, assembly GCA_039798065.1. Classification (GTDB taxonomy): domain Bacteria; phylum Fibrobacterota; class Fibrobacteria; order UBA5070; family UBA5070; genus UBA5070. The sequence continues at coordinate 17,430 of JBDKGS010000043.1, read as the reverse complement.
CCCACCATGACGTCGGTGTAGGTGACGGTATTCGTCCCCTTGATCGTCAGGGTGTGCGGGCCACCGGCGGGCATGGCGTCCAGGTAGATCTTCCAGGAACCGTTGGCGGCCGTTGTGTTTTTTGTTTGGGCTCCCAGCGTGACCGAAACGGCTTCCCCGTTGGAGGCGGTTCCGAACACGGGAATGGGCGCCTCGCGTTGGAGGACCATGTGCGATCCGAACACCGCGCCGGTGGCGACGGCGGCATTCGAGGCCATGGCCAGCCCCCCAATCAAGCCGATCACGGTGTTCCAGGTGAGGATTGTGCGCATCGAGACTCCGTTGCAACGACCGCAGGATGTCGGAGGTGGCCCGACGAGGTCGTGAAGGGATGATACCGGCAGAACAGTGGCTGCGCCGATGGTTTGCCGGGGAAGCGTTGAAACGGATTCAACGATCCGATGGCATCCAGCTCGCGATTCCGCGATTCTTGGAGCTCCCGATTCCATTTCACACCGATTGCAGCTTTGCAGAAGTCCTGCGGCGCTTTCGTTCGCTGCACCCGAAATTTACTAGAATCCCGGTTCCAGGATTGCGACAGGATCTGTCACAGATCCATCCGCAGCCCTTCGGAAAATGGAACCGCGCCTCACCCGGAACGGCCTCCTTCTTCCGGCCAACCCTCGCGCAACTCGAACCCAAAGGCTCTCACATGAGAAATCTCCCCAAGATTGCCGCCGCCCTGCTGGGGCTCGCCCTGTCCGCTTGCGACAGGTCGGAGGTCACGTCAACTACGCCAACGCGAGCCCCGGAAGGGAATGTGTCGGTTTCTGTCAACCTCGGCCAGGTGGGCGTGCTCGCCCGCGCGCTCCAGATGACTCCGACCCGCCTTATCCTGAGCTTCACGTCGGATGAATCGGTCGTCCGCGACACCATCGCGATTTCCGGAAGCGGCACGGTCCTGAAGTCCTACAACTTCGCCAGCGGCAACGAATGGTTGTACGTGGAAGGCCGCGACCAACGCGACTCCGTGCTGTATTCGGGCTGGTCGAACTTCGAGGTCGTCGCCGGCACGACAACGAATGTCAACGTCTACTTGAACGCACTCTACTCGAGCCTGCGGGTCAAATACCCAGTCGTCGACAGCCTCTACCGGTTCACGCTTTCGGTGGATGGAGCCAATTGGGGCGACTCCACCGTGGCGCAGGGCACCCGCCGCGGCGACACCGTGAAGATGTCGCACGATTACTTGTCGGCGAGCATGTACGGGACGGAACATCTGTTTTCACTCAAGGCCTGGGGACGCGACCAGGGCAAGGACACCGTCCTGTATGCGTTGGACACGTTGCTCCCCATCGAGTCCGGCAGCAACGCCGGCCATGGATTGAACCTCAAGTGGGTGGGTTCCTCCCGTCCCGGACAGGCGTCACTTTCTGTTGTGATCGGTTCGGTCGGTCAGGTGGTAATCCAGGTCGGCTACGGCGCAAATCCCACGGACAGTTTGGTGACGGATACCGCCCCGATCAGCACGTTCTCGCAGATCGCCTTGGATTCCGCTAGGGCGAGACTTCTTTATGGCGTGTCTGCCTTCGCAAACAGTTCATCCAACGTCACCGTCTCCGTGCCGGGTGGCTATGTGAGCATGGTCGCCTCCAAGATCGCCTCGGACGGCACCGAAGGATACTCCGCCAATGTCGGCATGATGATGCCCCTGACGGTCGATTGGGCCCCGCACGACCTGACGGGCCTGCGCACCATCACCTTCGAATACAGGAACTCCGACAAGATCACCGACGCTTTTGGTGTCCAACTGATGTCGGACGTCTATGATCCAGCCCTTGTGGCCGCGGGCACCGTCTACGAAGGGGTCCTCTCCAGTGCCGTCATGCTCGCCCCTTCCACCGCTTGGAAGACCGCGACCATCGATGTGCTTGATTTTGCGACGCCGACCTGGTGGACTGCGCCGGCAGACTTCCCCTACATCGAAGATGTCCTCAAGAGTGTCAAGGGGCTCATGTTCGTGCCGCGCACCATGTACTCGGCCTCGGGCACGCTGAATGGTATCGCTTGCACCAAGTGCGTCAGCCCCACCATGACCAAACAGGTATTGGACATCCGGAACATCACGCTGCACAAGGGCTGGTAGCGTACTTCCCATCGGCTTCGGTTGGAGCGTCAGTCCAGCCGGAGCCGGTTTCCACGGCCAAGGGCACCCAGGCCGCGAGAGCCGCGAAGGTGTGACAATTTTTGGCTTAGCCGAGTTGAAAAAATGGGCCTTCCCGTCTCTAAACCTATTTTTAATTGTCGATGAATAAAGGTCTAGATGGCGAATGTCTTTACGGGTGTAAAAATAGGTACCCTAAAAGTACCTACTTGCTTTTGATGGAAATTAGGCCGAAATCGCCATCGATAAAGAGCAGGGGGGAATCTGTTCGCATGGGCATCCGCGGACTTAAACCCTAGACCGAAAGGTAATGACGATCTGTTGGTGGTGCCGGCTCGCGCTGGTTAGCCTCGGGAAAAGACGAAGGTGGAAGGGACGATACTGAGTGTGGAGCGATAGCCGTGGTGCGCCCACGGAATCGGTCCGTCGGTATGCGAACTGGTCAAGGATAGCGCCGACGACGCAGTACAACCCGTCGCCTCGTTGCGTGCGTGCCCGGGAAGTGTGGGACTTGCCGAAAATTGTCAGGACCAGTCGTGGGCCGATCGTGTTGCGTGTCACGCACAGGGTCGGCGGATCGTAATGCTGTGAACAGGCAAGATTTCTGAGGCGTGGTGCAGTGATGTTGAGGACTCGCCTTCGGCTTTCCATCGGTTCCAGAGACAGACTGTTCGTGGGTACTCGTGCGAGCATGCACGTACATCAAGGATCGGCTTGCAGGCAGCTGAAGGGAGTGGCTACCCGTTGTGAATTCTGTTTGCGGAAGAAGCTCCCGGCCGGTGATGTCTATGGCGCGTACCAGAGCAGGAGCAGACAAATCCAGGTTTATGGACGGTCCCACTCGTCGAAGGGTTGGTCTCGCTGGTTGGATCGGATGCGAAAGGACTCCTGTAGCCCCGAACAGATCGGCGAGTGATATCCACACGTTTGATGTGATCTCCATCTTGCCGTTCACCAGTGACAAGACCCCTGGCCGAGAATACTCGCAGATCGGCATTGGACACCAGCGGAGTAGAGCGCGTGCAAGTCGATGTAGTACAGTCGAACTCACCCATTGGTACGCACGGTGGGTTGAAATCGGCAGGCATTCAGTGATGAACGCTGTTGCTGTGACAGATCAGTTCTCGATCGGGCGAGAGCCTTCAATTACGTACTCTTTGCCGGCGAAGGTGTACTTCAATTTGAAGTCCCGAAAGCGCTTTCCTGAACCGGTGAAGCTGATTTGTACCGGAACCTTCGTTCCTGCGGGCACATCGAAAATCTGTTCGGTACCGGCGATCTGGAAGCGGACAAACTTGCCCAGAATCCCATCGTCGAAAAAGAACAGAGCTTGTTCTTGGGGGATGTCCAGTCGTCCCTTCACCGGAGAAACCAGGGTGCCATAGCAGGTGGTGCCATAATTGTGCACGCACTTGTCCAGGGTAATCGGGCCGGTGTTTCCGGTTTGGTTTGGTGTGGCTTCAGGAGTGTTCTGCGACGTTGTTTGGGCGCCTTGCAAAATGGTCTGTGCCAGAGCCTGGGTGGAGCTGGATTTGGGGAAGTTCACCTTGGCCATCTTCAGAACCTTCCCGGTGCCCACGTCCAAGACTCGGACCATGGCGACGTACTCATCACCCATCTGGTAGTATTGGCCGGTGATGATCCGGAAGGCGCCCAGGAACTTGCCCAACGAGGATACCGTGGCTTCGTCGATCGCGCCGGTCGCCTGAAGGTTGTGCTCCTTCAGCACTTTCTTGAGCTGTCCGCGTTCAACCAAGGAGTAGCCGGAGTCAGACGCGTACCTAAGGGACAGCTCGTCCCCGATGTAGCTGGAGAGTGCGGTCTGCTGACCTTGCTCGTTGGCAATGTCCAGAACCGCATATGTTCCGGATTGGGTGGGCTGAGCAGCGGAGATCAAGACCGCGGCCAGAGCGGAGAGAAGCATGGAGGTTGCCTTGTTAGGGGTGTTCCCGCGACAAGGTAGGAAGGGTGTGCTGGCTGTTCAAAAGGGCAGTTGAAGCCGAACGCGATGACGCCTTCAATCACGGAGCCATCGAGCCGACGACGCATTCATCCCTAGGATCCAGGCTTTTGTGGTTAACGTGAGAAGCTGCGGAATGTTTTGGGGTAACATCGCTGCCTGATAATTCGAGAAAGAAGAGCCTAGGCGGGGGGCTAGGCTCAATGGGTATCGGTGTCAGGTTAGGCTGCGGCGTGCTCCTTGGTGGGAGGTCTGATATCCTTTTTGGAGTACTTCTTCAGAAGCTCGTGCAGATTGCTGCGCGGGACTTCAAGGTGTTCCTCGATGATCTCGAGGTTTGTGGGGGTGAGGGCGGCGAAGATGACGTCGATCGACCTGTTGTGGGCATTGTAGCCGATGATCATCACCTCGTTCGTTCCCCACGTGGCCACGATGGAGGCGAAGTACGGCGAATCGGCAACGGATGCCTCCATAACCTGGATCTCGCATTCAGCGAGATGGAGGGGGCTCTCACCAAGGAGATCTTCGATCTCCTTGACGACGTCATCTTTGAAGGTGACGGCCTTGCAAAGGTGCGAGCCGAGCAGTTCGCCAAGGTCCGGCGACAGGTTGTTGGAATTCATTGGTTCTTCCTTTCAGAAGGGTTGTGCGTAGTGAGCAAGGATTGATGGCGGAGAAACGATTCTCCACGCATTAGTAAACAGCGCCGGGGCATGACGACTTCACGAACCAAATGCGTTTGGTTTGGAATAGATCGGTGCTGTGTAGGTGCTCGGGGTAGCTATTAGTTGAAAGGTTTTCGGTGCTTGGGTATTTATTATATCAAATGAGCGAGTGCTGCGTAGCGTTGCTTGGTATTCTATGCCTCCTAATTTGCGGACGTTATTTGATCATGATTACCCTTTGCCTCACATGGAGATGTAGCGTAGGAATGCATCCTGAAAGTGTTTCCGGTAATACCCTTTGAGGTTGTCGCCATTGATCCGAGTGCTCCTGGATCTGATATGGAAATGCGAAAGATTTTGTGCGAGCTGGTAATCGGTAATCGGTGCGCTATTTTTGAAATTGCCCCACGCTTTCGGTTTGTATGCGCAAAGTGCGGGGATGAGATCTTTTGTGTAAATGCGTTCCGCCTTGGTTACCTCAAAGATGGCGTAAATATCCGATAGCAAATCGAGGCTGTTGTGGGTGCAGCTAGAAATGCTGTAGTCTGCGTATTTGATTGCTGCTGCCTTGGCATACTGAAGCCATTCTCCGCCGGCCAATTCTGCGATAGCCAGCAACGGACGCCAATTGTCATTCTGCCGAGAGTTAAGTTTGGGAAGATCAATGCGAGGCATCTCCGAAATGCGCGAACCATTGTCCGCGCTCCAACGAGCAAGAGCAGAGCGAAGCGTCTTAAAATCTTTCTCGCTTTCGCGAAGGGGCGAAATGGATTCCTCGGGGAGCTTGCGTCTGAGCGGCAAAATGATTCCGCGATCCATAATGGTTTCGGGCATATTTCCGATGCCAGAGATCGCTTTGGCTCCCCAAGTCGAAAAGATCTTGGTTTCACCTTTGTTGTTGGTACGGATGACGCTGGCCCCCTTCCTGGTGTGGCCAGAATTGAGGATTCCAATCAGGTGATTGTTCCTACTCAGAAAGGTGTCGGCTTCATCGATCAATAGGGTCGGATTACAGTTTTCGATCACGTGGTAAAGCGAAGCGCTGGAGATATTGGATGCCTGGAGCGGACGAGGGCAGAGCTCGCCGAAAATGGACAAGGTTTGGGTTTTGCCACACTGACGGTCCGGGGCGGTGATGATTGCGATCGGAGCGCAATCGGCATTGTCGATGACCCAAGTGAAAGTGCTCCACAAAGTTGCGATGATAACAACCTCATCATCGCAACTGATGTGCCTCTTGATCGTTTTGAACATCCGTGTGAGCAGCGTATTCCCATTCACCGGCTCAGGGTACGGGATAACCGGCGCGCCAAAGATGCTCTGCTTCGGGTTGACAATATCCATGATCTTGCGAGCCATATCTTCGTTCATTTGATTACTCCTTGGGTTTGGTTAGTTGTGGATGAATTAGGCGGTGATGGAATTGAGTGTGATGATGCACTGCTGGTGCCCGATCTTTTGGTTCAGCCAATCCTGAATAGCCCTGGACGACCAGCCAACGGCGCGGGCGGAAAGTTTGATGGGTTTCGGGAATGTGCCGTGCTTGGCCATTTCGTAAATGGTGGTGCGGCCAAGCCCTGTGGTGTGTTTGACGGCAGGCAATCGCAGCAAGTAATCGAGGTCGTGAGTGATGGTGTTCATGGTGTTCTCCTTGTAGGCCGGATTGATTGGGGCCTCGTATTAAAGATCGGCTAGGGAATCGGTATTTCGTATTGAAGAGAAATGAAGAGCCAAAATGGTCGCCTGGAGAGCGTGGTGATGCGATTTGTCTTGCTGGTATCTGTCAGAGATTTCATTGTGAAAACTTTTGAATCTGATGAGGTGATTGAATTTGTTTGATTGCATTCATGGTGGCCCGGAGTAGATTCTATTTGTGATTCTGGCGAACTGCTGTTGTGCCTCTCAAAAGCCAGATGAGGGTGTCTTGAACTCTTCTTAGCTGTTGGCTGTGGGGTCGGCTGCGGCCAGTCTACAGGCTCGATGGCAGCGGTTTTGGGGGTGATGCTTGGGGGGCTGTGTAGCTGCTGCTGGCTCGCTGAGCAGATTCTGCGAACGGAAGCCTTTCGGGTCTGATAGGCATTATATTGATCAGAGATTCCTCCGAGGTTATTGTTGCCTCCCTGTTCATTCCAAATATCGCCTTGGGGATGGGCGCTTCGGTATTGAATGCTTTGCAAGAGCAGTGAAGCAAGTTGATAAGAACGTTTTTTTGTATAAGTGTGCGGGCAAATGTGAATGAATTTCAATGGTTTTTAACTGCGGGTTGCCATGCTGATATTTGTAGAGTGTTCTAAACGTTTGGGGCGAATTGCAATTGGCGTCGCTCAGGGCGGATAACGGCAGTGAGAGCGGATTGAAAAGATGGAGTCTGTGATTGTCTGGCGGAATAATTATGTGGTCCAAGTTTTGATTTGGCTCGGAAATCGCTTAATCAGAGAGCTGTGACGTCACAGTTTGCTTAGAACATGCAGCAAAGCCGCACGCCATCGGGGTTGTGACGTGTGACGGCAAAATTCAAGACACACAAGCCAGCAGATCAGTGAATGGCTTCAGTGCGTGAAGGCAATGCTGAATAAGTATTCTGGCTGGCGAGAGTGCTTATTCAAGTTCAAGAGCGGAATGGAAGTTCATGGGTGAGCAATGCTAGGGTGGCTCAGAAAATAAGCCACCCTCACGAAAAGAATTAGCGAGTGCGCCAAAGGAAATCGTTGTCAATGTGGCGGATGTAATTTTTTGCACTTCCGCTTGTTCCGTCTGGTTGGATCCAATATGAAGTAATCGAATCAAAGAAGTAACAAGCGATTCTGTTGTTGGATGATGTAGTGTTTAATTGGTATTTCATGCGAAGCTGCCTGACGAGATTGATGTCTGTGCCATCAATGATGCTGCGAATTGTTTGACGGAATACTGAAATTGCTAATCCGTGATCGTTTCGCCTGATGTTTTTTGCGTCAGACAAGACTGTGTCGATAACTGCTTGGACCAGTGCTTGTTGTTGCGCTATTTGTTCAGGTGATTTCGGGGCGACCTCTTTCTGTTTTCGCGTTTGCTTTTTCGTGGCGATTGATTCTTGGGCGTCTTGGTTTGTAAATTCAACCTGTTGAAGCTCGATTTCATCGGTTAGCGCGTCAATCTGATTTTGAATGTCTAGGGGTGACACTCCTTGTGATGTGCCGAATTCGGTGATGAATTTTATTTCATCCGGATGTAGCTCATTGTCGATTGCCGCGAGGGTGGCCATATCGTTGATGTAGCCGATGGCTGTGTCATGATCTAATGTGTATTCATTTGGATCAAGAATGATTTGTTCATCCGAGTTAACCATTGCAATCAGTTCCAAGCAATCATCTTCGGTAAGATTTGTGTCAGCAATCTGAGATATGATAAAATCGCGTTCTTCTGGTTTTTTGAGCTGATCAATCTGCATAAGGGATATAAGTGCACGAATTCGCTTTTTATCGAGGGCAGCATGAAGTTGTGGTGGCGGAGCATCAGGGGTTTCTGGCTCAGTGATCCCCGCATCAGAGTTATCATCTGCGGAGTCGTCAGCTTCAGACTCATCAACCTCATCAATTTTCTTGTTCAATAGTTCTGCGGCCAATCGCCCGATCAGCTTTGTGGAATAGTTCGACCAAGTAGCCATTGCCAATGCGCCGACAAATGGCAGCCATTTGCTGATGACGGATTTCAACATCTGCTGGAGAACTCGACTTCCAAACAGTTCAACGGCTTTTTGGAATGCTCGAAGTGATACACGCTTCACGATCAATCGTTCGCCTTGGACAATGAGTAGCTTGCCACCGATAGAGCCTGCAGAAGACATCATAATGCCGGCTACAAGCTCTTTGGACATACAGTCTTCTTTGCCATAGGCTACGCCAATATCGTAAATCATGGAGATTTGATTTTTCATCAGCATCCCGATTTCCGGGATGGATCCAGCCATTCCCCATGGGCCGGGGATGATAGTCGCGCCGCCGCTGATAATCGCGTTTTTCATTGAATAAGAGGCGATAATTGCGGGAATGTCGGTTGCTTCAGGCTTCTTGTTTTTTGGATTAGAAAAGAAGTTTGATCTTGACTCTATTGCTGATCCAACACTGTTGAGGATCGAGTTCGTAAGAGTAGCTTTCAACGATTCCCAAGTCGACGGCTCGGCACCAGTTTGTTCCTTGATTTCCTCAGTAGTGGACATCTGCGGGGCTCCTGAATTTTGGCTGTGGGTGGCGCTGACGGCTGTGATCGTTGCCAGCGTTGTGTCGGCTGGTGATCAGCCGACCACTATTGTGCCATAGGGGTTACGGGTGGTCCAGTTCGTGTTTCCATGGCGAGAAAGAACCTTTGCCGGCGATGATTCCGGCATTGGCGAGTAAGCGTGGTCCAACGTGATGTGAGCGATCTTGTTGACGCTGTTCCCGTGGTGGCGACATCCAGGGGGAATCCAGGAAGAAGGTCGAGTTGATTAACGACGAACGGAGGTGCGCGTGATCCTCCCTTCCGTAGCGAGTGGGTGGGACACTCGTCACTTGGGACGGTTTTGGCTGTTTCAGGTTCGAGGCCAGCCTACACGCGACAACTTTGAAAGCATGGCTCCGGCCCACCTGAAGGTTCGGGGCGCCATGCTTGCCCCCTCGTTCCGAATCCGAAGCGCTTGAGGGTACACCGAGACTGCCTGAATTTTGGTTTCGCGGCGGAGATGATGGGTGATGCGCTGCATCGAATTGGCCTCGCGTGATTCAACCAGAGCTGTTCATGATGGTCGCACATGTCTGTGATCGCGCGATGTGTGCGGCTCAACATCGTGGCGTTCTCAACGGCTGTGCTTCGCCGCCGGGACACACGAATTGGACAGCCCTTGAGGGGACATGCTGGACGTTTGCGAAGCTCTAAAACCTGGCTTCGTAAATGCTCAGTTGGGAAGGTGATGTGAGACTGCACAAAACCTTATTCACGGAACACTTCTTCACATAACATCGAGATCCAAGTACATGTCTTCAATCGTCGAAACAGCCCAACAGCAGCCTCCTGCGCGCTCACACGCGGAGAAGCTCCGGCCGCCAGCGCCAGCAGCACCAGTAGCACTCCGTATTCCCACCGGCGTCCCCGACGGATCCACACCATCCCCGCGGCTGCCAGCCCAACCGGCGCCGCCGCCGATCAAGTCCAAGATGCTGGTGCCGCCGTCGCCACCGGTCCACTCGACACCGGCTCTGTCAACTCCGTCGTCATCGACGCCAGCTCGACCAGCGCCACTGCCGCCGCGTCCACCTGCCCGCGTCATCCCCCGTGCGCCGACATCACCATCGACATCACCGTCGATTCCGTTCACGCCGACGCCGATTCCGCAGCAGCCTGTACCGGTAGCACACGCTGACCAGATCCGCGGGCCGGCACCGAAGTCACGTCGGCTGCCGCCTGATCAGGAGCCTCTGCCGCGTGTCCAGGCCGCGGATTTCGGTAACCAGGTCCATCGTGGCGCCAGTCCGGCGATGGTGGACTGGATCGGCTTCCGCTTCCGCTTGGTTGATCCCGTTACCGGCGAGATCCTGCCGCCGAAGGCCTTCCTTGCCGAGCAGTACCAGCGGTACAAGTCACTGCCGTTTCAGGATCAGCGTGTGCGCTGTCACAAGAACCTGTACCGCATCCGCATCAGCCCAACCTGCACCGTGATCGCGTACGCGTACGCGGACTTTCTCGTTGTCGGCGGCTGTCCCAACCACGCGCGCCGTTCGTGGAACGAGTTCTCCGTATGCACGCCGGATGTTGCGGTCTCGTATTTCATCACCGCGATCAAGACCGCCCTCCGGGAGCTTCACAACCCCGCGTTGATGTTCACGGACGCAGCAATCACGCGCCTGGACATCGCGCAAATGCTGTACTGCGGCACCGCTGATGCAAGCCACAACACCCACGGCCACATGCGCCTGCACGTTCGCGGTGTCAATGCCCGCGGCCGCGCCAAGTGCGCATGGATCCGCGACAATACAACCATGATCGGCGTGCCCGCTGACGGCTACCAGTTCCGGATCTACCGCAGCTCCGCCAAGCCAAGAGCCATGCTACGTCCTGCCGAGGACTGTTACATCCGCCTTGAGTTGGTGCTGCACACGCGCGAGATACAGCGGATGGTTCGCAACAACCGCTGGACCCCCAACGATCTCAACGGTATCCTGCAGCGGTACCTGCCGACGCTTCGGGAGGTCTATCACCAGTACCGGCCGGCACGGCCCAAGCATCCGCCCCGGGACCTCCCGCGTACGCTGGTGCCAGCCTGGGCGTGCTGGATCAACGGCATCGACCTCCGCACCATCCCCGTGTACACGGACAGCTATGACAAGCTGTGCCGGGAGTTCCTCCGACACGGCATCGACATCACCGAGGTCCCGTCCCCGCGTGCGGTGCAAAGCAAGTCCACGCTGGAGTTCGCTGAGCTCCTGGATCCGGATCGGTACGGCGCCGACGGCCACCACAGCCCCGGCCTCGTCACCGAGCTCACGGAACGTGCCTTGACGGCGTAGCGGAGCCGGTCACGATCAACCGCCGGCGTGGGGATGTGCCGGCACCGGCGTGGCTCAGTCGCGCTCCAGCGTCTGCACCCGCCAGCACACCGGACACGTCACCGCTTTCGTGGACACGAGCTCGGACACCAGCGGGTAGTTCCGGCACCCGCAGCTCGTGCAGGCCAGGCATGCTGCTAGGAGCTACGTCAGGGCCCCAGACCCCGGCGGCTCAGCGTCCTCAGCGAGCATGCCGCTACGGGGTGCTCACGAACTGGTGATGTGCACGCGGTTACGCTGCCGGAGCTGCCTTGGCGTTCTTGGTGGCGGTCTTCTTCGCAGCCGCCTTTGCCGCTGGCTTCGCTTTGGCCTTCGGAGCTTTCGCCGCGACCCGCTTGAGTCGGCGAACGATACCAACTGTTGTTCCAGGAATGGCTGCCAGGATTTCCGATAGGCTCTTTCCGGCGGCGTTCAAGGCTAGGACTTCGGCTTCCTGAGCCGCGGACAGGCTCGGTGAACGCTGGCGCTTGGCCTTGGTCTTGGTGTCCTTCGCCTTTGCTTGTTTATTCGCGGATACAGGAACTTCGCCTGCAGGCTCAACGGTCTTGGCTGAGGCCTTTTTCGCAGCCTTGCCTCGGCGTACAACCGGCTTTGCCACGACTGCTGCTTGTGCTGCGGGTGCTACCTTCACGGGCGCAGACTTCGAGCTACCGGTGACGGTGATGATGGCGGTCTTGCCGTCGACCTTCCCGATGTACGCACCAACGGCGTCGTTCCAAACAGCGTTGATCAACACGATTTCGTTCGTGGCAATAGCCATGGTTGCTGTGCTCCTGTTTTGCGTTATGTTTCAGGGAATGCTGTTACGATAGCATTTTCGACAGATTCCGGCACAAGCCTGATCCTCACAAGTCTCTACATCGGATCCGCATTTCGCTGGGCAAGGCAAGGATTGCTAGGATTTTCTCAGTTCAAAGTCATGCCTTCGCGCGTTTGTGCTTCAGGCCCAAGCGAACAGTTTGAGTTCACGCGGTGACCGCTCTGAACATGTACTCAGTCCGGATCGGATCGAATGTTCCCCATGAAACGCTCCAGCTTGTTCGTCTGCCTTATGGCCTTATCCAGCATTCCATGCGACGCCGCAACCTCCGGCACGGTCACGGATCGCCCTGGTAACGGGCTTGCGGGCGTCAGCGTGTCGCTGGTGCTGGCGGGCACGGCTACGACCACGGATGCCAACGGAGCCTGGTCGTTGGGCACTTCTGGTGTTCGCGTGCTAGCAACAGCGGCTCACGCCCGTTGGACGGGTAAAGACGTGGAGCTGACCCTGGCGACGCCGGCAGTGGTCAGCCTCGAGGCCTACGACCTCAAGGGTACCCTGCAAGGCCGCGTGTCGAGCGTGCAGCTGGGTGCGGGATCGCAGAGCCTTCCGTATTCGCAGCTGTCAACGGGGGTGACCTAGTTGCGCGTGACCGTGAACGGGCAGACCCAGACCTTGTTGGCGGGGTTGAATGGGGCGTCCACGGCACCGGCTCCGATCCAGATCGCTGCAAGCTCTCTGGGAACCGCGGACACGTTAGTGCTTGTCTGGAATTCGAAGGTCGCGGCCCGCATCCCCGTGCGAGATCCGGATACGTCGGGAATCGTGGCGTCTATCGATACATCGACTGCGATCGCATGGAATGACACCGTAAGCACGTACGGAACCGTTTATGATGCCCGAGATGGCTGGGTGTACCGCACGGTGAAGATCGGAAGCCAGACATGGATGGGGGAGAACTTGAACTTCTCCAACGCAGGATCGATCGGCTTGTGCTACGAAACCAGTGCGGAGAAGTGTATCACTTACGGCAGGCTGTACACCTGGTCCGAAGCCATGGCCAATGCTGGATCCAGTACAAGGATGCCCAGCGGTGTACGGGGAATCTGTCCCATCGGCTGGCATGTGCCAAGCGATACCGAGTGGACGGTTTTGAGTACGTACATCGGAGGTGAATCTTCTGCAGGAACCAAGCTGAAGTCCGCGAGTGGGTGGAACGCCTACAACGGGAAATCCGGGAATGGTACGGATCTCTACGGCTTCCGGGCTCTGCCCGCGGGCTACCGCTTCAACAACGCCGGTGCGTTCAATGCCGTCTTGTACTACGCCAACTTCTGGTCGACGTCTGAGCTTGGTATGGACTACGCCTGGGACAGATTTTGCAGCTACAACAACGCGCTCCTGGATCGAAACAGTCCGAATAAAACGTACAGGCTCTCGCTGAGGTGCGTGCAGGACTAGACCTGCGTTTGTGCCAGCTGCAACGATGGCGGTTTGCTGGGCCGTGTGCGAGAAGCCAAATCGGACTTCGCATAGAGATACAGGGGTGTATCCGGATTCGTTGCCTTCGCCAGATATCTGCGCGTGAACTCGCGGCGGTCGAGCGATGGGTCGGCGACGACAACGCTGAACCAGTGATCGACGAACAGCTCCTGGAAAATGGCGTTAACCAGGTTTCTGTACGAGACCGCAACGTCGCCGGAACTGCGATCACGCATAAGCAGCGTTGCTTGAAGCTCTGCCTCGCCATGTCTGGTGATTTTGATGTCGATGACGGCGCCGACAACAATGGTGTGCAGCGGACCTTGAGCATCGCAGATGCTGTGGTGTATCTGGTCGGCGATGTCATGAACCTTCGAAGGTGCCTCCGGCATGACCTTGGATGCAATGATCACAAGGTCACGAGGTACTTCTGGAGCCTGACCGATCAGCGATGTCGGATGCTGCTTGCGGGCCAGGTCCAGCTCTGTGAGCCAAGCTACACCACAGTTTGTCCTCTGTAGTACACGAGTAATCCCTGCGTATTCTGCGTCGACCCGAACTTCTGCCAGGACGTGACCGCTGTCGGGATCTCGTGTAAGGTATAGCGCAGAGTCATCGCCAGCGACGACCAGGCAGTCGGACTGAAACTGGATCAATGTTGTTGGATGCTTCTTTCGAAACGCCAGCGCCGCCTGTTCAATCGCCTCCAGGTCGTGGCCGAACATCGGCGCGAGCGTGTGCTTCGCGCTGAAGGGTATCTGCAGGTCTCGGACAAGCCTCTGGACGGCAATACAGCCGAGGGATCGAAGGCAGACGATGAGTTCGGCGCTGTTCGACGACGCGACGCTTTTGACGAAGACCACGATACCTTTGTTGGCGTTGTACGCGTACGGTCCGAGCGACTGGCTTGCGGATCCGACAAATCTGAGCCCATGCTCCAGCAGTTTGTTGTGCACGACCTTAACCGGTGCATCGAGTGTGATCGTCACCGCTTGACCTCGGCGGATGCTCATCATGGCTGGTGCCTTGGTGTGATCTTGCCTGATACCGGTGGCTTTGGTGCACGAGGTGGTTTTGGAGGTGCTGTTGGGCTCGAAGGCGCTTGGCCATTGTTGACGCCTGCGCCAAGACGGTCAAGGCCATGCATCAGGACCAGGGTACGGGACATGCCAAACCGACCGCCGCGTCGACGGCCGTCGAACATCTGGTGAAGCCGTAGCAAGGTCGCTGGGCTACCCGCAGTCCAAGGTCCCTTCATCTTGTTCTCGAGCTTCTGGACCTTGCTGACAAGGTTTGTTGAGGTGCCTGCAATGGGCTTGATCTCGACGTCGGTCTCGTTCACGCCGTTGTCGATGATGTGCGTGCGAAGATCCCCAAGGAGCAGGTCGATATGTTCACGAGACGCAGGCCGAAGCCAAAGCAACGCATGAACAACCCAGACCTTGTGCTTGGGGTCGAACTGGATCTCATAGCTGCCGGCGGCGACGCCCTGACTCAATGCGGAGGTCCTACGCGTCGTGAAACCGGAATGGAACGGAGCGAAGATCCTTTCCAGTTTGTCGAGCAGTACCGGCGCGGGGCAACGTATCAGCCATAGGCTGACGGTAACAGGGCGGCCTCCAGCTTGGGCAAAGGCCGTGGCTTCGGCCTCAGCTCGATCTGCCCACCGCTTGCGGAGCATGCGAGCGTTGCAGGCCTCGCACAGCCGGTCATGATTACAGAATTCTCCGGACCGGATCCAGCAGCGACAGTTCGAGAGCTCGCCAGCGAGTTGGGTCGCTGCGTGGTTGTTGAACAGCTCCCCGAGCTTGTACAAGCCGGCGATGACGGAGTGTGTTTGTGCGTACCGTTGTGTCTTCATTTCGACCCCCTGTGGGGTGTATTTACGAACTAGGTCCCCAATCTCTAGATGTGACTTCGCGTTGATGGCATCGGACCTTCGAAGCACCCAGGAATTCCACTCCGAGGTTGTATGCTGGAGTGGAATTCCTCGATGAAGGTTTGCTGGTTCGTGTTGGGAGCAATTCCACTCCAGAGGCAGATTGTCGGTTGGACATGACCCCAGGGGTCTTGCTGAGGGCGTTTTGATTCAGGCTCGCGATTTCACTGTATAACGCTCAGGAGGCCATCTTTTCAGTGTCTAGAGCAGCTGGAATGCCTCGCGCGCGTGGTGGCAAGGGATTGGATAGAGAGTCCGTACCTGCGTCATCGTGATCTCGGCGGTATCCTGTGATCTGATCCCGTACCTGCTCGTATCCTCGGTGATGATACCGGTATCGATACCATGATGCTGTTCTGATCCTGGCGTAACCGTATCGATACCGTCGCCTAACCTTGTCGTAGCTGTCGCTAAAAAAACGCGCGCGCGTTGGCCTCGCCGGGATCGCCGGCGTCGAACCCGATCTCGACTTCGCCCAGTCATCGGGCTCACCTTGTAAATACGCAGGAATGCGGACCTCAACTCCTAGGGCCATGGCCAAGATCACGAACACGAATGCCGTCACCGTCAACACTTCCGTCCTCGACCGCGCCAGCCGTATCACGGTCGACGCTCACTGGCCCGGGTCCGTGTACGTCCACGTGCCGGACCGAGAGAGTGACCCTTTCGTGGACATGGTGACGGCGACGCTTCAGCCTGTCGTCGCTATCGACATGGCCAAACTGTTTTCAACGTCGGCCAGGCTCGGCAGTCTCCGCTGTGGCCGCGGTACCATCAGCGTCCGAGTAGCCGGGGACGCCATCGAGGTCCAGGGATGTCCGGCCAAGATCTTGCGCGGCAGCAACGCCTTCCCCGGCATGAACAATGTCCGCCTGGTCAAGTCCTTCCTCGCAGAGGTCGCGAAGGCGCTGTCTGCTGCTGCGGTGTCAGGTCCGCCGCTGCACATGTACGTGGCCGCGGTGGCGCGCATCGACTTGACGATCATGATCGACCTCGGGGACCCGGTTCTCGCGTGGGCTGTCTTCGCGATGTTGCGGATGCTGCTGCGGTGTCGCTTTCCCGTGATAGAGGGCGAGCATGCCCGGGACTTCCTGTATCGGGTACTGTACGCCAACACGATCCAGCTCGGGAGTTACGGCGAAGACTTCTCGGTGAAGGTCTACTGCAAATCCGTGGAGCAGGCACAGGATCCGGAATGTGATCCCGAGATCGAAGTCGGCGCCGACACATGCATCCGCATCGAGATCACGTCCACATCCGCGTACGCGAGCAAGTTGCTCGGACACGACAAGCCGTTGTCGCTGCCGGAGCTGGTCAAGCATGCGCGGGAGATCTTCGACGGCATCACCTCTGGACTTGTGATCATGAACAGGCAGTGCACGCCGCTCAAGCGGGTGAAGTCACCGGTGCCAGAGTATCCGGAGGCGTACGAGGCCTGGCTCGTACACGGATGGACCAAGCAGCTGCATCGTGGCGAAACCGGAAAGGTCCTACGTGCCTTCCGTGACATCGGCATCGACCTGGTCGAGCCGCCGGTGCCGGAACGGGATCGTGATCGCTTTGCCGTTGCCCTGGGTGTCGGCGTCGGCGATCTCCTGGACTTGAGTCGGGTACGGCGGGTCAAACCGGCGACTCCGGCAGCGGTGCCGCAGGGCTCTCAGCCAGGCCTGGGCGGGTTGGGGCCGGGCTCGGCGTCGTCTCGGCGCGAGAGGCTGCCTGCGGGGCCGCCAGAGGCGTCTGTGGCGGCTGGCTCCGGGGTGTGACAATGACCGGAAACATGTCCATGCACGCGGTGCTGGTGGAGTTGGGTTACGCCATCAAGATCCAACATGTTAACAGGACCTGGTCCGCGATCGGCGCGGCATTGGCAGATGGTGGGCGGGAGCGGTCTCGACGTCAAGGGTATCCCGTCGATCTCGGTGAC
>JBDKGS010000042.1:0-20747 GCA_039798065.1 Fibrobacterota bacterium | reverse complement strand
TCAGCACAAGAGGCTGATCCATGACCATCAAGAGAGTGGGAGTGGGAAAGTATTCGGCAAAGGGTTTGCCGTTGACGGTGCGCTTGCCGGTACCCGGAACAAGCTGAACACGCGCGATGCTTTCCTTACGACGACCGGTGCTACGTGGGAGAGGAGTGCTCATTCATCAGACCTTGGTGATATCGATGGATTCGGGCTTCTGGGCGATGTGAGGATGCTCGGCGCCACCGTAAACGTGGAGTTTGAGCAACATCCGGCGACCCAGGGTGTTCTTGGGAAGCATTCCCCAAACAGCCTTGCGAATGGGCTTTTCCGGATCCTTGGCCAGCAGGTGCTGGTAGGTGATTTCCTTGCCGCCGCCCATGTAGGTGGAGTGGCGGAAGTATGTCTTATCGGTGAACTTGGTGCCAGTGAGCTTGGCGAAGTTCGCGTTGATGACGATCACGTTGTCGCCCATGTCGTGGGCGGGATCGTACACAGGCTTGTGCTTCCCCTTGAGGATGTAAGCCACGCGGGAGGCGAGGCGACCCAGGACGATGTCCTTGGCGTCGACGACAAGCCACTTGCGCTGGATAGCCTTCTCCGGAAGCGTGAGGGTGCTCATGATTGACCTTTTGAAAAAATGGGAAGGGCCGAAATTTAGACTCCTGTAAGCTGTCGGTCAAGGGGAAGTGGCGCAAGTCGTTGTCAGCGAATCGGTTTGCGACACAAAAACGCGAAAAAAACGCAACTAAGCTGCAATCGACTGTGCCACACCTTTGGATTCCATGATGGAAAAGCCTCTGATGAATCTTTACGACAAACGAGTTCTGGTGACCGGATGCGCCGGATTTATCGGGTTTCACCTTTCTCAGCGCCTGTTGGAGGAGGGACTCGATGTCGTCGGGATCGACAATCTGAGCGGTTATTACGATCCGCGGTGGAAAATGGCGCGCTTGGAAATTTTGCAGCGATCGGCCCGTTTCCACTTCTCCCAATTGGATATCGCCGACGCCGCGGCAATGTCGACTCTGTTCTCGACGCACGCCTTCTCCGTGGTTTTCCATCTCGCCTCGCAAGCTGGCGTCCGGCATTCGATCGATCACCCGTACGAATACATCGAAGGGAACCTGAAGGGAACGGTCCATATCCTTGAAAACTGTCGCCGTGCGGGGGTTCAGCATTTTCTGTTCGCCAGCACAAGCTCGGTTTACGGCCTCGACCAGACTCCGTTCCAAGAATCGAACGGTGGCGACCATCCGGCTAGCCTCTATGCCGCGACCAAACGCTCTGGCGAACTCATGGCGCACAGCTACGCGCACTCGTTTGGATTGGCTTGTTCCTGCTTGCGCTTTTTCACGGTGTACGGCCCCTGGGGACGTCCGGACATGGCGCCATTTCTGTTCGCCGAATCCTTGGAGCGCGGGCAGCCCGTGAAACTGTTTGCCGAAGGCCGCATGCGCCGAGACTTCACCTACATCGACGATGTGATCGAAGCCATCTGGAGGACCGCATCCCGACCTCCTCGCAGCCACAATTCGGCTCCCGCCGATCGAGGCGTTTCCTCTGCGCCGTGGCGCGCGCTGAACGTGGGCGGCGAACGCCCGACCGAAGTCCGCACCTTCCTCGATCTCTTGGCCAAGCACTTGGGAGCTACCGCGTTGGTCGATCCACAACCCGCGCCCGCTGCAGATGTTTGGGAAACCTGCGCCGATGTTCGGCGCCTCGAAGACGTGACTGGATTCCACCCAAAAATTTCCTTGGACGAAGGCGTTGAGCGCTTTGCCCAATGGTGGCGCGTTCGTCCGCGCTTCTGACTACTTCAATCGCTTGGGGAGATTTCCCAGCGCTTGACGGAATTCGTCCCAAACGCTGCGAGCCCAGTCGCTCTCGGCACTGGCGGCAACGGACTGTTTCCCTTCGCTGGGCGCCTGCAAGGAATAGAGCAGCGATCCGTCCACACAATCGAAGATCCCGAACCATGCCTTGTCCTGGAACAGCTTGGTGGAATCCTTCTCCGCACGCGCTCCACCAGTTCGCAAGACCACGATCAAGTCCTGTTGGTAGGCGCTGCCAACACGGCGTATGGCGGCTCTTGTTGGAGGGGCGATTGCCAAAACAGCTTTGCGCAATCCGGTTCCCGGCCGAGCTTCCAGCGCCTTGTCTTGGCGAACCAGGATTGAAAGCGAATCCAGGTCCCAGCCTCGCAACGCATCGGTTCCTGGATGGGACGAATCGATCCAGGTCCATCGGGAGCGGGGGCGCATCAACTTCATGGCTTCTTCGGCGCGAGACATGGTCTCGAAGCCCGCCTGGGAGTACCCGCCAATCGGCGCAGCCAAATACACTCCTAGCCGTGCGGTGGAATCGATCGCGCCTTTCCAGGTGGGCGCCACAACCTCGGCGCCCTTTGGGGCCCGAGCTGCGCAACCCGCCAATACAAACACGAAGGACAGCGGAGCGATCCATCCCAAATTGCCAGTGGTGGTGTTCATATACGGCATAACCTGCACTCGCCCACGGCCATTCCGCCACCGGTTCTGTGTCACCGACAGAACCGTGACACAAATTTCCTGGTCTGCGACTGCGCTAAGGCAGAGGCAGCCTCCGTCTTTCGAGGAGCGTTCGCGGGTTGGCGCCCTTGTCTGTGACAAGGGTTAAAAGCAAAAAGCCTCCGTCTTTCGACGGAGGCTTTTTAGCGGGATGGACGAGACTTGAACTCGCGACCTCCGACGTGACAGGCCGGCGCTCTAACCAACTGAGCTACCACCCCTAAAGGCACTAGGCTTGCAGGCCGAGTGGGCGTTGTAGGATTCGAACCTACGGCCCTCTCCGTGTAAAGGAGATGCTCTAGACCAGCTGAGCTAAACGCCCTTTAGAGAGAAACAAAGATATTCAGGACTTGCTTGGCTGTCCAGATGTCTTTTCGATTTTTTGCGCACTCTTGTTGGGGAAGAGAATCCCGGCTGGGATGACCACCAAGTAGGCGGCCGCCAAAACGAAGGGCGCGACGTTCAACGAGATTTTGTTGTCGACGGGCCCCAGGGAGAGCAGGTACATGCCCCAGATGGCCAGACCGATGCCAAGCGCGATGATCAGGTAATTGGCTCTGCCGAACGAGAGGTTCATTTCCAGTATTCTCCTTAGACGCCTTGAGTGGCGGAACGGGAATCATAGGCATCGATGATCGCTTGTACAAGCGGGTGACGCATCTGATCCTTGCTTTGCAGACGAATTTGCGCGATCCCTCGCACATTCGCCAAAATTTGGCATGCGTCCTCGAAGCCGGATTTCGAAGACGGGTGAAGATCGACCTGGGTGGGGTCGCCCGTCACGATCGCTCTCGAGCCAATGCCAATGCGGGTGAGGAACATCCGCATCTGGGGGATGGTGGCGTTTTGAGCTTCGTCGAGGATCGCGAAGCACCGTTTGAGGGTGCGCCCCCGCATATAAGCTAGCGGCGCCATTTCGATGAGCCCGGTTTCCAGGCATTCTTTGTAGCGCGCTCGCGGAAGCAGCTCTTGCAACGCGTCCGTCATCGGCTGCAAGTACGGGGCGATTTTCTCGTTGAGATCTCCAGGCAGGAAGCCAAGCTCTTCGCCCGCTTCCACAGCCGGTCGGACCAGAACGATTCGGTCGATTTCTCGGCGCTGCAAGGCGGCAACTGCCATGGCGATCGCCAAATAGGTCTTTCCCGTGCCTGCAGGCCCAATGGCGAAAACCAACTCGTGCTTGCGAGCCGCTTCCACCAGGTGGTGCTGGCCTTCCGTGCGAGCTTGGACGGCTTGCCCTCGAGCATCGTACAGGATGGGCCGCCCAAGGTTGCTTGGAGCCTTGGCTTCGAGTTGGTCGCGGACAAGGAGATCGACCACATAGCCGTCCAAGTCCCCTTGCGCACCTTCTGCGATCCGAACCATCTCCTTCAGGACACTGCTCGCCATCCGGTGTCCGTCGAGATTGCCACCTTCGATGGTGAACCCTGGCTCGCGCGCTTGGATTTTGACCCCGAATGCATTTTCCACACGCAGCAGGTAGCGTTCACCATCGCGCAAGATGGCGGCTTTTGCGCCATCGGTCGCGGTTTCGAGCAGAGCTGTCCGGTTCTGAAGAGCCAGCCTACTTGGCCTTGGCTTTGGTCTTCTTGGCGGGCGCGGCAGGTGCTGCGGCAGCAGGTGCTTCCTTGGGCGCTTCTGTTGGGGCGGCGGCGGGTGCCGGAGTGGATGCGGGCACGGCTGGCGGCGCCGTCGGACCGGCAGGTGCGGAAGCCGCGGGAGCCGACTTGCCTTCAAGCTGGGCTTCCAACTCGGCCTTTTCCTGGCGAAGCTCGCTAAGGGTCTTTTCCTGAGCCTCGGCTTCGGCGCGAGCGGAGTTGACCTCGGCGGTGGGACTCTGCTTGGCCGATCCCCCGCTGACGCCGCTGGAAGCCGCACCACCACCACAAGCGGTGAGAGAAATGGCGGAGAGGACAGAAATGGTTGCGAGCAGCTTGCGCATGGAGATCCCTCGTCGAAGGTGCGAGAAAAGTTTGACTATGGGCGAATCTAACCCACTTTGCCCCTGCCAGGCAAGCCATTCCGGTCGCAAATACCACACTGACAAGTATTGCCCCCAGTCATTTGCGCCTTCAAATGGACCTACATTTCCCCATCACTATGAACCGCACACACAACTGCGGGGAGCTGCGCGCTTCCCATGTCGGCGCCACCGTCACTCTGAGCGGATGGGTCCAGAACTACCGCGACCACGGCGAGCACCTCAT
The DNA here is from genome assembly GCA_039798065.1 of Fibrobacterota bacterium. GTDB lineage: Bacteria > Fibrobacterota > Fibrobacteria > UBA5070 > UBA5070 > UBA5070. The sequence goes on along the minus strand of JBDKGS010000042.1, from coordinate 16,009 downwards.
TTTCATCGATTTGCGCGACCGCTTTGGCGTCACCCAGATCACCTTCGACCCCGACATCTGCGGCAAAGAAACGCACGAGACGGCCGACAAACTCCGTCACGAGTGGGTTGTTGAAGTCACCGGCGAAGTCAAGTCGCGCGGCGGAATGATCAATTCCAAGCTGGCGACCGGCGAAATCGAGATTTTCGCCAAGTCGGTGAAGGTGTTGAACAAGGCCGAAACGCCTCCGTTCGAGATTTCCGAACACGCCAAGGTGAACGAAGAACTGCGCCTGCAGTACCGCTACCTGGATCTGCGCCGCCCCAGCGTGCAAAAGCAAATCATCACGCGCCACAAGGTGACGAAAGTTGTCCGCGACTACTTCGACGAGAACGGCTTCTTGGATATCGAGACGCCCATTCTCACCAAGTCGACTCCGGAAGGCGCCCGCGACTACCTGGTGCCCAGCCGCGTGCATCCCGGATCGTTCTACGCGCTGCCGCAGTCGCCGCAAATCTTCAAGCAGCTGCTGATGGTTGCCGGTTACGACCGCTACATGCAGATCGCCAAGTGCTTCCGCGACGAAGACCTGCGCGCCGATCGCCAGCCCGAATTCACGCAGATCGACGTCGAGATGTCGTTCATCACCATGCCCGACATCATGGCCATCGCCGAAGGTTGCGTGCGCCGCGTGTGGAAGGAAGTGTTGGGCGTAGAGATTCCCGCGCAGATCCCGCACATGGACTTCGCCACCGCGATGGAGAAGTACGGATCGGATAAGCCCGACCTGCGCTACGGCCTGGAAATCCAGGACGTGACCGAATGGGCCAAGACCTGCGGCTTCGTGGTGTTCCAAGGTGCGGCAACCACTGGTGGCGTGGTTCGTCTGATCAACGCTAAGGGCGCGGCCGAGAAGATCACCCGCAACGACCTCGACAAGCTGACAGATTATGTCAGGAAGCTGGGCGCCAAGGGACTGGCCTGGATCAAGATCCAGAACGGCGAATGGAACGGCCCTGCCGCCAAGAACATCACCCCCGAAGTGCGCGCCGAACTGGCGAAGCTGGTGGGCGTGGAGGACGGCGACCTGTTGTTCTTTGGCGCCGACAAGAAGAAGGGCGTGGAGAGCGTCCTTGGCGCCCTTCGCATCAAGCTGGGCACCGAGATCCTGAAGCTCGCGCAGAAGGGCCAGTGGGAATTTTTGTGGTTGCATTCGGCACCCATGTTCGAATGGGACGAAGAAACCCAGCGCTACTACTCCGTGCACCACCCCTTCACCGCTCCCTACGCCGACGAGATCGACAAGATGGAGTCGGACCCGGCCAATGTCCGCAGCCAGAGCTACGACCTGGTACTCAACGGCGTGGAGATGGGCGGCGGTTCCATCCGTATCCACTCGCCCGAGATGCAGGCCCGCGTCTTCAAGGCACTGGGAATCGGCGACGAAGAGGCCAAGGCAAAATTTGGCTTCTTGCTGGACGCGCTCAAGTTCGGCGCTCCCCCGCACGGCGGTTTGGCCTTTGGCTTGGACCGCATGGTCATGCTGCTGTTGGAGATCGACACCATCCGCGACATCATCGCCTTCCCCAAGACCGCCAGCGCGGCGGACTTGATGAGCGATGCACCTTCGCCGGTGGCTCCCACTCAACTGCAGGAATTGTTCATCCGCACCGCGGTTCCGGTCGCGGCTGCGGCGACGCCTCCCGCCGCCTGATCCATACCGACGGCACCATGCCGACATAATTTGTCTCGACGCGGCCCGAAAGGGCCGTTCTTGTTTCAAGCATCTGTTCGATCGTCCACACCAACGCTCCGCGTGTATTCCATCCAGGAACGAGCTCCGTTAGGAATGTCCGACACCACCTTTTCTCCGAGCAGCGAGGAGTCATCGAAGGGGAGCAACCATTTCGATCTGCTCCGCTTGATCCTTGCCGTTCTGGTGATGCTTTCGCACGCCCCCGAGTTGCTTGACGGAAATCGATCACGCGAGATTCTGACATCCATTTTCCAGACGCTCTCCTTCGGTGAGTTCGCCGTGAATTGCTTTTTTTTGTTGAGCGGATATCTGATTTGCAAAAGTTGGATGCTTCGCCCTGAACCAATTTCCTTCTTGCGCAACCGGATGCTGAGGATCCTTCCAGGGTATGTCGTGGCCTTCTTGGCTTCCATTTTCATCGCAATAATCTGGACAGACAATCCCAATTTCTTGCGTGATTTGGATACGCCGTCGGCAGCTTTGCGCTTGCTGTTGCTGAAGCAACCACCCGCCGTAGCAATACCTGGTGGCTCCCCACATCCGGAGATCAACGGCCCGCTTTGGAGCATCGAATTCGAGATGAGATGCTACTTGCTTGTCCTTCTCCTTGGTACCGCTGGATTGTTGCGACACCGTTGTACGCTCCCGCTCATCGCTTGCACCTCACTCGGTTTTTTGCTGTTCTTTCCCTTCACGAGTGCGTCGCCCTCATGGCCAACCAAGGCGATCTTCTCGGCACCCGCCGATTGTGCACGATTGTCTTTGTTCTTTGCTGTAGGCGGGATCTTCTGGATTGAACGAAAATGGATCAAACGGAAAGGAAGCATCGCGCTGATTTCGCTTGGCGTTCTCGCAGCCTGCACGTTTTCGTATTCGCTCTACGAAGTCGCCTTGGCTACCGCAGGCGCCTATGTCCTGTTCTGGCTTGCCCTGACCCCGAACCGGATCTTCGAATGGTTGCGCCCCAGGATCGATCTGTCATACGGCATCTATCTCTATGGATGGCCTGCGCAGAGGCTCGTGTATTGGCGATTCCCAGGAATCTCACCTTGGCTTGGTTTCGGACTCGCCCTCCTGCTGGTGATTCCGTTTGCGTTACTCAGCTGGAAATTCGTCGAGTCCCCGTTCCTGCGGATGAAGGCGACCGGCGACGCCTCCCGCCGCCTGATCCAGAGCTGACATTTTCCGTCAGCGAACGCCCGGACCGCAAGGTTCGGGCGTTTTTCGTACAGAACAATTCTTGTCGTTTCCAACTAGTTGGCGATTCGTGGCAACGACCACCGCGACAAACGCGCCCGCCGGACGCAGGGCCATCGCCGTCAGGCGATGGGTGCGCAGCACCGAGCGAGAGCCCGAACCAGCGTAGCGCCAGAGGGCGATTTCCAAGCGAGCCCGGAGGAGGGCGTAAGGCGCCCAGACTCCCGATTCGGCATTCTTCGTTTTTTTGCGAAAAGGTGTAAGGAAGCTCCTGCGACCATCGACTTGCGAATGAGTCCCAATCCTTTGGGGCTTGTTTCACCCCCCAATCGCACCCAGGAGCTCCGACATGAAGACATCGACACCCATCCGCGCCAAACTCGGGGCCATCGCCCTGGCGGGCATCGCGCTGGCGCTTTCCGCCTGCGATTCCACCGAACCCAAGGACATCACCACCGACGAGCAGAAGGCCGCCTTCCGCAGCGAGTGTACGTCCAAGGGCGGCAAGCTCAACGAAACCACGTGCAAAGGGACATCCACCTGCGCGGGTCTTTACCTGAACGGCGAGACGGGCAAGAAGGAAACCACCACCTGCAAGGGCACCAACAACTGCGCCGGAATCCAATGCTTGGATACCACCGTGAAGGTTGTGGATTCGGCCGCAGCCTAGGCCGCCGCTCGCACGGCGCTCCTGGCCGCGAAGTCCGAAGCGGAGTTCCGCAGCGCCTGCACCATGGCCGGAGCCACCCCCAAGTCGGAGGCCACCTGCGCGGGGCAGAACAGCTGCGCGGGTGTACGGTTTTTGTCGGGCTCCAGCAAGACCGAATCGACCTCGTGCAGCGGCCACGGATCGTGCAAGGGACTCTCCTGCCCGATCTGATTTCCGTCGCCAGACCACTCCACCGTTGAGCCCAGGAATCTCCATGAACACCACCACACATCGAACACTCGATCGCAACGCGGTTGGGGTTGGGTTGCGCCCTGTCCACATGGACCAGGCGCTTGCCGGACCTCCTCTGGTGGATTGGTTCGAGGTGATCGTGGAGAACTACCTGGGCACCGGTCCGATCCCGATGACAAATCTTGGTCGGGCCGCCGCATTGGTCCCTGTCAGCCTGCACGGCGTGTCGTTGGATCTTCAGGGGACGGACCCGTTGGATCTGGATCACGTGCGGGCCGTCGATGCCTTGGCGAAAGAGGTGGGAGCCGTTTGCTTTTCCGACCACCTTTGCTGGACGCGCAACGGGTCGTGGCACTCGCACGATCTGTTACCCACTCCTTTCACGGAAGAAATTGCCGAGCACACCGCCGAGCGCGCACGGCTGGTGCAACAGAATTTGTCGGTGCCTTTCGGAATCGAGAACCTCTCGAGCTACGCCGCCTTTCGCGACAGCACCATGACCGAATGGGATTTCTACGCGAAGGTGGCAAAAGACGCCGGAATCTGGACGATGGTCGACATCAACAACATCTACGTGTCGGCGACCAACCACGGATTCGATCCGGTGCGGTATCTGGAGTCCATCGATTGGGATCGTGTGCTGTACGTGCACTTGGCTGGACACACCGTGCGGCCCGATGGCTTGAGGATCGATACCCACGACGCACCCGTATGTCCTGAAGTCTGGGACTTGTACGCGAAGGCCTGGGCCCTGGGGGGACCGTTCCCGACCCTGATCGAATGGGACGATCAATTCCCCACCTGGGAACGCTTGGTCGAAGAGGCTCATGCGGCAAGGAGCCACCGCTCATGACCCCGCCGACCAACCCGATGAGTCTTGGAGCCTTCCAGGAAGCGTGGCGCGATTCGACGGCGGCTCCGCTGCGCTTTTTGGGCAAGGGTGCCGTGGAAGTCCCCGAGTCCGACTATCGGCCAGAGTTGATGGAAGCCATCGAGCTCCATCAGGGCCTTGGGCCCGCCGCGCGATTGGGTGCCTACCGCCAGCAGTATTGGTTCCGCTTGTTCACCACGCTTCAAAACGACTTTCCGTTGGCCGGGCATTTGATTGGATGGGAAGCCTTCAACCCCCTGGTCGACCGCTACCTGCGGAAACATCCTCCCGGACGGAATTTGACCACACTTGGCGCGAAGTTCCCGTCGTGGCTGCGCGAGATCCATGTCGACCCTCTGCTTGTGGAAGCCTGCCGCGTGGATGCCGCGTGGTCGCGGACCTTCCATGCCCCCCAGCGTCCGGTTCCAGGCAACGAACACCTCGAGGCCCTAAGGGAAGGCCACCTGGATCTGGCGATCCAACCTTGCGTGCAGGTGCTGGACCTTCGCAGGGATTGGTTTTCCATTCGACCCGCGGTGGCGGCAGGCGAGCCGGTTCCCGCAGGGGCGCCTCCGGCAACCGACAAAATCTGGGTGCTGGGGCGGCAAGGACGGATTCTGTCCATGGATCCGGTCGAACCCGAGCTGGGCAAGATTCTCGAAGCCATGCGAAGAGGGAGTGGTTGGATGAATGTCCTGGAAGGCGCCGTGACCAGAAACCAGCAAATCGCCTCGAAGGTGGGCGATTGGTTCGCACTGGGCACCTTGCGCCGGTGGTGGGCGCTCTCGTGATCGCCGCGGCATTGTTGGCCTTGACCGTCTCCTCTCCTGGGCTGCGCATCGAGGGATTGGACCGCACTCGCCCTGCGGTGGTCGAGCGGGAGTTCGGGCGCGATGGCTTGACAGATTCTGCTGCGTTCGAGCGGGGATTGGCCAATTTGCGGAACCTCGGGATCTTCTCGAAGGTGGAAGGCACCTGGAGCGACTCCCAGCCCGTGGTCCATCTGCGCGAAAAATGGACCACCATTCCCATCGCGAAGTTCAAATCGGGCGGCGGGGTGTCGGCTTTCACCATCGGGGTGTTCGACCCCAATGTCGCAGGACAATTTCTGGAATTGGGCGGCCAGTACGAAAACCGTTCGGGCACCCATTCCGGGGTCACGTGGTTCCGGGAACCTCGGCTGGCGAATCGCCGGATCCTGCTGGGAGCCGACTTCTGGTACACCAACCGGGTGCGCGAAGAATTCCTGGGCGATGCGTCGCGCGGGTTTGCGGGGGATCGCCGTATCCGCCTACATGCGTTCCTGGAACCGGAAATACATCGCTTGGTGCGCCTTCATGCAGGGGTCGAATGGCTCGACGACACCCTGTCCAGCGAGCTACTGGAGCTTTCCGACGAGCAACCTGCCGTCAAGCGCCCGTCTCTCGCATCGCAATCTTGGGTGAGCAGCGTGGGGGCAACTCCGGGACGAATCGACCAGGACATCGAGATCCAGCAAGGCGCCACCGTGGAAGGGCGATGGGATGTGTCGTGGGCGGGAGAGCGATGGAATCGACGCTTTGTGGAGGCCAAGGCCTTTTGGCTTGCCGCACCACGGTTGAATCTGGCCGGGCGAGCTTTTTGGGGGTCGGGAAGCGCGAGGACGGAATTCCACGACTGGCGGCTGGGAGGATTGGAGCAGGTGCGTGGACTGCCCGAAGACTTTCTGGTGGGCGATGCCGCCTGGTACGCCAATCTGGAGCTGCGCGGCACAGCGTGGAAATCGGATTGGCTGCGTGTCCAGACGGTCGCCTTCACCGATCTCGGCGGCTTGACAGGTTTTGACACGCACAACAGCTGGGGTGCTGGGGTGCGACTGCTCTCGCCGAAGATCTATAGATTGAATCTGCGCCTGGATTGGGCCCAGGGCCACCAGAGCGGAATCTCGGCGGGTCTTCAACAGTTCTTCTGAGTGCAGGAGGTTCGAGCGGCCATGGTACATCGGGTCTCCGTGATCGTTCCCGTTCGCAACGAGGCCCTGGTTCTTCCCGGTCTGATCGAGGCTTTGCGCGCATTGGATCCGTCGCCGGAAATTGTCGTATCGGAATCGGGCAGCACCGACAATTCGTGTCAGGTCGCCGAGGCATGCGGCGCGACGATCGCCCAAGGCCCGGGTGGACGGGGCCCGCAATTGAACTCCGGAGCGCAGGTGGCAATCGGCGACGTTCTGCTTTTCCTCCACGCAGACTCCCAGCTTCCTGCGGAGTCCTGGAAAGCCTTGCACGAATCCTTGAACGATCCTTTGGTGGAAGCGGGATGTTTCCGTTTTTCGCTGGCGGGAACCGATGGATTCTGGCCACGGGTCTACGAGTTTTTCGTGGACCGACGTACCCGCTGGATGAACTTGCCTTACGGAGATCAGGGGTACTTCGTGCGACGCGAATGCTGGGGTCGTGTCGGGCCTTTCGCCCCCGTTCCCCTAATGGAGGATGTCCAATGGTGGCAGCGGCTTTCGCGCGTCACCCGCCCCGTGGGCTTGAAGTCAATTCTTGTCACCTCGCCGCGCCGATTCCAGCGCCGAGGCTGGCTCTCCAGCGCCCTGCGCAACCTGATGTTGATTGCCGCCTGGCGATTGGGCGTTTCGCCGCAACGGCTCGCAAAACTCTACTCCTGAGTCCGCTGTCCCCGTTCTGCGCGGGCGCCTCGCCGTCAAATTCCGTCATGGTCTCGAGCTTGTAGATTTCGATCCATGAACTCCGCAGCGCAAAGCTCACCGTCCTCCCGCTGGCCCGAACTCGAGGCCGAACGGGATTGGCTCTTCCGCCAAGCGCTCTGGCGCCTGCGCGACCGCGACGCAGCCGAAGACCTTGCCCAGGATGCCTGGATCGCCGCTTGGCAGGCGCGCGAGTCGTGGAACGGAAAAGGCAAGTTGCGCAGTTGGCTTGCTGGAATTTTGCGTCACAAAATTCTGGACCACCTGCGGGCCAAGTACCGCAACGGCGTTCCCACCGAAGCCGAGCTGGAGCCCGAAGAGGGAATCGAAGTCTTCGACTCCAACGGGATGTGGAAGGAGCCGGTGGCCACCTGGGGAGATCCCGCCCAGGCGTTGGAATCGGAAGCCTTCTGGGTGGTCCTGGAAACCTGCGCACGCGTGATGCCCGAGTCCCAGTACCGCGTTTTTGTGTTGCGCGAGCTCGACGAATTGGAAACCACCGAGATCTGCAAGACCTTGGCGATTTCGTCCGAGAACTGCCATGTACTGCTCCACCGGGCACGCATGAAACTGGGGCTGTGCCTGGACAAAAAATGGAGGAAGCCAGCGTGATCCCGAAGATCCTGAATATTTCCTGCCTCAAGGCGACCCAGAACCATTCGCGCAAGATGGACGGGGCCTTGGGCCTGTTCGGGAACCTCACCCTGCGGGGCCATTTCGTCCACTGCCCTCCCTGCGCCGAAGCCGCCGCGCAGGTGGAGCTGATCCGCAAAGCCATGCGCAGCGTGACAGAATCCGACAAGCCTCGCGGCGACCGGCTGACTCGGCAGGAGTGAGGCGCTTGCCGCTTCGCGGTACACCTCTGGATATCCCCCTTTCCTCGATAGGTGCATCCAGAATCCGCAGGGAACTCGAATCACGCCCGGCCCGCCGACGAACGACCAGATTCCCTGATAATTCGAGGAAAAAAGGTTCCAGCGTCGGCCATCGACGTGAACCTTACGGGTGCTGTGGGACCACACCGCGTCTTTTTGGATTCACCATTGGTGAGGACTTTGCGTTTTCCGGCGAATCAGATCCATGAGGGGCTCGGAGTAGTGATTCGGAAGGTCGTTGGACTCGAGGAGACACTCCCTGCAGAAATTCCGGATTCGCCAATCCGCATCGTTCAATAGGATGCCCTGCATCATGTGGATTTCCGAGGGTTCGTATTTACCACTACAGACACAAAACTCCCAAACCACTCTCCTACGAACGCCAAGAACCGGGGACCTAAGATGCTTGGCAAGCTCTTGTTTGATGAGTTCAAGGTAGGCGGTGTCTTTCGCAGCCGATACACCTTCTAAAGATTCGAGGATTTTGGACGCAGCGTTCGGGAGCTGGACAGCAGACTCGATCAGACGAGCGGCTTCCGAGATCAGCAATTCTTTCCATTGGCCGGCATCCACTCGCAGGCTCGCGTAGACATCCCAAAGGAAATTCTCCGAGAGCAAATCCACAGAACGCAGCAAGGTGACGAGTCCGTCCGGATCTTCGTTGGCCGCATCCCTGAATTCCTTGTGAGCCGCGTTCATGTCCTCTTCGGACATATCCAAGGCTTTGGAAAGTTTGGTGTTGTACAAGGACTCTAGCTTGTTCATTCGAGATCCCTTCTAAGGGGTTCTTGACGTCGTGATGGATGGCGCAATGGCGGAGCTATGGTTTTCCATAATGGACAAAATCTGCAGCTGTGGTGGAAGGAAGTACGTGCAACCTTTCGAGCAAGAAAGACTCGTTCTCCAATCCAGTGTAAGATTCGCCCGTACCCCGACGACTTCTTGGTCAGCAGACCTGACACCTTGAGCTGTTCAACGACCAAGGACCTATTGATGAAACTCAAACACGCACTTGTCCTGGGGGGCGTAGCCCTGACCATTGGCATCTGGCTCCAGTTGCCCCCCGAGACCAAGGCCCTTCTCTCCCTGCGCGGGCTTCAGGCACAGTTGGGATTCCTCCAAGCGGGCATCTCGCAATCCCCCTTGTTGTATTCGTCCCTGTTCGTGGCGGTCTATGCGGTCTGCGCCGCCTTGTCGCTTCCCATCGCCTCGCTTCTGACCTTGATGGGTGGAGCGCTGTTCGGGGTCTTTGCGGGCACCTTGCTCGTTCTGGTTGGCGCGACCGCAGGTGCCACGGGGGCCATGCTCGCCTCTCGCACCTTGATGCGCGATTGGGTGAAGTCGAAGGTAGGACAGAGGTTGCGATCGTTCGAGGAAGGCATCGCCCGCGATGGCGCCTTCTACCTGTTCGCCTTGCGTGTGGTGCCCGTCTTCCCCTTCTTCGCGGTCAACCTGTTGTCAGGACTTGTCCCGTTGCGGACCTGGACGTACGTGTGGGTCTCCTTCGTGGGCATGGCTCCCGGCACTCTTGCCTATGTGTTCGCCGGTCGCCAATTCGGTCAGCTTACTTCGCTTGCGGGGATCGTCTCTCCCGGTTTGTTGGCCGCCTTCGCCATTCTGGGAGTGCTGCCGATGGTCTCTCGTTGGATCCTGGATCGCATCAAGGCGCGTCGGATCTACGCTCGATTCAATCGCCCTGCATCGTTCGAATACGACATGATCGCCATCGGTGCCGGGGCGGGTGGTTTGGTGACCAGCTACATCGGTTCGGCGGTGGGCGCCAAGGTGGCGCTAGTGGAACGGCACCGCATGGGCGGCGATTGCCTCAATACCGGATGCGTGCCTTCCAAGGCCCTCATCCACGCGGCGCGGGTGGTGCACCAGGCTCGCGGCGTGGAGCGCTACGCTTCGACAGATTCCGTCATCAAGGTGGATCATACCAAGGTGCTGGCCCATGTGCGCAAGGCCATCGAAGCCATCGCTCCACACGATTCGGTGGAACGCTACCAGGGGCTGGGCGTGCATGTGGTGCTTGGCGACGCTGTGGTTGTGGATCCGTGGACCGTGGAAGTGGACGGACGGAAAATGACGGCACGCAGCATCGTGCTGGCTACCGGCGGCGAACCGGCCGTGCCCCGGATTCCAGGGATCGATGGGGTGAATATGTTGACCTCCGACACTTTTTGGGATCTGGAGGATCTTCCGTCCAAGCTCGTGGTTCTTGGTGGCGGGCCCATCGGATGCGAGCTCGCCCAGGCCTGCGCACGATTGGGCGTGCAGGTGGTGCAGATCGATCGCGGTCCGCGGCTGCTTTCGCGGGAAGACGCCGAGGTCGGCGAACTGGTGCGGGAACGCTTCGAGGCCGATGGTGTGGTGGTTCGCACCGGACGGGTTGCCATCCGCTTCGAGGTCGATCCGGCGGGCAAGCAATGGATCGTGCATGGCCCCACCAACGGTGAGGGCGCAGAAGAGCGCGCTTCCTTCGATGCCGTATTGGTGGCGTTGGGGCGCAAGGCTCGTCGCGCACCTTGGATGGACACGCTGGGTTTGCGGTTTCGCGACGACGGAACCATCGAGGCCAACGGACTTCTGCAAACCAACTTCCCCAACATCTACACGGTGGGAGATGCCACCGGCCCTTACCAGTTCACCCACTTCGCGGCGCACCAGGCTTGGTACGCGGCTCTCAACGGATTGCTGTCTCCGTTCTGGAGCTTCAAGGCCGACTACCGCGTCATTCCCCGATGCACCTACACCGATCCCCAGGTGGCGCGCGTCGGCTTGTCAGAATCTGACGCCATCGCCCAGGGCATCCCCTACGAGTCGAGCATCTACCATCTGGACGATCTCGATCGCGCCATCGCCGACGACGAGACGCACGGCTTCGTGAAGGTCCTCACCGTGCCTGGCAAGGACACCATTCTGGGTGTCACCATCGCCGGAGCCCATGCCGGTGAACTGCTGGCCGAATGGACATTGGCCATGAAGAACGGCATTGGGCTGAAGAAGATCCTGGGCACCATCCACGCGTACCCCACCTTCGCCGAGTCGGCCAAGTACGCGGCTGGCGTCTGGACCCGCGCGCATAAACCCGAAACCGCTCTGCGCCTGGCGCGGCGCTTCTTCGCCTGGCGTCGCGGCTAAGCACAAATTCTGTCCTGTCGGCAGTGGGTCAAATCGGCTAAACCCGGGCGCTCTTTTTTGGGCGCCGGCAGGGGCCCTCGCGTTCGTCCCGCTCCAGCCAGTTTCTGTCATCCGCGGGCCTCGCCGCGCAGCCACCTCGCCTTGGCTGCGGTGTCCGCGCCCATCAAGGGCTTCGGCCAGCGGTGAGCCTGTCGACTGCTCCGGGTTCACGATATGGCAGGGCACCTTTGGTGCGAATCCGTCCCTGGCGCTTGGATCGTCCGGTGCCGAGCTTGTAATTTGGCCGATCATGGATTTCACCACATTATTGACCAACTTCACGAATCCCGTTCTGCTCTTTTTCATTCTGGGAATCGCCGCATCCAAGATGCGCAGCGATCTCGAAATCCCTGCGGCCATCGCCAAGTTCCTCTCGCTGTACCTGCTTCTGGCCATCGGATTCAAAGGGGGCCAGGAGCTGCGCTCCAGCGAATGGAGCGCAGAGATCGGCTGGTCGCTTGTCGCAGGTCTGGTCTTGGCTGCGGTCATTCCCCTCAGCAGCTTTTTCCTGCTGCGCCGAAAACTCCCGGTCCAGGATTCTGCCGCGATCGCCGCCGCCTACGGATCTGTCAGTGCGGTGACATTCGTTGCCGCCGTGGGGTTCCTCGAGGGACGTGCCATCGACTTCGGCGGCCACATGGTGGCGGTCATGGCCTTCATGGAGTTTCCTGCGATCATCGTGGGCGTTCTGTTGCTGCGCGTGTTCGAAGTGAACGGAGACGACGAGCCTGGAGCCCACGGCATGAAGGCCGTGCTGCGCCACTCCCTTACCAACGGAAGCGTGGTGCTACTGGTTGGCAGCCTTCTCGTTGGCTTGGCATCCGACAAGACCATGGCCGAAGGGATCAAGCCCTTCACCAACGACATCTTCAAAGGGTTCCTCGCGTTGTTCCTGCTGGAAATGGGCTTGGTGTGCGGACGAAGCCTCTCGAACCTGATCAGCAAAGGTTTGTTCCCCGTTGGATTCGCCTTGGTCGCACCGCTGGTCCACGGAAGCCTCGTGGCCTGGGCCAGCGGATTCTTCCTCGAGGAACCGGGCAACCGATTCCTGCTGGCGGTCCTGTCCGCAAGCGCCTCGTACATCGCGGTTCCTGCCGCCATGCGTCTGGCGGCTCCCAAGGCCGATCCGGGCATCTACATCCCCATGGCATTGGCGATCACCTTCCCGCTCAATCTCGCTGCCGGATTTCCCCTGTACTTCCATCTGGCACGCTGAGAATACCTTCGTCGGGAATCGCCTTGGCGCCCCGCCCGCGCATCGGCGGCCGGGCCCTCGCGCTCGCCCCGCTCCAGTCAGTTTCTGTCATCCGCGGTCCTCGCCGCGCGGCCTCCTCGCCTTGGCGGCGGTGTCCGCGCCCATCAAGGGCTTCGGTCCCTGGCGCGTTCATGCTTCCTACCTTCGGCACCCGTTTGCATGGTATCATTGACCCTGTGGGCCCACCACCGGTCCGACCGGACTCCCACACCACCCGGAAGCGAAGCAGGCACCATGTCCGCCAAACCCCTGGCCGCCCAAAAGCCGTCGACCACCACCGCCATCCTCCTCGCGACCTCGACAATTCTTGTCTGCTCGTGCGGTGGCGACGCCTCGACCTCGTCGGGCGTCCCCGCCTCGCCCACTGCATCGGTCGTCTACGACTTCACCAAAGGCGATTCCCTCGTCCCCCGAGGCGGATGGGTCTTCCACGATGCCGGCTGGGAGCTGGACACGGTGCCCGGTTCCAGTGGCACGCTGGGACTTCCCTTCCGCTATCCGGGTGTGGTGCCCGGCGAATATGGCATGAGCGAAATGCGCTTTTCCATGGCCCGCGGCGACGGATTCTGGATTTCGTTCCGATGGCACATTCCCGCCAACTACCACCACCGCCACGACACCCGCATCGAGATCCCCTCGTCCCAACGCGTCGGGTGGCAGCTGGGCGACACGGTGCTCGGCACCGATGGCACCTCGTGGGGCGTGATCTCCCAGCAGGACTCCAACGGCATCTTCCTGCGCTACGCGACAAAATCCTACTACAACGAAGTTTGGAACGGGCAGGTCCTTAATCGATCCCGTTCGGCGACCGCGACTTCAAGCGGGCGCTCGCAATGGCCCGCCAACAACAAACTCCTGGCGATTTGGGCCGACGAATACTCCGCCAACGGAACCGGATCCACCATCGTGTGGGGAACCGATCTGGATTGGGCTTCCGGAGAAAAAGCCTCCGAGCTCACCGTGGGATATTCCATCGGCGGCAAACGAGTGACCGGATCCCCCGCTTCGGGGGGAATCCTGATCCGATCGCAAGACGTGGGCAAGTGGATCGACCTGGTGTTCCATGGACAATTTTCGTCAAGCAGCGGCGCGCGCGACGGCGTGATCGAAACCTGGTACCAGCGCCAAGGCGAAGCGGCGTGGACCAAGGCCCACGACATCCACGACGCCGACCTCAACCGCCCCACCGTCGGAGCGGACTCGCTGCGAACCTGGGGTTACGGCTACCTCATGGGTTGGGCCAATTCGGGCTACGACCAGACCACGACCTTCCACATCTCGCGGATCGAACACGGCTTGTCGCGGCCCGCCCAATTGGGGAACACGCCATGAAGACGATCAAGTCGATTTTTGTCACAGCCCTGTGCATGCTTTCCGGCGAAGTCGCCGCTTCCGCGGATCTGCGACCGTGGATCGATTCCTCCTTCGTGCTTTTCTGGAGGGCTCCCGTGCGGGCCCATCCCGGAGTCCCCCTGGATTTCCAGTTCAGCGTCTACGAGGCCGACAACCAAGCCCTTTCCTGGTCGCTTCAGGACGCCCCCTCAGGCATGACAATTTCCGACGCAGGCGAGGTGGATTGGACGCCGTCGATCTCGGACACCGGCGTGCGCGAAATGGGCGTACGCGTGACCCGCGTCGATGGCGTCTTCCGGGAGCGACGTTTCCACCTGACCGTCGGCACGCGCGACTTCCTGTTTGTCTCGCCAACCGGCAACGACGCCGCCAGCGGGAGGATCGACGCTCCTTTGCGCACTTTGGAGAAGGCCATGCGCTCGATCCAAGGCGTCGACGGCAAGACGATCTACGTACGCGAAGGAACGTTCCGGGAGACCTACGTGTGGGAGACCAACGGCGTGAAGGCACCCTTCGGATTCGTGAATTTCCCCGAGTCCGACTACCTAGAGATCCGAGGGTACCCCGGCGAGCGCGCCACCCTCCATTGCGGTCCCGGTGGGGGTGGCCTCTGGGCATTCGGTCCAAGCCATGTCGTCTTCTCCAACATGGTCGTGCGCAACGCCTCGCGCGGCGAGAACGCCGGCGTCCTGTTGGGTGGCGACAGCTGCATGGCCTTCAAGATGGAGGTCCACGATTCGCATTGGTCCACCGCCGACAACTGCACGGGATTCAAGATCCAGGGCGGCACCGGGAACGTCATCGATCGCTGCATCGGGCACGACAACCGCGACACGGCCAACGACCACTGGAACAACACGAACTTCCTCGTCTACAACGACGCCGATTCGGGAATCATCCATGTCCTCAACAGCGTTTCGTGGAACTCCAACACGGGTTTCAAGATCAAGCACGCGGGTCCAAAGAAGCTGGTCCTCCACAACAACCGCTCCATCGGCGACGCCATCGGATTCGGCGTGGGCAGCCGGCATTCCAGCATCCGGCACTGCGTGTCGGAAAACAACGGCGGCGGGATCGTGCTGGGGATCGCCGATCCCAACTCCTACACGACAGATTCTGTCCTCGCAGAACACAATACGGTGATCGACCCGACCGGATGGGGCATCCAGATCCAGGACAGCTACTTCAAAGGCGGCTCCGTCCTGAGACGGAATCTGGTCGCGGGACGCCGCAAGGCTCCGGGTGCGAGCGAGAGCGACCACCGCCTCTTCGGGGCCTGGATCTACGATGGCAAGGCTTCGACCTATCCGCTTTCCCTGGACTCGAACCTCTACTTCGCGCCCAGCCAGGCGAACATGGCGCGGCTGGGCAACGCCGATCCCAACTATGCCTGGGACCGCTGGCGATCGGCCACGTCATTCGACGCCCATTCCGTCTTCGCCAATCCGGATTTTGTCGATACCCTCGAGGGCCGTTGGATCCCCGGCGCCAGATCGCCCGCTCGTTTCTCCGACGGCACCTACGCCGGGGCTTTCGCTCCGGGGAGCGCGACGTGGATCGAGCCAAGTCGGATCCCGCGAGCCTCCCGGTGGCAGAATCTGTCTGCTTCGACACCGATCTCGGTGGTCGATCCGCGTGGTTCGGTTCTATGGTCCGGTTCGGCAGGCGAATGGCGCAACCACCGATCCAATCTTTGGGCACTCCTCGCGTCCCGCGTGGTTTGGCGACATTCCGACGGCCAACTCCGTTGATCCTGGCCTGTGGGGTCCCGATGAGAAACCTCCCTACCGTTCGATTTCCTGTAAGATTCCTCCCCGTTGCCGCGACATGTTCTGGGCACACTCCATCCGAGGAATCTCGATGCACCGGAATCTTGCCCTCCTGATCGCGCTGGTCGCGAATGCGATCCCAGCCTTCGACCACACCCATGCCCGTTGGACCCGCGTC
>JBDKGS010000041.1:0-20830 GCA_039798065.1 Fibrobacterota bacterium | reverse complement strand
CGTCCGAAGAACTTTCCGCGGTGTCCAACCAGCTGGCAAGCGGATCCACCCAGATGACTTCGCAATCGGCGACAGTTTCCGCCGCCACGGAACAGGTGACCTCCATCATCACCACCATGGCCGCCGCAGCCGAAGAGATGAGCATCAACGCGACCTCGGTGGCCGCCGCAGCCGAGCAGATGAGCTCGAACATGGGCGCCATCGCAGCCGCCGTGGAAGAGATGACGTCGTCCATCGCCGAGATCTCGGGCAACGCCCGCGACGCCGCGGGAGTCGCGGGCCAAGCCAACCAGCTGGCGGGTGGCGCCACCGGAACCATGGACAGATTGCGTCAAGCCGCGCGGGAGATCGGCAAGGTCACCGACGTGATCAAGCGCATCGCGGAACAGACCAACCTGCTGGCCCTGAACGCCACCATCGAGGCCGCCAGCGCCGGGGAAGCGGGGCGCGGATTCGCCGTGGTGGCGGGCGAGATCAAGGAACTGGCCTCGCAGAGCGCTCGCGCGGCGGAGGATATCGCAAGCCGCATCGAAGGCGTCCAGGAGAACGCGACAGATGCTGTCAAGGTGATCGGCGATGTGGCGCACATCATCGAGAGGATCTCCGACTCGGTCAAGACCATCGACGTGGCGGTGTCGCAGCAGACGCGCGCGGCGGCCGAGATTTCCAACCACGTGGGCCAGGCGTCGCTGGGAGCGCGCTCGGTGACCACCGCCATCGCCCAGGTCGCGACCGGTTCGCACGAAGTGTCGTTGTCCATCCAGGAAGCCGCGAAGGGATCCCGCGAGGTGGCCAGCAACATCGCGGGGGTGAACGGTGCGGCTCGCGAGACCAGTGCCGCCGCCGAGCAGGTGGCGCACTCCAGCAAGGACCTGGCGAGGATGTCGGCGGAAATGAAGTCCTTGGTGGAAGCTTTCAAATTGTCGTGATCGGTATGACCCGTTCGCCTGCCTCGAACGGGATCGACAATTGCCGGCAGACGGTCAATCCGAGAACGAGTATCTTCCTCACTGCTGGCGATTTCCTCCCGGAAACAGGGGATCAAGGAAACACCGCCTCGAGCCGAGCCGCCCTACGGATCCGATCCTGGTCGCTCGGCGAGTCACCCAGCATGAACGCAACCCAACGAGAACATCGATGACCGACAAAGCCCTTTCCAACGCTGTCTCCGCCGAGGGCGGATTCGTGGTCATCTTCGGTGGTTCGGGAGATCTGGCCAAGCGCAAGCTTCTTCCGGCATTGGCGCGTTTGCGCTCCCAGGGATTGCTGCCGGAAAAATTCGCCGTGGTCGGGGTGGGGCGTTCGAATCTCGACGATGTTTCGTTTCGTGAGAAAGCCGGTGCGGGCGCCGAAGCCATCCGCGATCGCATGTATTTCTGCAAAGCCGACTACACGGTCGAAGGTGCGCAGATCCTGGACGAGCGTCTCCACAAATTGTCATCGGAACTCTCGCTTCCCCTGAACGTTCTCTATTACCTGTCGGTCCCGCCCGACACGTTCCTTCCCATTGTGGCCGCGCTTTCGCAGCAAGGCATGGTGCACCAGAATTCGGACGGACACGGATGGTCGCGCGTGATCATCGAGAAGCCATTTGGACGGGATCTGGCATCGGCCAAGGCGCTCAACAAGGCCATCCTTTCGCATCTCACCGAAGACCAGATCTACCGCATCGACCACTACCTGGGCAAGGAAGGCGTGCAGAACCTGCTGGTGTTCCGCTTCGCCAATCCCATTTTCGAGCCCATCTGGTCGGCGCGCCACATCGACAACATCCAGATCACCGCAGCCGAGACGCTGGGCGTCGAGGGACGTGGCGGCTACTACGAGACCGCTGGCCTGTTGCGCGACATGATCCAGAACCACCTGATGCAGGTGCTGTGCCTGACGTGCATGGAGCCTCCCGCCAGCCTCGATTCCGACGACGTGCGAAACGAGAAGGTGAAGGTGTTGAAGGCCCTGCGGGCCTTGCGTCTGTCGGGCGAGGATTCCGACGTCGTTCGTGGCCAGTACGCATCCGGTGAATCGGAAGGCCAGACGGTTCCAGGCTACCGCGAAGAGCCCGATGTTCCCGAGACCTCCAACACCGAGACCTTCGCTGCCCTTCGCGTACACATTGACAATTTCCGGTGGGCGGGCGTTCCCATCTTCCTGCGTTCCGGAAAGCGCATGGGGCATCGCGGAACCCAGATCGCGGTGACCTTCAAGGAAGGCGCGCACATCCTGTTCAACGCGCTGCCCGGCGTGGTGCCGCCCCGCAACCGCATCATCTTCCAGATCCAGCCCAACGAGGGCATCCTACTGGAATTGGGCACCAAACGTCCGGGCCAGGATATCGCCATCGAAAAGACATCCATGAACTTCGCCTGGCGCGAGGCTTTCGAATCCGCATCGCCCGAAGCCTACGAGCGGCTCCTTCTGGACGCGTTCCGAGGCGATGCGACGCTTTTTGTCAGGTCGGACGAAAGCGAATTGTCCTGGAAATTCCTGCAGCCCGTGCTCGACAAGTGGGCCTCCACTTCGGGCAAGTCGAAGATCCCGCTCTACCCGGCCGGCACCGACGGGCCGGAAGCCGCGCAGGGCCTGTTGGCCCGCGACGATCGTGATTGGATCGGGCACGCCTCATGACGGTTTCCGTCGTCGTTTGCAAGGATCTCCTGGAGCTGGGGGAGGCCACTTTGGCGCGTGTCCGTGGCCCCGTTTGCGCGGTTTCGGGAGGGAGCACCTACGAGGCCTTGTTCCGTCACTGGTCGGGCCCTTCGCTGCAGGGTGTGTCCTTCATTCCGGTGGATGAACGCATGGTCGGACTTTCCGAGGCGGGATCCAACTGGATGGTCGCCATCCGGCTTCTGCTCGATCCCGACGGACTTGGCCACCAAGCGCTGCATTGGACGCCTTCGGCTTCCCATCTGGATGCCCTGGTGCGTCGATTGTTGCCGGAAAATGTCGGACGGATTCCGTCCATCCCGCAGGTGTGGCTGGGCATGGGCGACGACGGACACACCGCCAGCCTGTTTCCGAACGGGCCCGAGCTGTCCGACACGACCTCGCTGGCCTTGGAGACGGTCGCTCCCAAGGCTCCGCATCCGCGCGTGACCTTGGGGCTGGGCGCGCTGCGCGCCGCCCTGGATCTTTGCGTGGTAGTCACCGGTGCGGCCAAAGGACCCATGCTGCGCAGGGTGCTCGACGGCGATTCCTCGCTTCCCCTGGCCTTGGTCCTGCAGGGACGCGAGGCCACGCTGTTCGTCAATTCCGAGTGCGCCAAGGCCGCCGGAATCTGACGACAAGCCTTTCCAGGCTCAACAGACCTCGAAGCGCAACGATCCGGGATCGGCATCGACCTTCGCGAGCGTTCCTTCGGGGAACCTCCCCTCCAGGATGAGCTTTGCGAGAGGGTTTTCCAGTTCCTTCTGGATGGCTCGCCGCAGCGGGCGGGCTCCCCAGGCCAGATCGGTTCCCTTGCGGACCAGAAATTGTCTGGCCGGGGCGGATAGCTCGAGCCTGCGGTTGGAACCGGCCATTCTCGCCTCCAATCTCGCCACTTGGATCATGGTGATTTTTTCGAGGTCGGTATCCTTCAGCGCGTGGAAGACGATCCTCTCGTCCAGGCGGTTCAGGAACTCTGGACGGAAATTGGCGCGCAACGCCTCGTCCACCACGGCTTCCAGACGATTCCTGTCGGTTTCTTCCAGGATGGCCTGCGATGCCAGGTTCGAGGTGAGGAGGATCACCGTGTTGCGGAAGTCGACCAGCCGACCCTGTCCGTCGGTGAGGCGTCCGTCTTCCAAAATCTGGAGCAGGATGTGGAAGACGTCGGGATGGGCCTTCTCGATCTCGTCGAAGAGGATGACCGACCAAGGCCGCCTCCTGACGGCTTCCGTCAGTTGCCCTCCATCCTCGAAACCCACATAGCCCGGAGGCGCCCCCACCAGTCGCGAGACGGAGTGCTTTTCCATGTACTCGCTCATGTCGATGCGGATCAGCGCCTGTTCGGTGTCGAACATGGCTTCGGCCAGGGCCTTGGCGAGTTCCGTCTTTCCCACGCCGGTGGGGCCCAAAAACAGGAACGAGGCGACCGGACGTTTCTCGTCGGACAGCCCCGCCCGCGACCTCTGGATGGCCTCCGAAACCGACTGCACCGCCGGATCCTGGCCTACCACCCGTTCGTGCAGGCGCGCGGGCAGTGCCAGCAGTTTTTCCGATTCGCCTTGCACCAACCGCGCCACGGGAATGCCCGTCCACTTGGCCACGATGGAGGCGATGTCGTTTTCTGTCACCTCCTCGCGGAGCAAGCGCTCGCCGTCGGATTTCTCGAGATCGGCCTGCGCGCTCGAGAGCTCCTTCTGCAGCGCGTCCAGTTCGCCGTAGCGAAGCTGCGATGCCTGGGCCAGATCGTAGCGACGCTCGGCGTCTTCGGCCTTGGCGCGCACTTTTTCCATGCGTGCGCGCAAATCCTGCACACGCTTGATCCGGATCTTCTCCGACTCCCATCGCTGCGCTAGTTCGCGTTGTCCGGCTTCCTGGATCTCGATTTCCGTCTCGAGCCTCGCGAGCCGTTCCTTGGATGCGGCGTCCTTCTCCTTGCGCAACGAGAGCCGCTCCATTCGCATTTGCAGAATCTGTCGATCGATGGCATCGAGGGATTCGGGCTTGGAGGTGATCTGCATCTTCAGGCGCGCCGCCGACTCGTCGACGAGATCGATGGCCTTGTCCGGAAGGAATCTGTCGGCGATGTAGCGCCGTGAGAGCACGGCGGCAGCCACCAGCGCCGCGTCGTTGATGCGCACGCCGTGGTGGACCTCGTAGCGCTCGCGCAGGCCGCGAAGGATGGCTATGGTGCTCTCCACATCGGGTTCGTCCACGCGCACTTGCTGGAACCGCCGTTCCAACGCCGCGTCCTTCTCGATATGAAGCCGGTATTCGTCGAGCGTCGTCGCGCCCACGAGCCGCAGCTCGCCGCGCGCGAGCAACGGTTTCATGAGGTTGCCCGCATCCATGGCGCCTTCCGCCTTGCCGGCTCCCACCACGGTGTGGAGCTCGTCGACGAACAGCACGACCTGTCCATCGGCGTCCTGGACTTCCTGCAGCACCGCCTTGAGGCGTTCCTCGAATTCGCCGCGGTACTTGGCGCCCGCGATGAGCGCGCCCATGTCCAACGCCACCACGCGCCGGCCCTTCAGGGTTTCCGGCACGTCGCCGTCGATGATGCGTCGGGCGAGCCCTTCGACAATGGCTGTCTTGCCCACGCCGGGTTCACCCACCAGCACGGGGTTGTTCTTGGTGCGCCGCGACAGAATCTGGATGGTGCGACGGATTTCGTCATCGCGTCCGATCACCGGATCGAGCTTGCCCTCGCGGGCGAGTTCGGTGAGGTCGCGTCCGAACTGTTCAAGCGGTTTCTTCTGGGCGTTTGGATCGAGCGTGGGCATGGTGGCGGTTCCTCGGATAGGCGATTCGACCAAGGTAGAGTCAAAGCGCGTGCCAATCGCGGCTTCCGAGTTGGATCGGAACGGATCGCCGAACCTGTTCCGGTTTGGAAAGGTCGAGTGGATCAATTTGAAGCGATCGGTATATTGCTTGATCGCATCCACACTTCGCAGCAGAGAGGCTCGCATGACCCAGGACCCTTCCGCGATCGCGCGACTTCCCATGCCGACACCCGATTGCTTCGATCCCGTTCGCGTGGCCGATCATATCGCCACGCTCGCGTCCTATCCTGCCCGACTCGCCGGGCTGGTCGGTGGCCTCGATCCGTATCGGCTGCAGGCGACCTACCGGGAGGGAGGATGGAATGTGACGAAAATCGTCCACCATGTCGTCGACAGCCACTTGCACAGCTACATGCGTTGCAAATACGCATTGTGCGAATCGACCCCGACGATCGCTCCCTACGAGGAAAACGACTGGGTCCGCACCCCCGATTGTTCGACAGAAACCGTCACCGACGCGCTGGTGTTGTTGGCGGCGCTCCACAGGCGATGGACGACGTTTTTCCGGGGTCTGGACCAGGCTTCCTGGCTGCGGAGGTTCCACCACCCCGGGAGCGGTCGGGATTTCGCCCTTTTCCAACAGGTCGAGATCTACGCGTGGCACGGCGACCACCACATCGCGCAGGCGGCGATGGCGTTGGGTAAGGTGTTTCCCGGGTGATAGGACCTGTCGATCGATCGAACACGGAACATTACGTGTGGGGCGGGACTTGCGACGGATGGCGACTCCTGTCCGGACAAGATCTGTCCGTGATCCACGAACGAGTTCCACCGGGAGCCGCCGAGATCCGGCACTACCACAAGACGGCACGGCAATTGTTCTTCGTGCTGTCGGGAGTCCTGGACATCGAACTGGATGGGGCGGTCCATCGGGTGGGCTCGGAGCAATCCTTGGAAATCCCGCCTGGGGTGGTTCACAGGGTGGCCAATACCGGCGAGGTGGATTCCTGGTTCCTGGTGATTTCGAGCCCGAGCACGAAAGGGGACCGCGAGGAGGTCTGATCGTTCGTTCTCGAGCTGCAAACCGTGTGTGGCACGAGCGATGCGTTTTACGCCGTTCGGTTTCGAGCCACCACGAAGCCTTCGACGGATTTATCCTATTAGGCCAATGGGCATCCTCTTCTGCGCAAAACAATCCTGCGTTCCGTCGGTCCTGGTCTGCGCATTCGCCGCGACCGCGTTGGAACTTCCGCATCCCACCACTCCAGGGCCCAACGCGGACTTTCCCCCGTTCATGACGGAACAGAACGGCGTCTCGGACATTCCTTGGGGAGCGGGCAACTACACCTGGGGGCAGCAACTGTTCTGGGAAGGGATTCCCGACCTCAACAATCACCACCTCCAGGAAATGATCAACGGCGCCGTGGGCATGGAAGCCCAAGGCAAGGTGCCCATCATGAGTTGCGTGGCTTGGGGTTACGAATACACGGCAGCCACCGGAGGCGATTCGGCACACGGCTTCGGAGACAAGAGCCGGGACTCGGGTTGGGCGCAGTGGGGCTCCTGGCTCAAGGCGCGCAAGGACAAGTACTTCGCCCAGGACTGGGAAGGGAAGATCATCTATCCCCATGCCGGCTACGTGACCCCGATGATGCCGTTGGACTCGGCGGATTGGCCGCCAGGAATCGTCAACGCGACCTTCGGCGATTTCGCGGGTTGGAAAATCGGGACCTTGGCGAACCGCATCCATTCGCGCGGATTCTATGCGGCGGATTTTGTCGTAGGACTGTACGGAGGCAACCACGATTTCCACCCCCGCGTCCTCGACGATTTCGAACGCTGGGCTGGAGTGGACATACCCGGAGCCACCGTGACGGAACGCGCCGAGGTGATCCGCAAGTCGTATTGGTCGCTCTACAGCGACTTCAAGTCGGATCGGTTCGCCCGCTTCTACGCCCGTGCCGCCGAGACCATCCGTGCCGCCGGTCGCGAACCGCTGGTGGGTGGACAGATTCTGCCGCATGCCGCCTCGGTGCGGGGGACCGGCAACGACTTCCGGATCTACCTGAAGCACCTGCCCGCCAAAAACTGGTACTTCAGCGTGGAGCTGCAATCCGACGAAGGTCGACCTGTACCGTTGTACTGGAACGCTTCCACAAACATGGGGGGGCATGCCGCCAGGGCGCCGCAATTCCCCATGGGCGCGCACATGGACGCTTGGCAATCGAACTTCAACAACGCCGTGAAAAACGCGGGCAAGGACACCGGTTGGGCCCGCAAGTACCTGAAACACGCGTGGCTGTCGGTGGGGTGGACCCACGTGGCCAACACCGACGGAACGGTCAGGCGCGCCCCCATGGCCTTCAATCGTGCCTACTGGGACGCAGGTGTGGTCGATACCCCGATCGTGGCCTTGGTCCGAAAACACATCCCTCGCCATCCGTTCGGTCCGGCCTTCTACTACTCGACGGATCTTGAACGCCAGAGCGAAGGCACCGGCAACCCCAACTTCTACTACTGGTTCGAACCCAAGACGGTAGGCTGGCGGTTGGCAGGAGTTCCCGGCGGATATTTCGTGAGCGATTCGTCGCTTTCGAACCTGAAGCCCGAAAACCGGCCATCCGGCTGGTTCGTCTATGTCGATAATCTGGGCAAGACCCGTCTCAAGGACGACGAAAGGGCCAGACTGGAGGCGATCGCTCCCATCTTGACAGAATCCGACATCCGCGATTCATGCCCCGTGTCGTTCGAAGGCGACAGTCTGGGCGGATTCGCCTACATCGACCAGTTCGGAAGCGTGATCGTGGTGGTCTCCAACGCGGGCGAAAAACCGGTGGAAGGCAACATCCATTTCGCCAAGGTGGAAAACGGATTCTACAGGATCACGGAACTGCTAGCGAACCGATCCCAGCTGTTGCCGATCGTGGCGCACAAAGGAATATGGCCGATCTCGATGGCGGGTCGCGACTCGCGAGTCTTCAAGATCGATGGATTGCGCGAGCTCGGGCGCAAGGAGCTCGTGCCGTGGAACGGACCGGTTGAGGTTCCGCCGTTCTCTCCCGGTGTGCTTCGTCCCGACGGAAAACGTCTGGATATCCTGGGGCGCCGATTCTGGGACGGACCACGCGTGATCTGGACCGCGCCGGTTCCCTGATCTTCCGCGAACGAGGCGATCCGCGCCTGACAAAATCCGTCAATCATCCCGGGTCCGATCCATGGAATCCCGGCTCCAGGACCCGAATCGATCGCCAAGGGATCGCCTCGCCGCATGTGTGCCGGGAGGTTCGTTTCCATCTAGAACTCCACACCGGCCTGGGCCTTGATCCCCGCCTGGAACGGGTGTTTGACGGATTCGATCCGGCTGACCAAGTCGGCCGCATCGATCAGCGGTTGCGGCGCTCCCCGGCCGGTGACCACGACGTGCATCATCGGATGGCGACGTGAAAATCCGGCGAGGATCTCTTCCACGGGAAGGTAGCCGTGGGCAAGAACGATGTTGAGTTCGTCCAGGATCAGCATGGCGAGCGAGGTGTCGTCCAGATGCCGGAGGGCTTGCTCCCATGCGCGTCTTGCCGTCGCGATGTCGGCGTCGCGGTCCTGGGTGTTCCAGGTGAATCCGTCGCCGATGGTGTGCCATTCGACTCCGGGAAGCTTCGCGAACACCTCGCGCTCGGCGCTTTGCATGGCGCCTTTGACGAACTGGACCACCGCCAATTTCTGTCCATGTCCGACCACTCGGATCCCCATCCCCAGTGCGGAACTCGTCTTCCCCTTGCCCGGGCCGGTGATCGCCATCAACAAGCCCTTCGTGGAGGTGGCGCGAGCCTGTTTCTTCTCCTGTGCCGCCTTCACGACGGCGCTGCGGCGTTTGTGTGTAACGGTGTCCATGCTCGTTTCCTTGATCATTGGATCGATCTCCATCAACAGCACCAGCGACCAGGATCCAGGTGGCTGCGATTTTGAAAGTGCGCCTATAGGTGGTGTATCGGCAACGGGTATGCGCTAGATTTTGTGGTCAATGGCCTTGGTATTCGCAATTTTACTCGATCTTCTGTTTGCAGAGCCCCCTATTCCTGCCCACCCTGTGGTTTGGATGGGCCGTTATCTGGCCTGGCTGGGAAAACTCCTTCCTAAGGCACCGGGAAAAGCCTTCTTGCTTGGTGCTGGCGGCTGGTGTTTTGGTGCGTTGGCGTGCGTGGGCACCGGTGCGGCCATCGAATGGAGATTGGGTCGACTCGAGTTGCACTGGCGTTGGGTCGTGGAGGGGCTCGTGATGTGGCCGCTGTTTTCGATTCGCATGCTCTTCACGGAAGTGGCATCGGTGGAGAAAGGGCTGTCCATCTCGCTCATGGAAGGGCGAAGGAGGCTTTCCCGCATCGTTTCGCGAGACACTGCCGAATTGCCGGAGGTCGTGGTGCGCGAATCCGCATTGGAAAGTCTATCGGAAAATTTGTCGGATTCTGTCATAGCGCCGATTTTCTGGTGGGGGATCCTGGGGCTTCCCGGGATATTCCTCTATCGGTTCGCGAACACGGCCGATGCATGCTGGGGATATCGAGGAGACTGGGAGTGGAAAGGGAAGTGGGCCGCGATTGCCGACGATGTCCTCAATTGGATTCCCTCGCGACTGACGGCTATGCTTCTCGGGGGACTTTTCCGCTTGGCGCGATTGCGAACCCAGGCTGCAGTGACACCAAGCCCGAATGGAGGTTGGCCGATGGGCGCCCTTGCATTGGCGTTGGGAGTACGGTTGTCCAAG
Source organism: Fibrobacterota bacterium (assembly GCA_039798065.1). Classification (GTDB taxonomy): domain Bacteria; phylum Fibrobacterota; class Fibrobacteria; order UBA5070; family UBA5070; genus UBA5070. The sequence goes on along the minus strand of JBDKGS010000041.1, from coordinate 10,645 downwards.
CCCGGAGTCTATGTCCTGAATCCAGGTGGACGCTCTCCCCTTCCGAAGGACTCGAAGCGCGCGCTGAGACTTTGCGGAATCGCCGTGGCCGTTGGAGTGGTTTTGCTGCTGTCCTTGAAAGGAGTCTTCGATGGCGGACTTTGATCACGGAGCGACAGATTCTGGTCCGGATCCAATCGCGGATTTTTCCAGTTGCTCCCACCCATTCGGTCCGTGCCCGGTCGTTCTGGAGACTGTGCGAAATGTCGACCCGACTCATTATCCGGATCCGGCGTACCATGGACTGCGCAAGCACCTAGGGGAGTTCCACGCGGTGGATCCCGACCGGATCGTCCCGGGTGCGGGGGTGAGCGAAATCATCCTCCGCATGGTTGGCGCCGTCGCGGGCGATGTCCTCGCCTGGTCGCCGTCGTTCGTCGAGTATCGCCGCGCTTCCCATGTGCATCGCCGTCGATTCCTTCATGCCTCCGATCCAGAAACTTGGCTTGCTCGTGTGCCGCGTTCCGGGATTGCCTTCCTGTGTCAGCCGAACAATCCCGATGGCAAGGTGCATCATCAGGAATTCCTGGATGCGGCTGCCCAGGTGTGCAAGGCGAGAGAATGCCGACTCGTTCTCGACTTGGCGTATGCCGATTTCTGTCCAGTTCACCCCGGTTTGGCCAAGGGCTCCGATCTGCTGTTCGCTCCGAACAAGAAGTTCGGGATGACGGGGATCCGTGCCGGATTCGCGGTCTGCGCCGATGCGGAGTTCGCCGCCAACCTTGTGGCTCGTGCGCCGTCCTGGGTGGTTGGTGCTCATGGGGTTGCGTTTCTTCATGCCTCGACCGAGATGGAAGCCTTGCTGTGGTTCGAGGGGACACGAGCCCAACTGCGGTCGTCCGCGAACAATCTCGGATCGATGCTCGGTGAGCATGGCTGGAATCCGCGACCGAGTGAAACTCATTATTTTGTCGCCCAACCTTGTCGGATTTCGATGCTTTCCGACCCGGCCGAACACTCGGCGAATTGGACGCTGCGCCTGAGACGGGAAGGGGTTCGAGTCCGGGACTTGTCGAATACGGGAATGCCGGGATGGTTGCGTTTGGCTGCTCGTCCTGAAGTGGAGCTTGCTCATCTTGAGAGCGTGATCGCGCGATTGAAAAAGTCAGATTCTGTCTGAGTTCCCATCGTGGACGCGGTCGAGGATCCATGTGGACGGCAAGGGTTGTTTCTTCTGGAACACCTCGGTCGATAGGCGCGTCCTGGATTCTCCGCAGCGGAATCGATCACGAAATACGCAGACGGTTTGACAAATATGGTGTAGAATTCCGTCTGCCTTCGGGTCTGCGAAAGCAGGATCCTCGTCCCTCTCTTCGGAGACGGACGGGATTCCGGGAATGCCGTGGAAATCGGCAGCGGACCAGCCACTGTGAGGGGTGCGACAAATGTCGCAACGCGCGTCGAAAAACCACTGGAGAGATCCGGGAAGGTGGACGTGTCGGCCCCGAGTCAGGAGACCTGCCCGAAAGCGCCGTCACGACCGTGACGGCTTTCGATCCTTGCCTCTTGGAACGGGCGGATGGGTTATTCGGGAGACATCGTGTTTCGTGTGGACGTCATTGGCCTTGAACAGCCTTGTTTGACGGTTTTCGACATGACAACTCCTGTCCATGGCGTCGTGGTTTCGAGGGGCGGTTCCACGGGAAATCGCTGAAATGCACATCATGGAAGGCTATCTGCCGATCGAGCATGCCTTGGGCTGGTCGGTGGTGTCGGCTCCGTTCTTGGGGTTCGGATTTTACCGACTGTCGAGTCGCATCAAGGAAGATTCCTCGGCGAAGCTCTTCCTGGGAGCCTGCGCAGGTTTCGCATTCGTCCTTTCTGCCCTCAAGCTGCCGTCGCTCACGGGCAGTTGTTCGCACCCCACCGGCGTCGGTCTGGGAGCGATTCTGCTCGGCCCAGCGACCATGTCCGTTCTGGGCGCGGTCGTGCTCCTGTTCCAGGCGCTGTTCCTGGCGCATGGTGGACTCACGACCCTTGGGGCGAACGCTTTTTCGATGGCGATCGTCGGGAGCTTCGTCGCCTGGAGTGTACACGCCGTATCGATCAGGGTTCGCGTTCCAGTGGGCGCCGCCATTTTCCTGTCCGCGTTGCTTTCGGATTTGGCCACCTACGCGACCACGGCGCTGCAATTGGGGTTGGCCTTTCCTGACTCCCAGGGTGGGAGCGTCGTCTCGACGGCGAGGTTCCTCCTGGTCTTCCTGCCGACCCAGTTGCCGTTGGCGGTCAGCGAAGGTCTGTTGACGGTTTTTGTCATCAATTTGCTTGGGAGCCATCTGGGGGACGACAAGCGTTTCCATGGTCTGACCGGAGTCGCGCGATGAAAACGAAAACCACGAACGTTCTTCTCGCAGGTGCCACGGTGGCGCTATCCGTCCTGCCCTTGGTGTGTTCGCGTCCCGCCACCGGCGAGGCATTCTCCGGTAGCGACGGTCAGGTCGGCGCGGTCATAGAACAGCTGCGACCCGGCTACAGGTTGTGGTTCTCTCCACTGTGGGTGCCGCCCAGCAGCGAAATCGAAAGTTCGCTGTTCGGACTCCAGGCGGCGATCGGCGCAGGAGCCCTCTGTTATGCGCTTGGTTATTTGCGGGGATCGAGCAATCGCATGAAGGATCCCAATGCGTAGCATCGAAGAAGCGGCATGCTTGTCGCCATGGAGGGAACGCACCATCGAGGCTGGTGTCGTTTGTACGGGTCTGTTGCTCTGCGCGATCTCGATTCCATCGATTCTAGCAGGGCTGGTAGTGCTTGGCGTGGTCGCTGGGGTGGCGGCTGTGGCCGAGGTGCCAATTGGTCCGTATCTGCGCAAACTGGTCGTGGCCAGCGGGTTCGCGCTGGTCTCCATCCTCCCGATGGCGGTACGCATGGATGTCGTGACGTGTTTGGTTCCGTCCTTCGATCGCGTCGGGTTCGAAGCGGCCGCATTCGCAGGTACGCGCGCCGTCGCGACACTTTCCGTCACCTTGCTGCTTGTGCACACGACGCCGTTTCCGCGATTGCTCTCGTTGCTGGGGAGGCTGCGCTTTCCGGAAATCCTGTTGGAGCTCCTCGCCTTGGTGCATCGCGAGATCTTCCTGCTCGACGAAGCGTTTTCGCGCTTGCGCAGAGCCGTGGCTTGCCGCGACGGCGGCGATGGACCGAAGCGCGGCATCCATTCGCTGGGGTTTGGAATCGCGGCTCTGTTCGTGCAGGCATTGCGCCGGAGCGAACGGGTGGAGCGCGGGATCGCTTCGCGCGGCGGAGACGCGGTCGGTCGCCGATGGGAAGAACCCTTCAATGTCAGAATCTGTCCGATGCTGAGCGCTTTGGCCTTGCCTGCTTTGCTGGCGGCATGGATGTACAGGAGGCGCCTTGGATTCTGAACTGGTTTCATTCCGCGACGTGGGTTTCGCCTATCCCAACGGGGCGCGTCTTTCGCAAAGGTTTCCGGCGCTGCGGGGGCTTGCGCTCGAATCGCTGACGTTTTCCGTCGGCAGGGGCGCTTCGTTGGCGGTCTTGGGCGCCAACGGCTCCGGGAAATCGACTCTTTTGCAACTGTGCAACGGGCTTCTCGAACCCGATTCGGGAACCATCTCCTGGCAAGGAAAGCCGCTCGACCGATCCAAGTCCGGCCTGTCGCGATTGCGATCGCAAGTCGGATTGTTGTTCCAGGACCCGGACGACCAGTTGTTCGCGGGGACCTTGTTCCAGGATGTCGCGATCGGGCCGCTGAACCAGGGTTTGTCCACAAGCGAAGTGCGTGAACGGGTGGAGGATGCCTTGGCGAAGACGGCGATGTCGGAGTATGCGGATCTTCCGCCGCACCTGCTCAGCCACGGGATGCGAAAGCGCGCCGCCTTGGCGGGGGTGCTGGCGATGCGCCCGAGGCTCCTTTTGCTGGACGAGCCCACCGCCGGACTCGATCCCCGCGGCGAAGAGGAACTTCTGGCGGTGTTGACGGATCTTGTCCACGGCGGTGCTTCCGTGCTCCTGTCCACGCACGACTTGGGATTGGCGGGGATGTGGGCGCGAGAGGCTTTGGTCCTGGACCGGGGACGTTTGGCCGCCTTCGGGCCGACCGATCAGATTCTGTCGAACGCTGCTCTCCTGGAGGCGACCGGATTGCGTCGCAAAGGAACCGATGTTCCGGTGGACGCTTTATGACAGCCGCCACCGGGATCGTGGTCGCGGCGCCGGGAAGCGGAATCGGCAAGACGTCCGTTTCGTGTGGGATTCTGCGGGCCTTGCGTCGCCGCGGCGTGTTTGTGCGTGCGGCCAAATGCGGTCCCGATTACCTGGATCCGATGTGGCTCGAGCGCGCTACTGGCAAATCCTGTCCAAATCTGGATTCCTGGATGGCAGGTCCACGGGGCGTTCGGGAGGTCGCGTCCGGAGAGGGATTGCTGTTGGTCGAGACGGCGATGGGCCTCTACGACGGATTCCGTCCCGACTCCGACGAGGGATCGGGTTTCGAGGTGTCCCGCATTCTGGAACTGCCGGTCCTTCTGGTGGTCGACGCATCGGGTGCGGCGCGCACGGTCGCCGCGGTGGTGAAGGGATTGGCGGAGTTCGGTCATTTGCGGACAGAATACGTCGTGGGAGTGGTCGCCAACCGGGTGGGGAGCCCGCGTCACGCCGAGATGGTCGGACAAGCCTTGATGTCGGCTGGATTGCCCCCATTGGTGGGATTCGTCGTGCAGGGCGCCTTGCCGAGCCTTCCCGAACGGCATCTGGGATTGCTGCCGCCGAACGACGACGAGGTCCTGGAGCGTCTGGCCGACGTGATCGAGGCCACGGTGGATCTGGAGGCGGTTCTGCGGCTCGCGTCTCCGATGCGGACCGTGACTGAATCTGTCAATCCACAGGCTTGCAGCGAAAAGCGATGCATCCGGCCCGTGGAAAATCGAAACGGTGATGGATTGCGCCTGGGGCTTTCATGGGACGAAGCCTTCCGCTTCGCCTATGCTCCGGTGGTCGACCACCTGCGCGAGCGAGGCGTCGATGTCGTGCGGTTTTCGCCTCTCGCCGATGCTTCGCTGCCCCCGGATCTGGATGGACTGTGGTTGTGCGGCGGATACCCGGAGGTGCACGCCGCGGATCTTGCGGCCAATAGGAGCATGCGTCGTTGTGTCGCCGATTTTTGTCGCAGCGGGAGGCCTGTCCTGGGCGAATGCGGCGGCCTACTGTATTTGGCCTCGGAAATTGTCGACTTGGAGGGAGTTCGCCACGAAATGTGCGGTGTGGTCCCGGCTGTCGGGCGAGTTGGAGGTCGGTTGCAATCGCTGGGATACCGGACCGCCACGGCTCGGGAGGATCTGTTCGTCGCGGCGAAGGGGCAGGCGATCCGTGGGCACGAGTTCCACTACGGGCTGTTGGAAGGAGAACCGGACGGAAATTGGCGGTGCCCGTTCGATCTGGAGGGAAGCCGCGGTCCGTTGGGGGACGAGGGCTGGTGGAACGGATCGGTGCTGGCCACCTGGTTCCACGGTTGGTTGGCGGGGGGAGAGGTTCTGGATCGATGGATCGAAGCGATGCGCGATTCGCGCGGGAGGAGAGCATGACGACATCGTTGGGAAGGGCGTTGATCGAACGACCCGTTTCGGGGGACGAGATCGAGAGGTTGAGCTTCGAATGCATCGAACGCGAAGGCGTGCGCGGCGCGATGCCCCACAAGGAGTGGATTGTCGCCAGACGTCTGATCCACACCGCCGGAGATCCGGGATTGGTGCGGGGGCTTCGCTTTGGTACCGGTTGGTTCGATGCCGCCATTGGTGCATTGCAAAATCACGAGGCGATCTATTGCGATGCCTCGATGGCCCGGGCGGGGATCTCCAAGGCGCGGTTGCGACGTGCGACAGGCGGCGATCCCGCGGTGGTTTGCGAGGTGGCCGATCCCGAAGTCGCGGCGATGGCCGTGGAGTCGGGGCTGCCGCGATCTGTGTGGGCGGTGCGCAAAGCGGCCCGAACAATCGGCTCCGGTGGCATCTGGTTGTTCGGCAACGCCCCGACGGGATTGATGGAACTGGTGCGACTGCATCGGGAAGACGGATATTGTCCAAGCCTGGTCGTGGCCATGCCCGTTGGATTCGTCCATGTGGTGGAAAGCAAACAGGAGTTCCTGGAAACCGGGTTGCCGGGAATCGCCTTGGCCGGCCGGCGCGGGGGATCGCCGCTGGTGGTGGCCACCCTCCACGCCCTTTGCTCCTTGCTGGAGGAAACTCCATGAACGCCGTGGTCGTGTTGGGTCATGGAAGCCGGGCACCCGGAGCGTCGGAAGCGATGGAACGGATCGCCCGGGTATTGCGCGGGCGCCGCCCCGAGCGAATCGAAGTCGCCCACATGGAACTGGCCGATCCGTCGCTTGCGGTGGTTCTGCAGCGGTTGCATGGTGACGGATTCCGTCATGTGGTCGTGGTTCCGTATTTCCTTCATCATGGGATCCATCTCCGGGAGGACATCCCGGGAATCCTCGACGCGGTGCGTGCGCGGTGTCCCGAACTGGAAATCGTCACGGCTCCCCATCTGGGATTCGACGACGCGTTGGTCGATGTCGTGGAAAAGCGGATGGAACAAGCCGCTGCCATTGGGGGCCGCTGAGATGGTTCATGGAGCCACGACGGGAACGTGCGCGGCGGCCGCGGCCAAGGCGGCCGCGCTGCACGCGCGGGGCGTATCGGTTTCGCGCACCCTGGAGGTCCCCTTGCCTGGTGGCGAACGCGCCGAAGTGGAGCTGCTTGCATGGGGTGGGTCCCGCGCCCATCCTTGGGCAAGCGTCCGCAAACCCGTCACGGAAGACCCCGACGCCACCCGCGCAGCGGTGGTGGTGGCGTGTTTGTCGCCCGCCGACCAAACTTCGTTTCGCGCCGGAACCGGAGTCGGAACGGTCACGCGTCCAGGGCTGCAACTCGCAATTGGTGAGCCCGCCATCAATCCCCATCCGCGTCGGCAGATCGAACTCGCCTTGGCCGAGGTCGGCGACAAATCCTGGCAGGTGACGATTTCTGTGCTTGGCGGTGGTGCCATCGCCGCGAAGACATTCAATCCCCGGTTGGGGATCGTGGGCGGCATCTCCATCCTGGGGACCAGCGGGACGGTGCGCCCTTGGTCCACCGAGGCGTTCCTTGCATCGGTCGACGCCCACTTGGGCGTGGTGCGCGCCAAAGGGCAAAATATCGCGTTGCTGGTGCCTGGGCACATGGGCGAACGCGCCGCAGCGCGGATGTGGCCTGGTTTGGAATGCGTCGAGGTGGGCAATTCCTGGGGTGCGGCGCTCGACCTGGTGGGAAAACACGGGTTCCGTGAAGTGCTCGCGGTGGGGCATTCCGGCAAACTGGTCAAGATCGCCCAGGGGCAGTGGGACACCCATTCCTCGGTGGGGTCGTCGGCGGCAGACTGGGCATGGCGGATCTTGCGGCATGCCTTGCCGGCGCGCATGCCGACCATCGACACGACCGTTGGTCGCCCCGAAACGTTGGAAGGTTTGTTCGGCAGCCTCGATCCGCAACAATCCCTCATGGCATCGACGCTTCTGGCCGGGCGGGTCGCTCGTCGCATCTCGCGCCGGACGGCCTTGCCGTCGCGGGTCCATTTCATCGATCTTACCGGAAAATTCGTGGGAGAAGGTTCATCATGACAAAAATCGTCAATCTCGTCGGGTGCGGTCCCGGTGGCGCCGAGTGGGTGCTCCCGCATGCGAGGAAGGTGGTGTCGGAATCCGACATCGTGTTCGGGACGCCGGATCTCCAGGCGCTGTTCCCTGGATTTCCAGGCGCGCGGTTGGATCTGCCTTCCAGACCCGAGAGCGCGGCTCCGTTGATCATGGCGGCATTGGAAAAAGGTCTGGAATCCGCGGTGCTTTTGCGCGGCGATTGCGGCCTCCACAGCCTGGCAAAGGGGCTCCAGGCCCGGCTTCCGCATGGAGTTTGTCGGCGCGTACCGGGTCTGAGTTCGGTGCAGGTCGCTTGCGCCGTCTTCGGGTTGGATTGGGAGCAGGCCAGGATCCGATCCTTGCATGGCCGGGATCGGCAGGCAATCGAGGATGCTGACAAGAACTGTCCGCTCCTTGTGGTTTTGGGCGGAGGTCCCGGGTTCGCCCCCGAGTTGGAGAGGTTGCGTGCCGGACTGCCGGCGCGACGTGTCCACGTCGCTTGCGACCTGACGCTTCCCGGTCAACGGTTGCGCACCGTCGCGGCCCGATCCCCGATACCCCCCGACCTCTCTTCCCGAACCATCGCGTTGTTCGAGAAGGTGGCCCCATGAACACCTTGTACGGCCTTGGGGTTGGGCCTGGCGCCCCCGATCTGCTCACGGTGCGAGCCGCCGACATCCTTCGGCGTGTTCCGGTGGTGGTGGGGCCTCGTCCCCGCAATGGAGAGGACAGCCTCGCGGCGCGCATCGCAAAACCCCACCTTGGCGCGCATTCGGTCGTGGAAGAACTGACCTTTCCCATGGTGCGCGACCCGCAGGCTATGCGTTCGGCATGGATGGAGGCTGCTCGTCGGATCTTGTCATGGCTGGAATCGGGAGACGTCGCGTTTTTGACCCTGGGCGACGCCTCTCTGTATTCCACCTGGACGTACCTGCGCGCGGCGATCCTGGACCTCGATCCAGGACAAAAAGTGGAAACCGTTCCCGGGATCACGTCCTTCGCGGCCTGCGCGGCAAGAACGGAACGCGCCTTGGCCGAGGGCGACCAGGTGTTGCTGGTGGTTCCGTGGGCCGCCGACGCCGATCGCCCGTGGCTGGAAGCCGCCTTGCGCGACGGGGCATCGGCGGCTTTCCTCAAGGTCGCCGATCGGCTTTCGGGGCTCGACGCGCTGCTGCGCCGGTCGGGACGGACAGGATCTGTCCTAGGCGCGCGCTTGACGCTTCCCGACGAGACCATCCACCCTGGCTGGCAGAACGATCCTTCCGGTTCTTCGGGATATCTGGCGGTGGCGCTGTCGTCGGCGGGGGAGGCTCGATGATCTGGTTCGTGGGTGCGGGCCCGGGCGACCCCGATCTCCTCACCGTCAAGGCAGCGCGGTTGCTTTCCGATTGCCAGGTTCTGGTCTGGGCCGGAAGCCTGATCCATCCCTCGCTACCCGATCTGGTTCCCGCCGATTGCGTCCGCCACGATTCGTCGGGGATGGATCTCGGCGAGATCGTATCGGTGCTGGCCCGCGCGCACGCGAACGGGCTGCGCACGGTGCGCCTCCACACGGGCGAACCATCGCTCTGGGGAGCGATCGGTGAACAGATCGAGGCGTTGCGCGAACGGGACATTCCGGTCTCGGTTGTTCCCGGCATCAGCGCTTTCCAGGCCGCCGCCGCCGCGATCGGACAGGAATTGACGCGGCCGGAAGTCGCCCAGGCGGTGGTGTTGTGCCGTGCGCCGGGACGCACTCCGGTGCCGGTCGGGCAGGAGCCCGAAGTCTTCGCCAGGACGGGAGCCACGATGTGCCTGTATCTGTCGTCGGCGCTGCTTACCCAGGCGATCGAAAAGCTCGTGGACGCGTACGGTCCCGAATGTCCCGCAGCCCTCGTGTCGCGGGCCTCGTGGCCGGAGCAAAGAATCGTGCGCGGCCCCCTTCGCGAAATTCCCGCCAAGGCTCGCGAGGAAGGGATCGACCGCTTGGCGGTGCTCCTGGTCGGGCCCGCCCTGGCGGGCAAGGCACCGCCCTCTCGGTTGTACGCCGCCGAATTTTCCCACGGTTGGCGGGAATCAAAATGACGGAAACCGTCATATCCGTTCCGACTATGACGATGACGGAAACCGTCAAGTCTTCTTTGGCTGTCGTCTGCCTGACGCCGCAAGCACGCGACGCGGCGCGTTACCTGGCGAAGAATCTCGACGCCGATCTCCATGTCCACGAACTTGTCGAAGCTTGTCCGGAGGCGAAGGTGTTCCCGCGTCTGGCGGAGCGCCTTCGGGAGATTTGGACAAGCACGATGGGGATGGTGGTTTTCGCCCCCACCGGTGCGGTCGTGCGGTCCGTCGCGCCGCTGCTGGACCACAAGACCCGCGATCCCGGGGTGGTGGTGGTCGACGCGCTGGCTCGCTGGGCGATCCCGTTGGTGGGCGGCCACGAAGGCGGTGCCAACAGGCTTTCGGAAATGGTCGCCAACATCCTTGGTGGCGAACCGATCGTCACCACCGCCACCGAAGCGATCCGCGACTTGGTCGTAGGCATCGGATGCCGAAAGGGTGTCGCGCCGTCCGCGATCCTGGATGCGGTCGATGCCGCCCTGGAAAGTCAGAATCTGTCATTCCGGAGGGTGCGGTTGTTCGCGACCGCCTCGCCCAAACGCGAAGAGCCTGGTTTGCTGGCTGCGGCCGCGCTTCGCGATGTCCCACTGGTCGTGGTCCACGACCTCGAAATCCGTTCCCGACGCCGGGTCAAGCGCACCGCTGCATCCCGCCGCGTGGGACTGCCCGCCGTTTCCCATCCCGCGGCCTTGGCGGCCGGAAGGAGAACCTCGTGTCTGTTGAAACGATTCCAACTGGGTCCGGTCCTGGTCTCCATCGCCCAGGAACGCTGCGGGTGGTGGGAATCGGCCCAGGCCATCCGCTTGACAGAACCCGTCGCGCCGAAGAAGCGATCGCCTCTTCCCGAGTGTTGATGGGCTACGCGCCGTACCTGGATTC
>JBDKGS010000040.1:0-20932 GCA_039798065.1 Fibrobacterota bacterium | reverse complement strand
TCAAGGACACGCGCACCATCTTCCTGAACGGCGACGGATTCGCGGCCGCCCTGTATGGCAAAAGCGAAGCGCCCAGATTCCGCTGCAGCTATTTCTACACCGACAGCTCCATCGGCGAATTCGCCTACATCCCCTTCGGAACCGCCGCCTTGGCCGAAGGCGCCATCGCCGATCCGGGCCTTTTCAACCTGACCATGCCCAACGGCCCCAACATCCACCAATCCATCGTCGATTCCTGTCGGATCGTTTCGGGAAGGCTGTTGGAACGCGCGGGCATGACGATTTCCGACATCGACTTCTTCGTCTCCAGCGACCAGACCACCCTCTCCTGGAAGGCGCAGCTGGACCTTCTCGGAATCCCCCCCGAGAAGAGCTGCAGCTGCTTCCACAAGTACGGGAACACCGTCGCCGCCATGGTGCCGCTGAACCTTCACGAAGCCATTTCCACCGGAAAGCTCCAGCGGGGCATGAACGTGCTCCTGATGGGCCACGGCGCGGGCGCCAGCGGCGGCGGCTTCATCTTCACGTACTGACAGATTCCGACTCCCCAACTTCCCACAAGACTCCCATGCATTTCCTCAAGCGACTCCTTCTCGAACCTCCCGGACAGAAACTGGTCCTGCAAGGCAACGCGGCCTTCGCCCTGGGCGTGCTGCGCGCGGGCTACCACTCGGCCGACGGATACCCGGGCACCCCCAGCACGGAAGTGCTCGACGCGCTTCGCGAAGTTCCGGAAATGATCAAGGCCGAATGGTCCGTGAACGAGGCCGTTGCCGTGGGTGTCGCCCTTGGGCACGCCATCGCGGGCCGCGACGCGCTGGTCACCATGAAGGTGCCCGGCCTTTTCCAGGGAGCGGACGTGGTCGCCTCGGCCGCATCCAGCAAGGCCGCCACCGGCGCCCTGGTCCTGTACGTGGCCACCGACAACGCGCCCTCCAGCTCGCAGTACCTGGTCGATGCCCGTCATTTCCTGTCATCCTTGCACGTTCCGGTCCTGGAGCCGCGCAACCACCAGGAGATGCACGAGTTCCCGCGCCTGGCCGCCGATCTCAGCCGCGAATTCTCCGTGCCGGTCGTGATCCTTGCCTCGTCGGTGCTGTGCCATGCGGAAGGCATCGTGGTTCCGCGCGAACAACGCATCGTCGAGCCGCGCCCCTCCCACGCCCACCAAGGCCATGTGCTCTTGCCCTCCGACGCGCTGAACGCCTTCCGCAACGCCGTGCAAAACCGCACGCCGCGCATCGCGCAATGGGTGGAGTCGTCCAGCCTGCACCAGGAGACTCCGGGATCGGAAGACTTCGGTATCGTGGCCACCGGCGAAGCCGCCTTGATCGTGCAGGAAGCCCTGGTTTCCCTGGAGCGGCGTCCGGCCCTGCTCACGCTGGGCATCACCAACCCGTTGCCGGAATCGGTCATCCGGGATTTCGCGCAACGCCACGGCTCGGTGGTCCTGTTCGAGGACGGCGAGCGGTTCGTGGAAGGGAAGCTCCGCCAGATGGGCCTCGCCGTATCGGGCAAGGAACAGTACCCGACGGTCACGAACTGGACGCCCGATCTGGTCGCGCGGATCCTTTCGGAACGCATGGGCATCGAGGCGATCAAGACGAATTCCGTCATCACCTCGCAGGGCCCCAGACGCCCGCCGTCCATCTGCCCCGGCTGTCCCTACAAGGCTGTGGGTATGGCGATCCGCTCGCTCAAACGGCGCAAGCTCCTGGATCTCGTCTTCGGCGACATCGGCTGCTCCACGCTGCTGCACCACCAGGACGCGCTCGACGTGAACCTCTGCATGGGCGCGTCCGAATCCATGCGCCAAGGCTACGTGCTCTCCAACCCCGCCTCGGCGAGCCGCGTGATCAGCATGATCGGCGATTCCAGCGAATGCCATTCCGGAATGGACGCCACCCGCAACGCCGTGCATCGGCGCATCCCAGGCGTGAAGGTGATCCTGGACAACCGCGCCATCGCCATGACCGGAGCCCAGTCGTCGCCAACCTCGCGCGATCCCGAGACCGGTGCCACGCGCTTCGATCTGGCCGCCTCCCTCGAGGCGGAAGGCGCCCGCGCGCTCAAGGTGGACGCCTACGACGAGACCGCGGTGGAATCGGCGCTTGCCGAGGCGCTGCGCACCGCGGGCGAAGGCGCCTTCACCACGCTGGTCCTGCAAGGATCCTGCATCGAGGCTTCCGACCGGAGACAGAAATCGTCAACCCTTCTCGAGGTCGACACCGACCTGTGCGTGGAATGCGGGTCGTGCGACATCTGCCAGGGCATCGCCTTCGTCCCCGGATCTGCGCCGCGCTTCACCGACCTGTGCACCCGCTGCGGCGAAGGCGCCGAGCTGTGCGTCTCGGCCTGCCCCGTGGCCGCCATCTCCGTCTCGCCGCGGAAGACGGAATCCGTCCGCGCCCGGATTCCCGCCATCGAGCCGTCGTCCCTCGTGGACTCGCGCTCCGACGGCGACTTCCCCGACGCCCTGCGCGTGGCGATCTGCGGCGTGGGCGGCCAAGGCAACCTCTTCCTTGGCAAGGTCCTGGCCCAGGTCCTGCGCACCACGCCGTACATCGAGCGGAACATGGTGAAGGGCGAGGTGCACGGCATGGCCCAGAAGGGCGGGACGGTCTGCTCCACCTTCGCTTGCGGCGACGTGCATTCCCCCGTCTTCGCGGCGGGAAGCGTGGATTTCCTGGTGGTCATGGAGCGCGGCGAAGTGCTTCGCCCCGAATTCCTGCGGCTGTTGAAGCCCGATGGAACCATTCTTCTGAACGACCACGCCATCCTGCCCGATCGGCTGGATCCGAGCCTCTATCCCGATCTCGCCACCATCAAGGAGGTGGTCGCAGGCCACCCGACCCTGGTCGTGCGCGCCAGCGAGATCGCACCGCGCAACGCCAACGCGGTGCTGCTCGGGCTGCTCTCGCTGCAGGCACCCTTCGATCTGGTTGGTATCGATGCCTGGTTGAAAGCCTTGGAGCGGCTGTCGCCCACCGATGCGATCCGCCAGGGCAACCTGTACGGATTCGCGATGGGAAGACAAAAAGCGTCGGAACTTGCAACCGCGCGTCCGCAGCCGTTCCAATCCGTCAAGAATTGACGGAAATGATCGCCTGCTTCGTTGTCGCATGCTCCACAGGAGTGGGCAGGTCTTCCGTGCAGGTGGTCACATCGCGATGGCGAACGGCTGCGACTTCACGCCCGAGGCCGTCACCAGACGGACCAGCACCAGCATCCGTCGCGTTCCATTGCCGCTTCCCAGACTCCAATCGACATGCGAGGCCCCCGCGAGTTCCTGCGGGTTCCAGCGCGCCAGAACCCGACCTTGAACATCGAGGACTTCCAGCAGGGAAGGTTTATCGCCTCCGAATTCGATGCGGAAATGGTTGGCACCCAAGGCGACCACGGACAATCGAGCCGAGACAGCGGACTTCCGGCGAACCCCCGTGTGGGTATCGTCCTTGGGATCCTTGTACTTGGCGCTCCCAAAGATTTCCGAAGCCCCCAGGAACGGCACCCCACTGTCCTTGAGAGCGACGGATTGTGTCTGCGTGAGCGAATCCTTGTTCAAGGCCAGCAGGGCGAATTTGGGATCCACGAACCCGAAGACGTCGCCCAGCGAACCGGATGTCGAGAACTCCGCGAGCGTGGAGGTCCGCAACGGAGCCACGGCCCAGAGGCGCGGGACGATCGAATCGTCCACCAGCTCCGACCAGGCGGGCGTGTCTTCCCAAGCGGCAAGCGTCGTTCCGTTCTCGTCTGCGACTTTCCACTTCAGCGTGCGCCCCAGGCCCACATCGTGGATGCTGAACGAGGCAAGCCAATTTCCGTCAGACCCTTTCGAGATGGGAGGATAGATGGCGATGGTGTCGGAGGCCTTGGTCATCGAAATCGTCGCCGAGGCCATGTTCCTGGAGCGCGGGATCCGCACGCCGTTCACCCACACGATCTGGGTGCCGCCGCGCAGCTTCTCGAGTTGGGGAAGATTCACTCCGGGCCACTTCGCCGCGGCGTACCCGCGACGCACATAGAAACCATCCGATGCGCTCCAGACAGAATCCGCGCCCTCGAAACGGGTGCTGGCCACCGAAATGCCAGTTGGCAGACCGGTATCGACCGCCGTCAGGAGAAAATCCCCACCGGATGGATTGGGCCCGACGGTGACGACCAACAGGTGCTTCACAACGGTTGGATCCTTGGAAAACATCTTGCCTGCCAGGGCAAGATCGGTCGCGAAGCGCGACCGGTTGCGTTCCAGTTCGAGCCCCGCATTGGAAGCCGCCGCGGCCACGCGCCAGCGGACGTTGGTCTCGTCCACGGCGTCGATCCATGTCTTGAGGTCGCCGAAGGCAAGGCTGCCCGAATCCCCCATGGCATGCACCACGGAAGGCTCGTCCATGTCAAGATCTGTCACCAACCCCACCTTGTTGCCTTCGCCCGCGATCCAGTCGACCAATTGGGAAATATTCCGCGCCTGGGAAGCGGCCAGGTTGCCGTCGTCCGTCAAGCAGGTGTCGGTGCCGCAGGGCTGCACGAACCCTTCGGGGTGGATCCATCTCCACAGGATGACGGTTTCCGACTTGATCTCGACCTTTCTGGCCAGGCTGTCGGGAATCTTTCCCGTGTAGAGCAGATAGTCGCCCACCCAAGGCCCGCTCGAGACATGGCTCATCACGGCCCGCGGCGTCCCCACGCTCGCGTTGGCACCCCACACGAGGGTTGCCGTCCCGCCCGCGGGAAACGTCATGCTCTGCACGGCGGGCGAGGCAAGCGCCCAGATCCGGCCGCCGCTTGACAATTTCAGTCCATCCACCTTGCCGCGGGTCTGGAGGGTCCAGTTGGAAGGCTTGGCTCCACCCACCTGCGCGAACAAGGGCATCACGGAAACCTCGCCGGTGCGCGAGGTCACGGGGACCAGGTACCGGATGCGGATTTTCCTGACTCCGTTGGGAACGAAGGGATAGGCGCGAAGCTTGTAGGTGTCGCCTGAGAATTTCTCCAAGAGCAACGGGTCGGAGCTGAAGCTGTTGGTGTCGTTGACGATCTGGTTGTAGTCCTGGACCGCCTCGACATGGGGCCTGAGCTTGCCGCGCAGCACCGTGTCGCCGCGCCAGAACAGACATCCGGTGACCTGCGCCGACGGCGGCAGAACGAGCTCGCCGGAAAGCTGGAACACCGGCGAATTGTCGATGGGGACCACCTGCAGTTCGGCTTCTTCCTCCACATCGATCCATTGCGGCCCTATGACCACCTTGACCCGGCTGGACACCAAGTCCACGGGCGAGCTGGTCTTGTTGCGCGCAACACCCCGCAGCGGCATGGTCGCCGCGGCGAAACAGGCGCCGCCCACCAGTCCCAAACAGACAATTCCTGTCGCGATGCGGTTCACGAGAACCTCCCCTTTCAAGGGCAACGAGAAACCGGGTGCGAAACGTGTCATGGCGCTTCCCCGTAGGTGCGCAATACACCGGTCGAATCGGACAACAATAGCTTGTCGCCGAACGTGGTCAGACGGTTCAGTCCGATCGGGCGGCGGAGCGTCCAGCCCGCGGGGTCGCGGATCCACAAGCGCCCACCGGCCAAGGCCGCAAGGGTTCCGTTCCACTCCACGACCCTCTCGATGCCTGCGAACGGCGGCACACCTTCGTCGGACAAGATCCGACTCCGATCCATCCACGAAAGCGCGAGCAGATGCGATCCGCCGCCCATGGAGTACACGACGGAATCCGTCTGGCCGATCGCCCGGGCGGGAAGCGCCGCACGCATCCAAATCCCGTTTTCGAAGACCATGCCAGTTCCGGTTGGGGTTTCGAAGGCCGCACGGTTGGCCGATCCCATCCAGGTGAAGGTCCCCGTCAACGACGGCCATAGGCTGTCGGCCAGCGACGAATCCGTCCAGACCTTTCCATCCACGCTGGAACGGACATCGACGCCGTCCCCCAGCAAGGTGTGCCCCAGACACCAGATCCTTCCGGCACCGGCACCCACGACCCACTGGATCTCCTGGCCCGATTTGCGGGCGGGAAGGCCGATCCCCACCGAATCCCAGAGGAGCCCGTCGGACGACGAACGGATTCCGACATCCACAGACGTCCCGGTCCTGGTTACGACAATTTCCGTCATCTTGCCATCGATCTCGTACAATTCGCCTTTCCAGGACCGACCGACATCCCCCCACGTTCCGCGATCCAATCTCGACAAGGCGCGCGGAACCGATGTTCCCGTGACGGATCCGAACCACTTGCCCGTGTCGCCGGTCATGGTCTCGACCGCGACCCGGTACTTCCACTTCGCCACGCTCGTACCCCGTGAGGCGGCCGTGTCGCGCCAGACGGTGTCGGCGACCGTCGCGAACCGGACACGGGAAGGCGCCAGGGCCCCCGCCGTGTCGCGGTACACGATGTAATCCTGCAATCCGCGGTAGGCCACCGGCCTCCACGACAGAATCTGGTCGCCCGTGAGGGTGTCGTTGCGCACCGAAAGGCCCGTCACCACGGGAATGCCCGTGAAGACCATGCGCACGGTGTCGGGGACCGCGTTGGCGAAACCGTCGCGGACCGTCGCCGTGAGGTAGGTGATGGTGTAATCGGGCAACGTGGTCAAGAAGCGCAGACGGAATCTGCCAGCCCCCAGGCCCTCCAGACGGAATTTGCCGTCGGTCGAGACGTTGGTCCAGATGTCGGTGCCCAGCACGTTGACGGTCACCGAAGCCGGATCGTGGTCGGGTTGCATGGACACCATGCCCGAAAGCGAACCCGCCGCACCCAGCGTGTCGTCGTCCAGAAGCACCAATCTTCCACTCGAAACCGGGACCGAATCCACGAAGGCCACGTTGCCGTTCTTGGCGACCGACACGGTGTACAGTCCGTCCGGAAGCGACGCGATGGACGGACGCCCGGCGCTGTCGGTGCGGCCGGTGGCCACCACCACCACGCCGTCGTGCGGAACCACCTGGACCAGCGCTCCCGCGACCGGATCCTTGCCTCCCGGCTCCAGGAACCGCGCCGCGATCTCGGTATGCGTCTCGTCGTTGGTGCCACCGGCGATGCGGTCGTTGCACGCGGCAAACAACCCGGCCAGGACCAACGTGAGCAGGGCTCGAAGCAGGGGCTTCATGCCGCGGCCTTTGGCTTGACGGTTTTTGACAACGAAGGTTTCTCGCCCGCGCCGGATGCTTCCGGCACTTCGCGGGAAATCGGGACGATCGCGAGACTGACCAGATGCACACGCGTCGCGGGATTCTCGTCCTTGTGGACGATGGATCGGATCTCGGAACGGAACCGCTCCAACCGCTTGCGGATCATTTCGAGTCCTTTTTCCGATACCGATATGGTGTTTGTCGCCACGACCTGACCCGTTGGCCCGGAGCGGAGCGCGGCATTCTGCACCAGCCCTAGCTGTTGCACCTGCAGCTGGCGGACGAGTTCGCCCCGCGCCCCTTCGCCGGTGGACAAGGTGTGCGTGGTGGGCTTCCAGAATCCTTGGTCATTTTTTGCCACCAGTTCCAATTCCGCCAGGAGCCCCATGCTCTCGCGAGCCTGGGCTTCGGTGATGGCTGGCTGCACGAGGTTGGACAATTTCCGGTACTCGTCTCCGATGTCGTGGATGGACAACAGCGCGCGCACGGCTCCGTTCCACCAGTTTCGGTAGTAGCGGTAATGGCGCGGATCCAGGACCGCTCGGGGAGTGCGGTTCAGGGCCACCAATTGGTCGAAGGCGAGCTCGCGCTCTTCGGGGGATGTCGATTGGTTGAACCGGACCAGCACGCGGAAGAACCGCGCCTCGTCGCTGGTCAATTCCAGCACCACCACGAAACGTTCCAGGAAGGTGGGGCTCACCTCCTTGCCCGCCAGGACATCCGACAGATAACTGCGGGTGTTGGGAAGCCCCAAGCGCCGATGCATCTCGCTGCGGTTGAATTTCCGGTCCAGCCGCTGGCGCGCCTCCAGCCAATCCTCGAGGAACTTCCTGTAATCGGTGTATCCGTAGATGATCGGGAGGCCTTCCATGCACACTAATTTAGGTCGCCACCGGGCCCGCCCGCCGTCCAAAAGTGGGCACAATCCATAGAACAATCCCCCCACAATCCCCTACCACGTGATCGGCATCACACATCGAACCCAGTTTCCATCGATGTTTCCACCATTCCGGCTTGCACGACATCGTACTCGATCCGAGTCCACACCACCATTTGTGCATGACTTGTAGTACGCACGACAGAAACTTTCGCGATACCTTCTGCAACAGAATTTGTCAGATGCGTCGCCGACGCGGAACTTCGCTCCCACCAACCACCACAATCCTCCGGAAAGACACCCCCCATGTCCACGTCCATCACCAGACATCTTGCCTGCCTTGCCGCCCTCGCGGCACTGGCAGCCCCCTCCCAGGCCTGGCTGCACAGCCAATCCACCCAAGGCGGCAGTTCCCGTCACGAGGTGCGGATCCTCGATCACGTGATCCGGACCAGCATCCACCAGGGATGGGCGGATGTCGAAGAGGAATTGAGCCTTGGCACCCAGGCCTCCACCGACACCTGGAATCCCGCCCCCACCGACAACCTCGGGTCGTGGGAAATCGCGGGCAGCTTCAATCTGCCGGAGGGATCTGTGGTCACCGGCGCCCTGCTGTGGGATGGCAATGTCCTGCTCAAGGCCAAACTCAAGGGAGCTACCGCCGCCTCCAACGAATACGAAGCCATCGTCGACCGCCAGACCGCTCCGCGCGCTCTGCCCCGCGATCCTCTGCTCATCGAGAAGATCGGCGACAACTACTCCATGAAGCTCTTCCCCGTGCAATGGGGCGCGACGCGGCGCATGCGCATCCGGTACATGGTCCCTCTGCAGTCGCTGGGCGACGGCTGGACAATTCCCGTCGGATCGGCGTTCGCGGGCGAAGTCGCGGCCCATCCCGACCAGTACCAGATCGACCTCGACAACCGGGGCGGCGACGGCATCAAAATCGGACACGAAGGCATGCTGATGCCCCTCGGGAACACGACAAAACTTGTCGACTACCCGGCATCCCAGGGCGCCTCCACTTCCTGGTGGGAACCGGCGCCCGCCTACCACGCGCCCTACGCGGCGGTGCTCCCGCAACGGGGATCCATCGCGCTGGCCACGTCAATGGATTCCGGAAGCTGGAAGGGCAGCTACGTGGTCTACCGCGGCAAGCTCCCCGACACGCTGCTTTCCAAATCGCACCTGCGCCAGGAGCTCGTGGTCATGTGGAAGTGGAACTCCCCTTCGTCGTTCGTGACGGATTACGGCTGGGGCAAGCAGCTGACCGGCTTCGGGTACGAGGCCCTCCAGGAAGCCAGCCTGATCGCCTCCTCCACGGCCACGCTCGCGCGCGCCTCCAACCTGGTCCGGATCGGACTCGTCGCCGACGAAGGCGACAACCGCAAGGTGCGCAGGTTCGGACTGTCCGGCTGGGGATCCGACACCTTCGCGCTCATGCAGGAATACCTCGGATCGTTCACGCAGGACACGATCCTGAACCGCTACGATGGCACGACAGGATCTGTCGGATCGACCAACGGCGCCGCCGATCGCAAGGCAGGCGCCAAACGCTTCGCATCCGATCTGCAGATCGCCTTCAGCCTCTACAGCAAGGACAGCGGCGTGGTGCGGCACATCGTGTTCGTGTCGGCGGGCCCCGCCGAAGACTTCCCCGATCCCACCATCGCGCTGCCCGCCTGGCCTCAAGGACTCACGGCCAGCGCCTTCCACTACGGATCCTGGGACTACGGCTTCTACGGCGACACCCAGGCGCACTGGCCCGGAGTGGATCTTCCCGCCCTCGTGGAACAGCATGCCTTGCCCGCCGAGAAGCAGCTCTCCGGATGGCTTCCGTTCGTGGTGCCCCTCACCCGCGTGACCTGGGAACTGGGATTCACGGCGGGATCGCGCCATTTCGCGCTCGACGCCGTGACCGGACTGCAAAACGGCGCGGGCAGCACCACCATGCTGGAATTCAACGGCCACGCCAAGACGGCTTGGAGCCAGAATCTGTCGTGGAAGCTCTACGACGAGAACGGCAACCTGGTCACCAGCACCACCGCAAACGCAGCCAACTGGATCGAACTCCCCCACGACAGCTCCATCGCCAGGCTCTGGGGTGGATCGACCCGTCACTGGTCCGAAACCTGGCGCACGCGCGGGGTGGGCAACATCTTCGGTTTCGTGGATCCATCGCACTCGCTGCTGGCCACTCCCGCCGACAGCCTCTCCAGCGATCTTCAGGGCCTCTACCGCGAAGCTGGCGTGCCTTTCCTGCTTCCCTCCGAGATCTTCGGCACCGATGTAACCGGAGTGGACGTCCCTCCCGAGGACCCGAACGTTCCACCCACATCCGGCTTGCTGTCGAAAACCGACATCACGGGATTCCTGGTGCGCAGCCAGGCGGGTGGTCGCGGCTTGACCATCGCGCTCCCCGCCGGCTTGGACGCCAACAGCGAACTGGTGGTCCGCGACCTTCACGGACGGATTCTGGCAAAGTGGAGCGCCTCGCAGTTGACTTCCCTCAAGTCCATCGAGTGGAGCGCCCCCGCGGGAGCGGCGCGCGGAATGCTTTACGTGGAGTTGCGCACGGGCTCCCTACGCACCGTGCGGACCGCTTCGATCCTGTAGGACTTTGCTATCCCCGCGTGACGCTCGTCACAACCCATGGCCGGATTCCTCGACCGGCCATGGGTTGCCGGGCCGTTGGAGTTAGTTTCTAAGGGAATTCTCTAAAACGGTTCGTTCGTCCCAGGAGACCCCATGAAGAGGCTTGCCGCCGCACTCACAGGATTTGTCGTCATCGCCACCGCCTTCTCGGGTTGCGATTCCAGCACAGGCCCCACCACCGTCACGGTGCACGACACGCTGCGCATCCACGACACCACCTACTACAACGACCGGTTCACGGGAACCAAGGCCATCGTCCACGGCCAGTGGAGGTTCACCACCACCACGGACACCGCCGACGCGACCATCTTCCAGATCGGCGACAGCCTGAGCGTGGGCGTGACCTGGAAGAAGGACGGCACAAAGTCGCTCAAGGGCCTGGTCACGAACAAATCGACGTTCAACCTCTCCGACCCCTCCGAGAAGTACAAGATTTCCGGAACGTTCAAGGACAGCGCCAACCACATGATCACGCGCTTTTCCGGCAACATCCTCGACATCGCGAAATTCGAATCCGGCACGGGACTGGCCATCGATTCCATCAAGGGTATCCGCACCTTCTGATTTCGGGGCCGCCCCCGCGATGACGGAATCCGTCATCGCGGGTCGCGTGCCATTCCGCCCATCGCCCGACATGCGGGCTTCGGCGGAACGGAGCCTCCTCGCTCCCCCCATTCGACGGCCCTCCCCTGCTGCGGGATGGCCGTTTTCGTTTGGTGCCTGGAATGGAGTCTCCGCCCAAAAGGGTGGCGCCCGCTGCGCCATTTCCCCTTTCCGCCCCGATGACCGTTCGGTCACCGAAATTCGGTCAACACCTCGTGCAGAGTCGTTCTCCGCGAAGTATCATGTGAGCGACGATGAACCGGCTGTACCAACACACCGACTACAGGGCGTTCTTGCGCGAATGGTTCGCCGAGGCCAAGGAAGCGCACGCCGCGATGTCCTACCGTTTCCTGGCCTCCAAGCTGGGTCTGGATCCGGGGTTTCTGGTGCATGTGTTCCACGGCCAAAAGCACCTTGCCGAAAAACACATTCCGGCCTTGGCCTTGGTCCTGAAGCTCAAGACCGGCGAGGCCGAATATTTCCGTCGCCTAGTCCTGTTCGGCAAGGCCAAAGGCTCCACCGAGACCAAACGCCGCTACGAAGAGTTGATGCAGGTGCGCGAAGGCCAGGTCAGGCAGCTCTCCACGAAGGAGCACCGGTACTACAAGGACTGGTACATTCCCGTGGTCCGATGCCTGCTGGGCACCTTCGAGTTCCGAGGCGATTGGGAAGACCTCGGCGGGCGTGTGCGACCTCCGATCACCGCCTCGCAGGCGAACGAAGCCGTGACCGTCCTGCGCAAACTCGGCTTGGTGACAAAAAACGACGACGGCGTCTGGGAGCCCACCGACTCCCACCTCTCCAGCGGCGACGCCTGGACCGGGCACGCGATCCAGGGATTCCAGCGGCAGATGTCCGAACTCGGACTCCAAAGCCTCGAGGAAACCCCGAAGGAAGAACGCGAAATATCCACCCTCACTTTCGGCATTCCATCGGACGACCTTCCCGATCTTCGCGAAATGGTGCGTGAATTCCGAAGCAAACTCGCTCGCTGGGCGGTATCCAAGGAATCCGCCGACGCGGTCTACCAGATGAACATCCAGATCTTTCCGGTCTCGCAGCCATGAACCATCGCCGCATTCTGTCCGGCTGCATCGCGGCCATGGCGATGGCCTCGTGCGACGATTCGCGCATCTCCGCGAAACCCGTCGTGGACGAAACCACGAACGGCTTCCAGGCCAGGTTGCTTCTGCCCGACGGATCACCCGCCGCCTTCGCGCGCGTGAAGATCGCCTCGTCTTGGCGTTTGGCCGGCGACACAGACGGCACCTCCATGGTGCTGGCGTGCGATGCCGATGGACGCGTGGGGATCCCCGCCCTTCCCACCGGCGAATACTGGCTGGAGGCATCCGGGTCCACGGACGGAATCCGTCTGCCTCTCCGGACTCGAACCGGGTCGCGCGACACTTCCTGGCAGCTTCTTCCCCTGGCCACCGTGCGCGGTTCCACGACGCCGTTCGCACGGATCCGCGCCTACGGCAGCGACCGTTCCTGGTCCGCCGACGCGCAAGGACGCTTCGAACTCGACGCGCTCCCCCCAGGCAGATGGAACCTTCGTTCGGAAGGCCAACAGTCCGATTCCGTCGCCACCGAGGCGTCGGTGGTCGCCACCGGGACGAGCGCGGATACGACGACATTTTCCGTCACATCGCTCCCCGATGCGTCCACCTGGAAACACGTCTGGACGCAGATCGTCCCGCCCGATCCGTCCACGACCGAAGACACGCTGAAGGGATTCCGCATTCCCGTGCGGATCGACTTCCGCCTCTTCCAGGAGGGCCTCCGCGCTCCGAACGACTTGCGAATCCTGACCTCCCGGAACGAATCGATACCGTTCGACGTCGAATCGTGGGACGAGCCGGGGCGGTCGGCCGTGGTCTGGGCCCGTCTGCCGACGGCCCATCCGCGTCGAGGAGACACCCTGGATCTGGTGTGGGGAAAATCGGGTCTCGCCCCACGACAAAATCCGTCAGAACCGAAATCCGTCTACGGCATCTGGCACCTGGGAGGAAGCGATCCGCTCGCCGAAGCCACCGGAAACAGTTCCGCCATCCGCTCCGACATCGGGACAAGGGACACCTCCGGCGTGATCGGGAAGGGTCGCGCTCTCGATTCGGCCTCGCAATCGAGGATCATTCCTCCATCCTACCTCTCCATGGACACAGGCTTCACCATTTCGTGCTGGGCGCGCCTTGATGGAAGGCAGGTCAACCACGCCAAGATCTTCGACCTCGGCGAAACCGGACCGCCGTTCGGCACGGTGATGATCGACATCGACAGCGCGACCGGTCGACCAGCCCTCCAACTCGCCTTCGCCGACGGCACCTGGAAGCGCGTCGTGGCACGCCAAAATCTGTCTGGCTGGTTCCATCTCGGCGCGACATGGAACGGCAAGGACCGGATCGCCCGGTTCTTCGTCGACGGCATGCTCCAGGACACGATCGCGGCGAAAGTCGCCCTGACAACCTTCACCGGACACGACCTGGTGCTGGGGAACCAGGAGACAGGGAGCAACGGGATCTTCGGCGGCATTGACGAATTCCGTCTGGACCTCGCCGTTCATACCGGCGCCTGGATCCGCCACCAGTGGTTCTCGCAGAGACCGGAGAATTCCAGCCTGACCCGGCTTCGTTGAATCATCGGCGCGACGCGCCACCATAGAACCCACAAGCAGAGGATCATCCGATGGCTTTCCAGAAATTGTCGCCGCGCCTCGTCGCGGGGTGCTGCTTCACCATGGCCGCGACCGCCGTGGCCGCGGTACCCGGCACTCTCCGAACCGACTGGATCGGCAACACCTTCGGCATGGAGATGATCGATTCCTCCAAGGCCAAGGACGACCTCATGAACCGTGCTTG
This sequence comes from Fibrobacterota bacterium, assembly GCA_039798065.1. Classification (GTDB taxonomy): domain Bacteria; phylum Fibrobacterota; class Fibrobacteria; order UBA5070; family UBA5070; genus UBA5070. The sequence goes on along the minus strand of JBDKGS010000040.1, from coordinate 6,807 downwards.
GGTCCAGAACTACATCGCCAACATCTGGACCTCGCGCGACGGAAAGGTCTTCGCGTACAGCAACTGGGACGAAGGCTCGCGCACCTGCGGGATCTACAAGGATGGCAAGGTTCTGGGCCAACTCGATTTCGGGAAGGACCTGTTCGGACAGAATGGAGACCTTGTGGGCGACGACAGATACGTCTACACCACCACCGGAGTGGATTGGGGAAACTGGGAACGCCACGGATTCGGGATCCAACGCTACACCCACGACGGTCGCACCGCTGGTTGGACCGGCGGACGCGGCTACCTGAACTCGTACCTGGTCGTCCGCGACAGCGGCGCCAATCCGTCCATTTCCCGATTGGCCATCGACACCGCGCTTGGCGAACTCTACTTGTCGGATTCTGTCACCGGCGGCGTCCTGGTGCTCGACGTGAAAACGATGTCGCAAACCCCGAAAGCGTCGTGGAAGCTGGATGGAATCGACGACATGGTGGCCGACCAGGCGGGGAGCCTGTGGATCCTGCGCAAAGGCCGCATCCAGAAGTACGGCAACCGAGGCGTCGCTGCAGGAATCGAAATCGCGACCTTGGCCGCGCCCACGCGTCTATCCATGGACAATCTCGGGCGGCTTCTGGTGTTCGACGATTCGACGCTGCAGGTCCGCATCTTCGCCGACCTCGCCACCACGCCGCGCGAAGCCGGGACGCTTGGGACAAAAAACGGCATCTACTCGGGCGTGAAAGGCAAGGTGGCCCCCGACAAGCTCCTTCCCAAGTGCGCGGGACTTGGGACGGATTCTGTCGGAAACATCTACCTGGCATGGGGTGGCGTCCCTCCGGTGGCGGGATCCGATATCCGGTCCTACACCGCCGCCGGGTCTTTGAAATGGCAGGTGCTGGGACACACCTTCGTCGCTTGCGGCGGATTCGACCCGGCCTCCGACGGCCAGGATATCTATTTCCGCGACTACCACTACAGCATGGACTACACGAAGGCCCCCGGCAAAGGACAGCGCTACGAGTCGTTCCATTGGGACCGTGTCAACGACACGCCGTCGGTGTTCGGTGGTTCGGTGGTGGTGCGCCATCTGGGCGGCAAGACAATTCTTGCCAGCACGGCGTCGGACCAGATGTCGGGCGGATTCCGCTTTTATCGCATCGAAGACCAACTCGCGACCCCGGCCGGAATTCTGGCCGACGGAAGCTGGGCGTGGTGGATCGAACCCAACGGCAACGTCTGGAACGCCGACGGTTCGGGAAGGATCAAACGCTTCCCCTTCCTGGGATTGGACGCCAAGGGGAACGTGCGCTACGACCAGGCGCACCCCGATACGTTCCCGCGTCCCACGGAAGTGTGGGGCATCCAGCGCATCCACTACGATTCGGCCAGCGACGCGCTGTACGTGACAGGTTACGACCAAGCGCATCCGGCACCCAACGAATGGGGCCGGACAGGAACCGTCTTCTCGAAATATTCCAACTGGACAAAGGCCAACCGGCAAATGGCCTGGAAGACCGTGCTCCCGTTGGACAACCGCGACGCCAACATCGGGGACGCCACCCTCAAGGACATGTGGGTGGAAGGCGAATACGCGTTCTTCGTCACCTGCAACTCCACGCCGGCCACGACAGTTTATGTCTTCGCGTTGTCCGACGGGCATCTTGTGGGCACCATCCTGCCCGGCCCCGAGATCGCGGGCGACATCGCGTTCTACGGTACCTACGGAAGCCTCGGCTGGGTCGACATGGCTTGGGGCATCCAGGCCTTCAAGCGCGCCAACGGCGAGTACCAGATCCTGGTCGAGGACGACCTCCACGCCAAGAACGTCTTCTACCACTGGTGCCCGAGCGGCACCTGCGACGATCCGGTCGCTTCGGCCGCACCGAAGTCCGCTTCGCGAAGCCGTCCATCGCCGCTGCTCGTGAATCTCGCCAAAGGGCGCGTGGAGCTTGGCACGGGCTTCGACCTGTTCGGCCGCCTCGCGAAATAATCTAGGCTAGGCGCTTTCCGACGATGCCGGAAACCGGCATCGCCGTTCGCCTGCCGTCGCGCCCATCGATGCATGGACCCGACGGCACCTCGGCGGATGCCCGCCAAGGGACCGCGCGCTTACAGCCTCGCGATGACCGCGTCGCCCATTTCGGCGGTGTTCACCACCTTGGCGCCGCTCCAGGCGATGTCGCGCGTCGCGATGCCGTCGTCCAACACCTTGGCCACCGCCGCTTCGATGCGCTGGGCGCTCTCTTCGCGCCCCAGGGCGTAGCGCAGGAGCATCGCACCTGACAAAATCTGCGCAAGCGGATTGGCGATCCCTTTGCCCGCGATGTCGGGGGCCGAGCCGCCCGAGGGTTCGAACAGACCGAAGGTTCCCTCGGCCAGCGACGCCGAAGGCAACATGCCCAAGCTGCCGGTGATGGCACCGGCTTCGTCGGAGAGGATGTCGCCGAAGAGGTTGGGGCAGAGCATGACGTCGAACTGTTTGGGACTGCGCACCAGCTGCATGGCGCCGTTGTCCACGTACATGTGCACCAACTGCACATCGGAGAATTCCTCCTTGTGGACGCGGGTGACCACTTCGCGCCAAAGCACGCTCGCGGCCAGCACGTTGGCCTTGTCGATGCTGGTCACGTGGTTCTTGCGCTTGCGGGCGGCCTTGAACGCCACCCGTGCGATGCGCTCGATTTCCGATACGGAGTAGACCATGGTGTCGAACGCGCGGTCGCCTTCGCGGCCCTTGGGTTGCCCGAAATACACGTCGCCGGTGAGCTCGCGCACCACCAGCACGTCGAAGCCGTCGCCGACAATATCCGCCCGCAACGGGCAAGCGGCGGACAACGCCTTGTAGACGGTGGCCGGACGCAAATTGGCGTACAGTCCGAAGATCTTGCGCAACGGCAGCAAGGCGCCGCGTTCGGGTTGGAGGTCAGGGGGAAGGGTTTCCCACTTGGGTCCGCCCACAGAACCGAAGAAGATGGCTTCGGAAGCCTTGCAGGTGTCGATGGTGCTCTGCGGGAGCGGGTGCTGGAATTCGTCGTAGGCGGCGCCACCGACCTTGGCGGGCGCCCAATCGAACGCGAATCCGTCCTTGGCGGCCACGGCCTCCATGACGCGCACAGCCTGGGCCATGACTTCGGGTCCGATTCCGTCGCCGGCCAATACGGCGATCTTGTGGGTCTTCGACATTTCTTGTTCCTTCGGTTGGACTGCGGTCGAAGTCGCTCCACGACATCGACGTTTCCGGATCAACGAACCAGGAAAACTAGCCAACCATCTCTGCGAACACATCCTCCACGGCGTGCATGGCACTCATTCCTCAAAAACGTATCTGCCCCCCCCACCCGGCTAGGAAAACCATGCCGGGGCGGAGGTTCGCCCCCCAAGCGATTCAGGTTTCGTCGAGCAGAACCGGCTCCATGGCCCGGTAGTCGCAACTGGCCAGCACATAGCGCACACCACGCGCGGTGCCCATGAGGTCGCCCGTCGGGGGCTTGTGGACGGGCTTGATGCTGTGCAAATGGCCAAAGACACAAACCGACGCGCCGCTGGACTCGATGATCTTCGTCGCCCTGTTTTCCGACAGATCTTGTCCAATAGGCGGATAATGCGTCATGCAGACACGCCGAAGCCAGGGCCGATTCGGCAACGCCTTCACGCAGCGTTCCAGCCGCCCTAGCTCGCGGGCGTACACCTTCTCGTTGCGTTCGCGATCGGCGTCGGTGCGCGTGTCGGGGCGTTTGTCGGACATGCGGTTCCACGCGATCAGATCATCCACATGGATTTCTTCGCATTCCCAAAGCCGGGTTCCGAACACCAACCAGTCCCCCACTTCCACATGATCGGCGGAGACCGCCTTGATGCTGGGCGGCAGCTCGTCGCGGACCTCGATCACCGATTGCCACCACCGCTCGTGGTTACCTTCCAACAGAACCTTGGTGCCAGGAAGCCTGTGCAAAAATTCCAGGTCGGTGAGAGCGTCTTCCAGGCGGGACGCCCAAGAAATGTCACCGGGGACCAACACAATATCGTCGGGCCCTACCATGCGATTCCACGCCGCCGCGATGCGGGTTTCGTGGTCGCGCCAGCCTTCCCCAAAGACGTGCATGGCCTTCGAAGGAGTGGCGAGAGTCAGATGCGGATCGGAAAGTGCCCAAAGTTTCATGTGTAGACTGCCAATGGTAGCCGTTCGCTTTCCCTCTCGACAGACGTCCGTTGTAAGAGGTATCCTGTGGCGATCGCACTCATGGAGAACACACACATGAAGTTCCCTAGGATTCCTTTCGCTCTTCTTTTGGTCGCCAGTCTGGTTTGGCCTGTGGCAGCTGCGTCCTCGACAGCGGCCAAACCCAAGGCCGCAAAGGCTGCCAAAGGAGCTGCCAAGACGAAAAGCGCCCCCAAAAAGGCGCTCAATGCGGCCCAAAAGCAGGATTCGATCCGCTTGGCCGGGCTCACTTCGCGCTTGGATTCCCTGAAAGCGGTGGATTCGCTCCACCGCCTGGATTCCATTCGAGTCGCCGACTCCTTGAAGGTGGTCGAATCTCGAATCCATGTCGATTCGATGCGTCGGGCCGATTCCTTGGGCAGAATCGATTCGCTCGAGCGGGCAACACGAACCTGGTACCCAGGTCGAATCCGTGATTTCACGAACGCGCCGGAATCCGCCAAACTGATCCTGGAAAAACTGCGCATCCAGATCTTGCGGACAGGTGGAATTTCGCTTGCCGACCACAACCAGCGCGACACCAGCTCCGGCTTCGAAGGGTCGTGGAAAGCGGCGACCGCGTCCGGCGCGGGACGTTTCCTGCACACGAGCCTCCAGCGCACCGCCGACTCGGGATGGAAATTGTCGGCGTGGTTGTTCGAACTTCCCTCCGGACGCAAGCTCGATTCGGCATCGGCGACGGTCGCGGCCAACGCCAATCGAAAATTCGACGAACTCGCCCTGCAAACCGCGCAGCTGCTGCACCCAACGCCCGCGCAAGCCAAATGCCGGACAGATTCCGTCTCGCAAGCGGCAATGCTCTGGGCCTTGGAAATCCCCGTCAACCACACCACCGACACGGCCCTGACCCGGACCCTTCGCATCGCTTTGTCGCGAGAGCTGGCCTCCACCGGCAGGGCTCGCACGCTGCTCTTGTCGGATTCCGTCTATTGCCCCAAACGCCGCTGCCTCGATTCTCTCGCCGCCGCCCGCGGCGCCGCGCGCACCCTGCAGTCCGACATTTTCCGTCTTCCCGACTCGACGTGGCGCGTGAAACTGGTCGTGTCCGCTTCCGCGACGGGTGGCTTGGTCGATTCGATCCTGATGACGGGCAAACGCCTGGAAGAGATCTACGCCAAGTTCGCGGCCACGGTCCTTCCGCCTCCCGCCAGCTGCCGATCGTTCTGCTCGCGCCCCACTCCACAAGCGCTCAAGCAGGTATGGTCCATCGGTCGCATCGCGTCCGATTCCACCGCTCAGGCGCCCGCGACCGAGCTATCCGCATCCCTTTCGTCGGCCTTCGCGGCATCGCCTCGCCACCAGTACCTGGCGCTGGGCACCCGGGACGCGGCCGGCGACGTCCTGGTCTACGCCACCACCAGCCAGGGAATCACCCGCCTGGTCTCGGGAAGGCTGGTAGGCTCCGACTCGATGTGGACACTTTCTGTCAGCATCCGGAACCCCCAGAAGGATTCGCTCATCGACAGCGTCGTGCTTTCGCGCGGCGGCTGGCGCCCCAGGGTATTCGCCTGGTTCGCGCGCAAGCTTTTGGAGACCGCCCATCCGCGCCTTGCGGGTTGCGAAAGCCCCTGCTCCGAAGATTCCACCATCGTGGCCAACCAGATCTGGGCCTTTCCTCCCACCACCGACATGACGGGTGAAACCGCTCTCGCCAAGCTCCTCAACGATAACCTGGTCGGAAACATGGTTTCCAGGCGTCTAGGAAAGGTCGCGGCCTTCCCCGAACCGCTTCCGTGCTCCACCATGCACTGCATCGATTCCATCGCGGCCTCGCGCGGGGCGCGCAACGCGATCTGGACCACGCTTTCGCGCGGCTACGACTCCTGCTGGAGAATGACCGCCAAGCTTGTGGAAACCACGACGGATCTTGTCGTCGATTCGATTTCGCACTCCGACACCGGCAGCGCCATGGTGGCCACCGCCCAGCTTCCCGATCGCGTCATCGCCTCGCTGGTTCCGGGTGCCAAGCGTTGCGATTCGTGCGTGTCGCAGGACACCCTGGAAGCCGGTCTGGCCCTGATCGAGCCCCAATGGGGCGACGTGGTCGACACCCTCCAGAACCTGTTCCTGGATTCGTTGTCCATCGTGCTCGCCCGCGAAGGCCACTACCAGATCCTCCCTTGGGCCACGACGGATTCCGTCTACAAGAGGTTCCGCCAGAACGGATGCGACTCGGCCTGCCACGCCGCCTTGCGGTGCAACACGGGCGCATCGTTCATGGTCACCTCCTCGGTGGTCCGCAACGGCTCGGGCTGGCATGTGGAAGCCAAACTGATCGACTTGCGCACCGGCGCGGAAACCGCGCGGATGAGCACCCACGAACCCCGCAACGACGTGCAGCGTCTTCGCGAGATTTCGCCGTGGGCGGCACGCAAGCTCATCGGGACCGATGCCAACGCCAAGGCCCCGTCGAGCCGACGCTTCCTCGATCTCCCTTGGGGCAAGCTGGCCGCACTGGCGATCCCGTTCACCCTGGGGCTGAGCAGCGTCATTTCCCGCTGGTGACCCCAGCCTGATCGCGGGCTCCGGGAAACCGGACCCGCAATTGGAATCGGTCGACGGGATTGTCCAATCGCACATCCCACCAACCGGGCGGAACG
>JBDKGS010000039.1:0-20990 GCA_039798065.1 Fibrobacterota bacterium | reverse complement strand
CTTGTCGGAATATGCCGAACACAGGATGATTTCGATGTCGGGATCGATCTCTCGCAGGCCCAGCGCGGTATCCAGGCCGTCGATCCCCGGCATGCGCATGTCCACGATGCACAGCGGTGAGACCTCGCCGCCGGCGACCGTGCGCGAGTACCACTTCAGAAGTTCGCCGGGGGCCAGGAAGGTCCGGCACTGGAGCGAACGGCCCTTGTTGACGGATTCCGTCCCCAGGATGTCGAAATCGCTTGCCTGTTCGGAGCGGAAGATCTTCTGGTAGAATTCCAGCACCGCGGGATCGTCGTCGACGACGAGGATGGTCCGTTCAAGCATCGGCGACCTCGATCACCAGGACCGCACCCTTGCCCCGACCTTCGCTCTCGAGTTTCACGCTCCCGTTGCGCGAAGCGAGGAACACCGCCAGCGAGTGGAGGCCCAATCCATGCCCCCAGGGCTTCGTGGTGAACCCCGCCGACAGGAGCCTGGGTCGATCCTCGTGCGCCACTCCATGGCCGGTGTCGGAAATTGTCAATCGCGTGCGAAGTGTCCCGGCATCGCGCAACATCGACACCTCGATCTTCCCCGGGCCAGCCCCCACCGCCTCGAAGGCGTTCTTCACGCCGTTGAGGATCCCCGCCTTCATCTGGTGGCGATGTCCGCGGATCCGCACTCCCGATTCGATCCGCGTCGCGAGTTCGATCCGGCTGCCATCGGCCCATTTCGAGAAATCGGCGCAGACCGACATGACGATTTCCGACAAGTCGAATTCCGTCGCGTCTGGTGCCTCCATGCCGTCGACGAACTCGCGCTGCTGGTGCTCGATCGCGTTGTGGATGCTGGTGCGGATCTCGGCGATCTCGCGCGTGCATTCCTTGAGTTTGGGGACCACCTTCCCCAGCAGGACATCCTCGAACTTGTCGAGGATCGCCCCGCCATCGGGTGACCGGATCCTACGGAAGACCTCCGGATACTGGTCGGTGGTCGCCACGATCTCCTGGAGATCCATCGCAGACGAACTCAATCGCACCGTCAGGTTCCCCACGTTGTGCAGGTAGCCGCTTGCCGACTCGAACTGACCTCGCGCGAAGGACAGCTCGGCCTCCTTCTCCTTCAACTGTTCGCGGACGGCGGATCGTACCAGCGCGTCGGAACGTTCGCGCAATTCCTTGGACATCGTGTTGAAGTTCGTCGTGAGCCGATCGATCTCCGGAATGCCGCTCATCGCAAGATCGGCACCGTCGTCGAATACAGTCTTCCCCAGTTCCGAAGTCGCCTGCGACAGATTGGTGATGGGCAGCGAGATTTCGGACGACATGACCCGGGCGTTGCGGCGCAGGTAGGCGAAAAACAGCAAGTAGAACAACAGCATGCCTGCCACGACGGCCCCGCCGACAAGCCTCGCACCCGATGCGACCTGCTCGACGGTTCGGAAGACTTCGGTCGATTGCGCGACCACGAACAAGCGCCAACCGGTCTCGGGGATGCGTTCCTGGACCAGGAACGATTCGCGTCCGGATATCTCGATGGACACAAGGCCTGTCCCCGAATCGAGGATGGATCGGAATCTGGCCGCCAAGGCGCGATCGGGGTTGGCAAGCAGGTTGAACTCGCTTGGTTTGTGCTGTTCGGTTTTCACCGCCGACTCGTAGACATGTTGCTTCAATTCCTTCAGCCCGAACAGTTCCTCCACCGGTGCCGGCATCGCGAGGATCATCCCCGAATCGTCGACCAGAAAGGCCGATGCCGACCAAGGCAAATCCTGTCCAAGCAGATTCTTCACGATCCGGTCGATCGTGACATCCAACCCCACCACGCCGTGCAGCGAATCGCGCAAAAACACCGGCGCAACGCACGAGACCATCCAGCCCTGACCGGCCGGATCCAGGTATGCTCCGGTCCACACCGGTTTGCGCGACGGATTGTGTTTCGCATCGGCCAGATAGAAGAAGTTGTAGTCGGACATGGTCAGGTCGGCAGGGTACTGCTCCCACACGTTCTTGATGTACGGGTAGAGCCGATTCATGTTGTCGGATGTGTTGTAGTAGGTGGCCACGACGTTGGGCACGTCGTCCACCATGTGCTTGTAGAGCGGATCCAGTGCAGCCGTCTTGATGGCGATTTCGCGTTGCGCCGGCCCCACCACAGCATTCTTGGCGTAGAACAGACTGGAGCCGGTCTGCCGGTTCGGCTGGTGCAATGTGCCATTGGGCGACTTGGCCAGGATGGGGATCTCGCCTCGGACCGTGAACCGGGCCGGATCAGCGACCAAGGCTTCGTGCTCCTTGGCGAACAGGTTCGTTTCGCGGGCGATCCGCGCAAATCCGTCTTGCAGCTGCGCGGCCTCGCGGCTTGCCAGATGGGGAAGGATCTGCTGCACTTCACGACGCAACGCGAGCTCGGTCTCGCGGTTGTTCCAGGCGTTCACCAGGAAATACGCCGAAACAAGGAGCAGCTCCACCGTGAGAACAGGAACCAACGCGCTGCGCAGGTAGTGACGGAAGATCAGATCGGCGAGGGATTTGGCTTTCATGGGTGGAACTCCGTTCCCCCGTAAGGCTACCACACCAAGAGAGCCCTCAGCAATCGATTGGTATCACGCATTTTCCGGGGCGCGTCGCTCGCGGGTTTCCCACCAGGCAACAGCGACCGCGCACGCCAAGGAAACCAGCATGCCGACTCGAACCATGTCGACAAGACTCGAGAGGATATAGAGCAAGTGTCCGACACGCACGGGGCGGTGCAGGGCGATCACCGACAGGATCATCAGGTAGGGAAGCAAAAACGCGGCGTAGATGCGCAACCACGACAAGGACAAGAATTCCTTGCGCAAGCCGGTGCTCCTGTGGTGCAGCTTCTTGCGCACCCACCAAAGCAAAATCGCACAACCGAAAATGCTGCTGGAGTACCACGAGATGGACTGCAGCGTCACGAAACCGCTGGAAGTCCCGAAAAGCGGAGTGCTGAAAATGGGATGTTTCAGCACCGGGGATCCCATGTGGGTGAACAGATCCCAGCACAAATGGGTGGTCGCGCCAAGCAGTGCTCCGGCGAGCGACATCAGTACCGAAAACGAGGCGGAATCCGACTTTCCCACCAACGCCAGCCCGGGCAATCTGGAGAGTCGACCCGAAAGAAGGAATACCCAGACCACCGAGAAAAGGAATGCGAACGGCACGTCCAACGCGAACAAACCTTTGATGGAATGGGTATGCTCGCGCTCGCCGAAATAGGGAATCGGGAACAACAAATCCGGCGCCATCGTTCCGAAAACCAACGCGGGCTTCCAGCCAACGGCCTTGGATCTGTTCAGAAACGGCAGGCAAGCCGCGGTGTGCGACAACGTGAAAGGCATTTGCGCTTCAATTTACAGATCCGCGACCGCGCGACCACGGACGGCAGAGACCTCCATCCCGACAGACTCGACAAATTCCGACATCACGTCAGAATCCGTCATGCATCCGATGGAGATCCTGATGGTCGCATGCGCATCCTCCGGCGCCATCCCCATGGCCAGCAGCACATGCGACGGATCGGCGACACCGGTGGTGCAGGCCGACCCTGACGCGACGGCGTAGCCGCGCACATCCAGACGATCCAGCAAGGTGGAACTGTCGCATCCGGGAATGCAAACGCAACTGGTGTTCGGGAGACGATCCGCTTCGCCGCCCACGATCCGGGCGTCGGGAATCCTCTCCAGGATCGCAACTTCCATCCGGTTCCGGATCCGCCGGATTTTGTCAATATCAGCGGATTTCGTCTGTTCGATCGCCGCCGCCATCCCCGCCGCTCCGGGCACGTTCACCGTCCCTCCTCGGCGCGCCCGCTCCTGGTTGCCCCCCTGCATCCACCGGGTCCAAGCCGTACCTTGGCGCACGAACAACGCCCCCATCCCTTTGGGCCCGCCGAACTTGTGGGCCGAAAGCGACACCATCGCGACAGGAACCGTCGACAGGTCGACGGCGATCCTTCCAAAACACTGCACCGCATCCAGATGCAAAGGAATTCGCCGCGCCTTGAGTTCGCGGGACAAATCCTGCACAGGGGAGATCACGCCGGTTTCGTTGTTGGCCCAGATCAGGCTCACCAAAGCGGTGCAGGCCGGATCGGCCGCGGCAAGAACTTCGTCCGGATCCCATGCTCCATTGGGGCGCAAGCCCACCCGGACCACCTCGACCCCCTGCTTTTCCAGTTCGCCGACCACTCCCAAGGTGCACGAATGATCGCCCTGGCTGGTCACGATCCGTCGCTTTTCTTTGCGCGCCCGCACCGCACCGTGGATCGCCGTATGGATGCTCTCTGTGCCGCCGCTGGTCAGGATCCACTCCAAGGCCCGGCTGCGGGTCCACCCCGCAAGCGCTTCCCTGGCCGCATTGGCAATTTGGGCCGCCTTGCGCCCTTCTTCATGCAGCGACGAGGCATTGCCCCAGCACATTTGCATAGCCTGCGCCACGGCCTCCACAGCCTCGGGCCAAACCGGCGCGGTGGCGTTCCAATCCAGGTAGACACGGTCCATGGTACAGGAGAATACTAAGCCAAAGCGCGGCTCCGCTCCTGGGACCCGCCTTCGCGGCGTTCGGGCGGTTACCTTTTGGCACATCTTATGAGCCAGCTCCATCGAATCGAAGTCGCCGTCCGTCCCGAGCTCCGCGATTCTCTCGCGGGTCGCATCGCCACCCAGCTTTCGGAGGACGCGGGAATTCCCGTGCAATCCGTTCGCACCATCCGGGTGTTCACCTTGGAAGGCGAGTTTTCGCCCGACGAACTGACTCGCGCTGCGGGCAAGCTCTTCGCCGACCCCATCTCCGAGCTGGTGAAGGTGGACGATTCGCTCGTGCCCCAGGTCCTGCCGGGGTTCGATGTCGTGTTCGAGGTCGGATTCCGTCCGGGCGTGACCGACAACGTGGGCCACACCGCCGCCGAAGGCCTGTGCGAACTGCTTTGGCGCAAACCGGCCGACCAGAAGGTCTATGGATCGCTCCAGATCGCCATCCAAGGCCTGGACGCATCCAAGGCCGAGGCTGCCGCCGCCTGCCTGCACAATGCCCTCATCGAGGATTGCATCGCCATTTCGCGCACCGATTGGGATGCCGGCAAACGCCTGGAAGCCCGCTCACGCGCCGTGAAGAGCAGCCACCAACCCCGGGTCGAATCGGTCCCCCTGCCGGATTCAGATGAAGAACTGGTGCAGATGTCCCGCGAACGCACCTTGGCGCTCACGTTGGAAGAAATGCGCGCCATCAAGGAATATTTCGCGCAGGACCACGTCCACATGTTCCGCAGGTCCATCGGCTTGCCTTCCGACCCCACCGACGTGGAGCTGGAAGTGATCGCCCAGACCTGGTCCGAGCACTGCAAGCACAAGATCTTCAATGCCCGCATCGTGTACGACGAAAACGGCACCACCCGCGAGATCAAGTCGCTGTTCAAGACCTGCGTGCGCGCCACCACCATGGAGCTCATGCCCTCGCGCCCCGACCTGATCTCGGTGTTCACCGACAACGCGGGCATCTTCCGCTTCGACGACGACAATTTCGTGTCGATCAAGGCCGAGACGCACAACAGCCCGTCGGCGCTGGATCCGTACGGCGGCGCCATGACAGGAATTGTCGGCGTCAACCGCGACATTCTGGGAACCGGCAAAGGCTGCAGGCCCATCTTCAACACCGACATTTTCTGTTTCGCACCGCCCGACTACGACAAGCCGCTGCCTCCGCGCCTGATGCACCCCAAGCGCCTGTTGCGCGGCGTGCACCGCGGCGTCAAGGACGGCGGCAACGAATCGGGCATCCCCACCGTCAACGGATCCATCGTGTTCCACGAGCGATTCCTGGGCAAACCCTTGGTGTTCTGCGGAACCGGCGGGATCATGCCCGCGCAGCTTCCCAATGTCGATGGCGTATTGGAAAATTCGGCCGAGAAGCTGGTCAAGCCAGGCGATCGCATCGTCATGGTGGGTGGACGCATTGGCAAGGACGGCATCCACGGCGCGACCTTCAGCTCCGAAGCCCTCACCGAGGCTTCGCCCGTATCTGCCGTGCAGATCGGCGACCCCATCACCCAAAAGAAGATGATCGACTTCCTGCTGGAAGCCCGCGATCTGGGCCTCTACAGCTCGGTGACGGACAATGGCGCCGGTGGTCTCAGCTCGTCCATTGGCGAAATGGCCAAGGATTGCGGCGGCGGCCACATCGAGCTCGACAAGGCTCCGCTCAAGTACCCCGGATTGGATCCGTGGGAGATCTTCGTGTCGGAAGCGCAGGAGCGCATGAGCGTGGCCGTGCCCGCCGACAAGCTGGAACATTTCATGGAACTGTCACGCCGTCGCGGCGTGGAAAGCTCCGACCTGGGCTCTTTCGACGACAGCGGCAACCTGGTGTTGTCGTACCGCGGCCAAGTGGTGGGAAGCCTCGACATGCACTTCCTCCACGAAGGCTTGCCGGAACTTGTCATTCCCGCCAAGTGGATCGTGCCCGTGTTCCCGGAGCCGACACCGGCCGATCTGGGGAACGACGCCAAGAAGGACCTGCTCGACATCCTGTCTTCCTGGAACGTGTGTTCCAAGGAACCCTGGGTGCGCCAGTACGACCACGAAGTGCAGGGCCGTTCGGTGGTCAAGCCCTTCACCGGCGAAAAGAACGACGGCCCTTCGGACGCCGCAGTCCTCCAGCCCGTGCCAAATTCCGTCAAGGGTTTGGCCGTGGCGCACGGCATCGCGCCGCGCTATTCCGACATCGACGCCGAAGCCATGACCGAGGCTTCCATCGACGAGGCGCTGCGCAATCTGGTGGCCGTGGGTGCGGATCCCTCCACCGCGGTGGGGCTTGACAATTTCTGCTGGCCCGACCCGGTGGAAAGCCCTTCGAACCCCGACGGCGCCTACAAGGCGGCCCAGCTTGTGCGTTCCAACGAAGCCTTGCGCCGCGTGTGCGTGGAATACGGAATCCCGCTCGTCTCGGGCAAGGATTCCATGAAGAACGACTACGGCGCCGGAGCCCAACGGATTTCGGTTCCGCCCACCTTGCTCTTCACGGCGTTGGCCACCCTTCCCGATGTGCGCAAGTCCGTGACCATGGACGCCAAGGAAGCCACCGATCTTGTCTACGTGCTGGGCCTGACCCGCGACGAATGCGGCGCCTCCGAATGGTTCACCGCCCGTGGGTTCGTGGGCAACAACGTTCCGCGTCTGCACAACGCCCACGGCACCCTGGCCCTGTACCGCGCCTTGCACTCGGCCATGCTCATGGGCCTGGTCAGATCTTGTCACGACCTGTCAGACGGCGGTCTGGGCGTGGCCCTGGCCGAAACCGCCATGGCCGGACGGTTGGGCATCAAGGCCGACCTATCCAAGGTGCCGGTCGACGGCGTGACGGATTCGCCGCGCATCCTGTGGAGCGAGTCGCTGGGTCGCCTTCTGGTCACCGTCAAAAAGGGCCAAACCTCCTCGTTCGAAAAATTGATGCGCCCCAACCCCTTCGAACGAATTGGCGAAGTGACCGCCGACGGCCGCATCGAGATCGTCCACGGCGCAAACCAGATTTTGTCGGCCTCCATCGACGAAGCCTTGGCCGCCTGGAAAAAACCCTTCCAGGCTTGATCCGAAGCAGTCCTCAGCCCAATGTGAATTTGAAGGTTGCGCCGTGTCCCGGCGCGCTTTCCGCCCAGATCCGACCGCCGTGCTTGGCGACGATCCGCTGGACGATCGCCAGGCCGATTCCTGTTCCCGGAAAATCTTCCTGGGTGTGCAATCTCGAGAACGGCTTGAACAGCTTTTCCGACAGGCTCGGATCGAATCCAACTCCGTTGTCCCGCACGAACCAGACCGAGCCTTCCACAGTCTCGTCGCATCCGATCTCGATGGCGGGGGTCTCCGCTTTTCCGGAATACTTCACGGCATTCGCGACAAGATTTGTCCATAGCGGCTTGAGCAGTTCGATGTCCGCCCGCACGGTCGGAAGCTTGCCAACGACCACTTGGGAACGGCGCTGCGGCGGGACCACTTCGGCGATCACGCCCTCCAGCACAGCGCCCATGTCCACCGGATTGCGCGCGATCGAAGTACGCGAGATGCTCGACAGCTTCAGAAGATCGTCGATGATCTCACCCATGCGCGTGCTCGCCGCCCGGATGCGATGCAAATAGGTCTTCTGCTGCGCCGGCAAGGCGCTTCCGACATCTTCCTCGAGCGCGAGCGCGAAGCCATCGATGGCGCGCAGTGGCGCGCGGAGGTCGTGGGAAACGGAGTACGAGAAGGCCTCGAGTTCGCGGTTGGACTGCCGCAATTCGAAGGTGCGCTCCTCCACCTTCCGTTCGAGTTCGCCCTTCGCGTCCAACAAAAGCCTGCGCGCTTCGAGTCTTTCTCCCACATCGCGGACCACCGCGACCAAATGGGCCTCCCCTGAAAACGACATCGAGGTCAGCGCGACTTCCACGTCGAAGGTTTCGGCGGTGTTCGGTTTTTTCGCCCGCCACTCGAACACCTGGTCGTTGCCTCTGATCGCATCGTCCCACAGGACCGAGGGATCGGGAGCGTCGGCGACCTGCTCCCCCGAAAGGTCGGCGATCGTCAAATTCTGTCCTAGCTCCCGTTCGATCCCGTACATGTGGCGACCACCGGAATTGATCGATTTGATCCGGCCAGCGCGGTCGTGGACGATCACCGCGTCGGTGATGGCATCGAACACCCTGCGCAGCTCCTGTTCCGAATCCCGCAGCGCGGCTTCCGACTCCTCGATGCGCCGCCTGGACCGGCGCACTCGCCGCAGCGCAACCGTCAACCCGATCGCCATCGCCGTCAAGGCCGCGATTCCCAGCGCCGCGAAGGCGGTTTGAACAGGGTACGCGCTCCACACCGGAACCGGACGATCCAGAAAGATCGTGCCTTTGGGCAACAACGATGGATCGATTCCGAATCGCTGGATCTGATCCCATCGGAACACCACTCCGATCGAGCTGTCGCCGGAAATCGCGATGGTGTCGGGCGACGCGCCGGCAAGCACACGACGCATCAAGCGCCCGGCCTGCCGCCCGTGAAGCAATCCACGATTGCAGACGCCTCCCGCGGCCCCGGTCACCACGTACTGTTCGGAATGGCTGGCGATGGGGACGGCCGACCTTTCCGCAAGTTGTGGAAGATCATGATCCGGATCGATGTACAAGCCGTTCTTGTCTCGAAACAATTCCGACCAGTAGACCAAGTCTTGCGATCCGAGCCGCGATACCTTGTCCAGGAGTTCGGACCAGGCGATTCCGTTTCCGCTGTCGAAGAAATGGAACCGCAATCGTCCCTGGTAGGTTTTTGCCAACGAATCAAACCGGGTGCGGTTTCCCGAGCCGGTCGCCGAGGATTCCGTGATCAGCCAGACATCCGTGATTCGGGGACGGATTTTGGTCCAAAGCTCGATGGTTTGCGCCATCTGGTTGAGCTGCGAAAGACCGGTGTACCCCTTGCGGTCGGCCAACAGACTCGGTTCGTAGTTGTTCACTCCGCAAAACACCACCGGCACGGCAGGGAACAAACTGTCGCGCCAATGCAAAAGGAAGCGCAGAGCGTAGTCGTCCGACGATACGATCAGTTTTGGCGAATGGACAGCATACTTGAACCGGAACTCCGCGGCGAACAAGCTGTCGCCACCGCCCCCTTCGAAATGTTTCGAGTCCAAGTGTTCGACGGCGAACTGCTCGTGCGGCCCCAGATTTTGACGGACCCCCTCCTGCACCTGCTCCGACCAGTAGAGGCCTGGATGGTACGAGTTCAGGAACAGGATATCGGGACCATCGCTGATGGCGAAGGCGGAGCTGGCAAGCAGGGAGACAAAAAACGCGACTCGACCACGTACGCGACAACGGTGCATCCAATGATTATACATCACCGCTGGAGAGCCTTTCCCTGCGCCTGCGGCCCCCGGGTTACCTAAATTGGCAGATATGCCCACTCCTGCCGATCTGAAGGTGTATTTGCTCTGCGTGGAGCACTACCGCAATGCGGAAGCTACCTACGACGCCGAAGACTATTTCGTCGACGGGATCGTGCTGATCCGCATGCCCTTGGACCCCTTCCAGGAGCGCTCGGCGCTGGAAGCGACCATGAAGCAGGCGCTTGTCCAGCTCCAGACTCCGGAAGCCGCCAAGGAAGTGGAACAGGCGTTTCCCAAGTTCCATGCCCTCAAAGAGAAGGGTGGACTGTTCTGGTTCCATCTGATGCGTCAGGAGCACAAGGACAACCTGCCCAAGGATTTCCACACCAACGCATTCACCGAAGAAGAATTGTTGGGAATCGCACCGGCGGAAGATCCCGATCTTCTACCTAAGGAAATCTGGTTCGATCGCGATGGTGATCCCATCGAAGGTCCGCCCGATCGACTGATGGGACTTCTCTACAACTGATCCCGAAGGGATCCTCGCGAAGCCGACTTCCGTTGTCGCGGTCAAGCCCCGCGATCGAAGCATCATGCGGACGGCGAGAGCTCGGCTTCCCCTGCCGTGAGGAGTCGGAACCCGCCCTTGAACAATGCCTTTTTGGCGAGATCCGCGCGCGCCAGCAAACGGTCGCATCCCTCTTTCCGGACATAGGTCGTCACGCCTGCGGACACCGGGACATCGAGCCCTTCCTGTTTGTTCTTATCCAGAAGCGCGTTGTACAAACGCTCGGCTTTGGCGGACGCCGATTGGGAATGCGTATTCAGCCACATCACGAGAAATTCCCCATCGCTCAGCCGGAACAGCCAATCCGATGCGTCGATCCCCTGCTGGAGCAAGGTGACTCGTGACCGAATGGTCTCGTCCACCACCTGTCGCCCCAATTGGGCGCGCAGGCTGCGAAGGCCCCCGATTTCGATCACTGCCACGGACAGCGTCTCGCCATATCGATCGCATCGCTGGGTTTCGATTTCAAGAGTCTCGGCCAAAAGCAATCGATTGCCAATCCCGGTCAGGAAATCGGTCCGGGATTGGAGCTCCAACTCCCGGTTGCGCTTTCGCAACTCCGCCTGCATTTCCTGGAGGCCTTCGGCCAGTTGCAAATTGCGCCGCAGGAGGCGATTCTCGCTGGTCGATCGATGCAGCAGGAACATCCCGATGGTGACAAGAGTTCCAACCAGGATGTTCAGGATGGAGTAGATGATCCGCTCCCTGGAAAATCCACCGACCAAAAGTTGATGGCCAAGCGCGGCGATCTGCCACCCCAAAAGCACGGTCAGGAACACCGCGCCGACAACGAAGAGAAACCGGTCCTTCAGACCGGCAGGCTCCGCTTGCACAGAGTGGCACCAATCGAACGATTTGTCCTGGCCATTGGAATCTGCAGGGTTGCGGTTGATCTCGAGCACGCTCGCAAGATAACTCGAGACGCTCGGATTCGCGCGATCCGTGGATGCCAAAATCCGTCAAAATGGAGACACTGGCGCCAACAGACCCCAGGGCGGCCTAGGTTCGCGATCCGACCAACCTGGGACGAAGATTTCGTGCCGATTTCACTTCCGTTGGAAGGCGTCCACCATCGTGGCAAGCTCCACACCCAGCTTCGAAAGACTGTCCGATTGCACCCCGACCAGCCTGGCATCGGCCTCGATCGCTTGCAATGGCGCTTTCAGATTGGAGATGATCGTCGCCGTCTCGGACAACTGCAATCCCGATTCCGTGACCACTTCGGAAATGGTGGCCGCCTGCTCGTCCACAAATTTCACGTTGCTGGAAATCTCGGCGATGGTGCCCGTTTGATGCCGCACCGAATCTTCGATGGATCTGGACATCCGGTCGACATCGCCGACCCGTGCGCTGATGCGATCCATGGCCTCGACCGCCGACTGGATGGCTCCACGGATGGAGCCCACCATGGCGCGGATTCTATCGGTGGATGCCGCCGTCTGGCTGGACAACTCCTTCACTTCGCCCGCCACCACGGCAAAACCTTTGCCCGCTTCCCCGGCCCGTGCCGCTTCGATGGTGGCGTTGAGCGCCAAGAGGCGCGTCCGCGACGCGATCGCCTGGATCTCCGACAGGATTCCCCCGATGGCTTCGGCTTCGCGGCGCAGACCTTCCATGACCTCGGTCGCGGCGCCCACCTCGTCGCGGGCGCTCCCCGCCATGACGACCTCTTCTTGACAAGTTCCGGCAACTCCCGCGAGCGACTTCGCGATGTCGTCGGCCGACGACGACAACATGCCGATGCACGCCGAGACGTCCTGCAGGGATCCTGAAATCCCCGCCAGGTCGTTGGACGCCTTGCGCGTCGCCTCCAACACCGTCGTGGTGGTCGCATCCATGACGGCCAGCTGTTCCGGCATGCGCTTGGAAAAATCCGACAGGTCGGAGGCGGCCGCGATCAAGGGCTCGGTCCGGCTCGCCAGCGGATCGACCAGCGCGCCAAGCCGCTCCATCAGGATGTTGAAATCGCGCGCGATCGCCACGAGGTCGTCGTGGCCTTCCGCCTCGATGCGCCCTCCGATCCCGGTCCCTTCGCTGGCAAGTTGACGCAATTTGTCACCCAGTTTTTCTATGGGCCGCACGGCTTTCTTCACGAAACCAAGCAACGACAGGGCGCCCAGAAGCATGACAATGACTGTCGCAGCGAATCCCTTCCAAGAACAGCCAGCGATTGCGAGGATGGCGAGATCGGACGCGACCAGCACCGCCAATACGGGTATGAGAATGCGCCACATCAACCCCACTCGACGGCTTTCCGCGCGGAGGCGGAGCCATCGAGGGTCGGATTTCCAGTCTCGGACGAGAACCATCGCGTCGCTCCCCGGGTTTCGGGAAAGAAGGTTTTTAGGTCGCGAAGCGAGCAGGAAGCTGCAGAATCGTCTGCGATCCGGCTCCCGGGGACGACTTCAACTGGATGCTTCCTCCCATCCCTTCGATGCAATCCTTGACGGCCGACATGCCGACACCGCGACCGGAGACATCGGAGACGGCCGGGGCCGTGGACAATCCCGACTCGAACACGAGCTGCAATTTCTGCTCGTTGGTCATGGTTGCAAGCTCCGATGCCGAGGCGACTCCGTTGTCGAGCGCCTTTTTGCAGATCGCATCGACGTCGATTCCACCACCATCGTCGGATAGCGTGATGGTGATGGATTCTTCGGTGATGTTCACTTCAAGTCGGATGGTGCCGCGTTCGACCTTGCCTTTCGCGACGCGATCGCTGGGCATCTCGATACCGTGGTCGACGGAGTTTCGCAGCAAGTGGACCAACGCCTCGTCGAAACCATTGAAGAAATGGGGATCGAGTTCGAGATGCGACGGACTGGTTTCGAAATGGATCTGCTTGCCCAGGCGCTCCCCAAGTCGCGAGATCAGGCCTCGGTACTTGTCCGTCAAACGGGCCAGAGGAACATCGCGCAGATGCTCGCAAGCTGACGCAAGGGTCCGGACCGCTTCCGAGTCGACCATCTGGCGGTCGCCAGAGTTGATCGCATCCGCCAGACGATGGATATGTTCGAGCTTGTGTTCTGAGATCTGGATCAACAACTCGCCCTCGGCGCCACCACCCGAAAGCCTCTTTTCGGTCTGCAAGATTTCGTGGAAAGCCGATTCCATTTCCTCGATTTTCCCGACCAAAGCCTGCAAGGTCACCGTGGTCCGAACCGTGATGGGTTCCTTCAAGTCCTCGAGAATGTCTTCGCTCTGGTGGGCGATCCTGGCCAGGTGTTCGAATCCGTAAGTGCCGGCATTTCCCTTGATGGTATGCAGGTCGCGGAAGAGACGACCAATATCCTCGACCGACGGCTTGTACCCGGGAACATCGGGGTGACGCTCGCGAGCCGTGGTGGCTCGTTCGAACATCGACTTGACCAAGTCGTCGAGATCGTCGATGCGCTTGCGGGCATCCTTCTGGAAATCCTTGATCACTTCCGGCAGGTTGTTGACCAAGCCCAGGATGGTCTTCACTTCGTTTTCGTGGCGCTCCTTCTCTTCGGCGACCACGCGTTCGATCCGACGGGCTTCCGTCTCGTCCTGTGCGAGCACCATGATCTTCTCGATTTGACGATTCTTGTCGTACATGCGCTGGTAGCGGACACGCACGTATCTGGTCTCGCCATCGGGGCCGGGGATCTCCAAGTCCTGAACGGGCGCGACCTTGGAAAGCTTTTCCCACCGCATGACGGAATGCTTGGCGCGCACCAACCCAAGCCATCCGAGGAAATCCTCCTCTTGGGCGGGACTGAGATGGAAGGCGTCGCGAATGGTCTGCAAATCGGCGGATGCGAGAATTTCCGGAGCCGCCTTGGAGTGTTCGGGGCTGACCGCACCGTCGAATCCAACCACGAACAGACCCTGCTCGACGTTGTCGAGAATGTCGCGCACTTGACGCATTTTGGCGTCTACGAGATCTTCCAGATGCTCCGTGTAGGTCTGGACGGTCTGTCGCATGGTTTCGAACGTGGCGGCGAGTTCGCCGATCTCATCGTCGGATTCCACCTTCACGGGCTGCTTGTAGTCGCCACCTTTGATGATTTCCGCCGCGGCGGCCAATTCGCGCAGCGGCCGCGAGAGGTTGTCGGCAGCCTGCTTGAAGCGCCGCAGCGAAGCGAACATCGCACCGGTACCCAAAGCCACCAACAGCACCACGACCAGAATCATGGCATTGCGGTTGGCCCGCTTGACTTCCACGATGGCTTCTTCCATCGACCGCGTCGAAAGCTTGTAGAGGATCCAACCCATCGGGGCATCGATGCTGCCCACGGGAGCAGCGAATTCGAAGACCTCACTCGAACCAGCCCCGGTCTTGCGGAACTCCAGGCTCTTCTGCGAACGGGCCCATCCAAGCGAAGGGTCGTTGAGATCCTCGGCCTTGGCCAAGAGCCCCTCGCGCTTGACAGAATCCGACTCGTCTGCAACCGCCCAGGGCATCGAGGAGTCGGCCATGAGGAAGGCGCCGGCCACGACGTCGGGGTCGTCCTTCACCGTGGATGCCACGAGGTCCTTGATCTGACCGAATGCGTTGCCTTCGGCCATTCCCACCAACGCCTGCGCATTGTTGCCTGTGAGCAGTCGCCCCTTGGCCTTCAGCGAGGATTCGATCCTCGCCACGGTCTCGTTCGACGACTTCCCGCTGAGGAAGACGTTGAGCGCCACCACCGCCAGAGTGACCAGCAGGAAGGCTGGCACCAGGACCGCGAGCGAAGTCTTGACGAGCTTTGCCTGAATCGTTGTTTTCGTGGACATCGATACCTCCAAATCCGATCACTTGCCAGTTCGCGACGCGAGTCGCGAACTATTCCAGAACCTTGTCGACCTCGCCCAACTTTCCTTCCTGGATCCCGCAGCAGCTTTTCAAGCCGCGCAGATTCAGCGTCTTGATGACGGAAAGCGGCTGATCGACCTTCACTTCCTCGACCTTCCAGCCCGCGTCTTCGATCTCCTGCAACAGACCCGCGGCCTGCGCGCCCAGCGCGTAATTGTCGGGCAGCACGGCGAACGTCCCGAACTTGTATTCTGGCTTCACCAATGTCTCGACCCCCACGATCACGGGATGCTTCCATCCCGAAAGTCCGGGGAGCCAGACCTCCTTGATGAGCTTGGCGTTGAGGAAGAAATTGTCGTTGACGACCCACAGCGCGTCGATGTCGGAGCGCCCCGCGATGTCCTTGAGCGCCTTCTCCAGGCCGGACTTGGCATCCGCCGCGTCGTCGACCTTGATGCCGACCAACTCGATGTTCTCCTGCTTGCAGAACTCGGCGTTGCGCTGGAACATGTCGTCCATGGACGCGCGGTAGACCACGCCCGCCTTCTTCAGAGGCGTCGGAAGAATCGACCTGAGATTGACAAGAATTGTCACAGCCGGGATTTCGTAGTTGATGCCAGCCGAACTCGACGCACCGCGCAAAGCGGCATCGATCCGGACTCCCATCAACGCGACGACCGGAGTCGTGGAATCCCCCACCTTGGTGCGCGCTTCGCGAAACAGCGCCACACCCTTGTTGTCCATCGCCACAACGGCCTTGGGAGCCGCCGCCTTCCAGGATTTCACCACCTCGTCGGCGGTCGATTCCTTGGTCATCACGAAATCCTTGAGGTCGTAGCCCGACCCCAAGGTTTCCTTGATGCCTTTCTTCGCGTCGTCGAAAGACGCTCCAGCTGGCCTGAGGACGAGGATGGATTTTGCCGTTTCCTGTCCGAAGGCGACAGTGGCGAGGAGGCCGACCAGAATCTGGAAAGCCCGTTTCGGAGTGCGTTTCACTTGATCCATGCGTCCACCCCCAGCATCTTCTTTTCGGCCGCCCCGAGACCTTTGAGCGCGGCTTCCACATTGGACGCGTCCCCTTTGGACGCGGCCACAACGAGACCAATCTTGCTGCCTTCGACCGGCGTGGTTTGCAATGCGGCCTGCGAGCGTCCCTTGAGCTCTTCGACTTGCGTTTCTCCCACGAGAACCGCGTCGGCGGAACCGAAAGTCAGGAGCGGAAGCAGATCCTCGACCTTGGTCACGATCTTGAGCTTCGGTTGCGCTCCAACGACACCCTGCACGAATCCATTCATCGCACTGCGCTCGAGGACACCCACCACACCAAGATTCACCGTGGCCATCGCACCGGTGTTCACGGGTTTGGTCGAGATCAGGACACCTTCTTCCGAAGGCCCGCCTTTCCTTGCCCCTTTCAGGAACGGCTTGTAGCCCGCGAACTGGTCGGCAAGCGCCTTGGGCGCGACGATCACTTCCGGAGGCGTCTGGCCGATCATGGTGGAAAAATCGGCAAGTCGTCCAAAGACGGTCACTTCATGACCTGCCAACTTCGCCTGGAGCGCAGCCTGCACCACGTTGGGCTTGGCCATGCTCGGATAGAACACGTAGATCTTGTCCGCAATGGCCGGTGCCGCCAGGATGGCGGCCGCGAACCAAGGGACGGCGCGCAGAAGTTTCATGCGTCGACCTCCATGAGATAACGAGTGGATGGGATGGCCGCCGCAAGTGGCAGACGCATCACGAATGCCGAACCTTTTCCGGACACCGTGCGGGTATGGATGGTTCCGCCAAGGCTCGCCAACGCGTCCTTGACCATATCCAGCCCAACGCCCCGACCGGAGAATTCGCCAACCTTTTCGCGGGTGCTGAATCCCGGAAGAAACATGACATCGAGCAATTTCTCTTCGGACGCGCTCGAGGCCGCGGCCTCTTCGAGCAATCCTTTTTCGATCGCCTTGCGCCTCACCGCTTCAAGATCGATGCCCCTGCCGTCGTCGGAAAACACGAGTTCCAGTTCCTGTCGATCGCGGCGGCACTCCAAAGTGACAAGTCCTGTCTCCAACTTGCCCGATGCGATCCGTTCCTGAGGGGTTTCCAAGCCATGATCCAAGGAGTTGTTCACCAAGTGCACCAGGCAACGATGCAGGACGCGCAAGACTTCGACGTCGATCGTTCCGCCGCCGGCCAAAGCGAAGCTCGCCTTCTTCCCCAGCCGCTGGGCGGTTTTTGTCACGACCGACTGCAGTGTGCGCCCAAGTCTCGCCAGATCGACTTCGCGCAACGCGGCCGCCGAAGCGGCCGCCGAGGCGAGCATCGACAACGTCGCCGGATTCCATCCAAGGCTCTTGCCCGCTTGATGGATTCCCCACACCGAAGCGGCAACGCCTTCGATGTCCGATAATTGCGTCATGACCGCAGGAGTGCTTCGCACCACCTTCTCGTCGAGCTTTTCGTCGCGCTGACCCAGCTTGCCACGCAGCTCTTCGAGCCTGCGGACATACCCACCAGCCTCTTCGATGCCTTCCCGGATCTTCTTGAATTCGGAACCGTCCTCGTCGACCGATTCCCATTCCTGCTGGTCGCGAAGTTTTGCGATGTCGTTCTCGATCTCCATGGCCATGTGCTGGAGACCCTTGAACTGGAACTGGCCCGAATTGCCTTTCAGCGTGTGCACGGCGCGGTAGAGCGTGTCGATGAACTTGCGGTCGCGGTTGGCCGTCTCCACGATGTTCTCGGCTTCCTTCAGCAAACCGGAACTGTCGTAGACGAAATCCTGGATCTCGTCGGGCTCGAGGTTCACGATCTGGCCCATCAGTTCCATGTTCTCTTCGTGCAGACGCGAGAGCTTTTTCATCTCCGACTCGACGCGACGTTTTTCGGTCACGTCCTCGATCATGAGCATGAGTCCGTCGAGCTTGCCGTCGTCGGCAAGGAGAGGCACCCACTCGGGTCTGACCACAAGGCCGCGCGCATTGATTGATTCGGCGATCGGACTCAAACCCACGATATCCTTGAAGGGGATCACTCCCCACTTGTCGTAGACGACTTCCAGCCACTTGTCGGTCCCCGAAACCAGGTCTTCGCCGTACCCGAGAAGTTCGACCACGTGCATTCCGGGGATGGCCGCGTCGCGCTCCAGACCAACCGTATCTGGAGTCTTGCGACCGTAGCCCGGACGGATTTTGCCATGTCTGTCGACCGACACCAACCCCGCGGGGAAGGCTTCGAGCATGGATGAAACAGACCGCTTCGCCGCCGAGGCTTCGCGAGCCGATTCCCCCAAGGCCTGGATCACCGCCTGCAGGCGTTCTCCGAGCTCGAGCCCCATCATGTTGAGCACGAAGTAGCAGTCGACTTCGCCGAGTTCGTTTTTCAACGTGATCTTGCCCGAGGGGACTTCCGGGTATTCGAGTTCGCCGTAGATGACCACAGGAGGCAGAAAAGTCAGTGCGTCGAAATCGCGCTCGAGGCCTGGAATCGCCTGCCCCACGGATGTGTTGAGCGCTTCCTTCAAGAAGCCGCCGAAATCACCTCGCATCGATCTGAGGTCGTCGGGGCCCATTCCATCCGACCAAGCGCCGATCATCTTGGCGGCGACCTCCTCGGTCATGGAAACCGCGTACTCACCTTGGATGGCGCCGGTGAAATGGATCATCACCGCCATTCCACGGTCGGGATTGAATTTCGCCTGGCAGACGCTCGATTCGTCGGCGGTCATTTCGCAGCCAACCATGTCGCGGACGTTTCCGCACACGTTGTTCGCGAATGTCCTGACATATTCCGTCAATGCGGTCATGTCCGTGGTCCCTCCCTGGAATCGAGATCAGTTGAAGACTTCGTCCACGGATTGCTTGAAATCCTCCACGAAGAGTGGATCCGAAAATTTCAGCGGTTTCTCGATGTATCCCTTCGCTCCCCGATTGAGGCATTCAAGGACGGTATTCCCCTTCACCGCTGAAATCACCATGATGCGGGCTTCGGGGAATTCGGTCAGGATTTCGTGGATCGCGGTCTTGCCATCCTTGTTCGGCATGGTGAGATCCATGGTGACGAGATCCGGCTTGTGCTTGCGGTACAATTCGACCGCCTCGTTGCCATCCTTGCCGATTCCCACAACCTGGAATCCGAGTTGCGAAGTGAAGAACTCCGCGATCTGCTTGGACAAGAAACTCGAATCGTCGACGATCAAGACAGACTTAGGCATCGCTCCTCCTTCAGTGCCGCAATGGGCGCTTGTTCAGGTAATGGATCGTACCGCTTGCATACCCATGGAGTCAAGGAGTAAGATGAATTTGTAACGCCTCTTTTCCATGGAGCTGAAGAATGGACATCGACATCGGAGAACTGCTTCCCATCATGCGCGCCAAGGCCAGCGAAGCTTTCTGCTCCGTGCTCCAGATCGATCTTGTCGCCGTCGAGCCTTGGAACATCGTGAACCGCGTCGAGAATCCTTGCGATTTCGGGGCCACGGTGGGGTTCGCCAACGACTCGTGGCAAGGCGCCTGCACGCTCGGCGTGTCCATCGCAGATGCCGCGATTCTGCTTCCCGAACTGGACGAAGACCTTTTGTTCGACGCGCTCGGGGAAGTGGGAAACACCGTGTGCGGTCTTCTGTCGGCCGACCCGCAGTTCACGTCGTTCTACGGCATTCTCGAACAGACGCCGCCGCTGTTTTCGCGTGGTGGCGCCTGGCTTGCGCGGTCGACCGGTATCCAAGGAAAACTCGCCCTCGGCGAGGCGTCGGTGATCTTCGGTTGCACCGTGCGCACCTCCGGTCCAAGACGGATCATGGCGGGCACTCCCGCGGCATAGCGGTTCGATCCGTGCCGATCGCGCGCCTTGCGCGCATCGCGATTGGTAATTTCGCCGTCAGATGGACGCATTGATCGACATCCATACCCACGACAAGACCGCCTCGCACACCGCGACACGGCTGGTATGCATCCCCCCGGAAGACATCGGCCGCACGACCTTGGAAACCCGTGACAAATTCTGCTCCGGAATCCACCCCTGGGACTGCGCTTCGCCCGCGTCGCCGCTCCGATTCGAACGGATCTCGGCTTGCGCGCGCCTCGGGGAGATCCGCGCCGTCGGAGAATCCGGATTAGACAGATTCCGTCGTGATGTCGATTTTCCCACGCAACTGTCGTGGTTCAGGCTGCACATCGAACTTTCCGAAGCGACCGGACTTCCTCTTGTTGTCCACTCCGTTCGGACGGATTCCGACATCCTGTCGGAACACTCCCGGGCCGCCCCGCGCGCACCGTGGATCCTTCACGCCTGCCCAGCCAAACCCGAAGTCCTCGAACAATTCCTGTCGAGAGGTTTGTTCGTTTCGTTCGGTCCTCGCGAGCTGTCGCGCCCCGACTCCGCGGCACGATTGGCCGTGGCGTTCGGCCCCCGCTTCTTTCTGGAAACCGACGACTCCGCCACCCCGATCCAGGAAGTCTACGCGCAAGCAGCTCGCCTGCTGGGGATCTCCGTGGCCGAAACCGCGATCGTCACTCGTTCCAACTGGCGCGGCCTTTTCTGCGAATAGGCGCGCAGCGGAAAGGATCTAAGCCCCCGAGGTTTTCCGAACTTCCGCCTCCAGCTGGCCGATCTGCGCGAGCAACTCGGGAAGCCCCTTTCTCACCTCGTCGATTCTGCCTTCGTGGTATGCGTCCTCCAGCTCGGCGGACAACGCCCCAGCCCGCCGGCCTCCTGCATTCAGGCACGCGCCCTTGATGCCGTGCAGAATCTGTCCACAGGTGTCGCCCGGAGAGTCCGCGGCCCCGGCCAGGGCGGCTTTCTGCTCCTGTATGGTCTTCAG
>JBDKGS010000038.1:0-21111 GCA_039798065.1 Fibrobacterota bacterium | reverse complement strand
CCCGTGCCGTGGTCGTGGTGGCGCAAGTGGCACAGCTCGTGGCAGACCACGTACTCGATGCATTCCCTTGGCGCGCGGATCAGATCTGGATTCAGCGTGAGGATGCCGCCTTTCGACAAGCTCCCCCATCGGGTGCGCATGGCCTTGACCTGCAACTTCGGCTTTGACGATTCCTGTCTTACAAGCGTCCATTGCTCCTCGAAGACAACGCGGAACAGATCCAACGCCTTTTCGCGGTACCACCGTCCCATCAATTCCTCGACTCGCTCGCGCGATGGAACAACGGTATCGCGCACCGACAACACGCCCCGTGAAAGTCGAACGCCCGCCTCGGCGGAAGACTCCACTTTCAAGCGATAGCGGCGCCCGAGATACAAGTGGGTTTCTCCCGACAAATATTGACGTGGCGCGGTGCGAGGATGGAACTGGGCGAAGTAGTTCTTCTGACGAAGGATCCAACGCGCCCGCAGCTTGACCTTCTCCTCGATTCTCTCCATCGCTGAGCCGATCGGAGCCGTGGCTTCCACATCGCCGGTGGGAAGCACCGCGATCTCCAGCGTCCGCCGTTTGGCGAACATGACCTGGAAATCGATCGTGGTGGAACCGTACTTCACATTGCCAAAAAGCGTCATTGGTCCGTCCGGGAACGCGCCACCTGCATCGCCTTGGCGATGAGTTCGTCCATCTGACCAATGCTCATCTCCACACCGTGCTCGCCTTTGATCTCGTCGTAGAGGAAGTCGTCGATTTCGTTGACCACCTTCTTCTGCGCAATGTCGTCGCTCCAGAAATTGACTTTGGCATGGCGCTGCAAGCTGGAATCGACCGCCAGAGCGATGTCGGCGGCGATTTCCTGCGCCCGTTCTTCGGGGATTTCGTGTTGTTGCAAGAACGGCAAAGCCACGCCGTAATAGGCCTGCGCATCTTCGCGCCCTTCCAATCTGGTGGGCACGTCGTCGTGCTTCTTGAGGACCACGCTGTTGCGGTATTCTCCCGCCTTCTTCAGATACTCCAGATCCGAAATGCGCTGGGCCCGATAATCCTCGATGGCCTCTTCGATGAGCTTGGAGAACTTCTTGTAGAAGGCGGGATCCTCGTCCATCTTCTCGGTGATGGTCTTCTTGAGGGCATGGGCGATGGAATCGGCTCGCGCCGCAGGGGTGCGCACCGACTCGACCTCACGCGCTTCCAGCACGGCACCAAACGCCTCGTCGTCGAAGATGTTCACCGGCTTGTTGAGCTGGATCACTTCGTGGGCCTGGATGTGGGTATCCAGAAGCTTCTTGATCTTAGGCTCGTAGTCCTTGTAATCAACCGTTTCCGCGTAGCGGTAGCGCACCGAGGCGCGCAGCTTCTGGAACCGCAGCAGATCGGACTTGTAGCGGACCAGCCATTTTTCGTCGGTCTCTTCCAGGAACTTCTGGCTGGAAAGCGCCATGGCCAGGCACTTTGAGTACTCAGACAATCTCTGGTAGAAGCATTCGCGCAAGACCTCGTCGGCAAGCGCGATCTCGAAGGCTTCCTCGTCTTGACTATTTTTGACCGCGTTGAAGACGCTCCACAGGTCCGAATGACGCTGCGGGAGCTTGTCGATTTCCACCTTGATGTCGGTGAGCGTACCGGCGACGTCTTCGGGATCGTAGCCGGTGAAGGCGCTGTACATGTTCAGCGCCGTGTCCAGTTCGCCCAACACATTGGCGTAGTCGATGATGAAGCCGAACTTCTTCTCCTGGCCCGAATCTTCGTCTTCGAACAGGCGGTTCACGCGCGCGATGGCCTGCAGAAGTGTGTGCTCCTTCAGGACCCGGCACAGGTAGAGCACCGTGTTGCGCGGCGCGTCAAATCCTGTCAGCAACTTGTCGCGCACGATCAGGATTTCGGGTTGTTCGCCGTTCTTGAACTGGTTGATGATCTGCTTGGTGTATTCCTCTTCGGAGCCGTAGCGCTTCATCATCTTGTTCCAGAATTTCTGGACCTCGTCGGTGGGCTCGTCGTCGTCGACATCTTCGTAGCCTTCGCGCTGATCGGGAGGCGAGATGATGATCTCGGAGCTCACGTACCCGATCTCGTCGAGGTACTTCTTGTACAACACCGCCATGTGCTTGCTTGGCGCCACCAATTGCGCCTTGAGGCCCGTCCCCTGCCAGTTCTCGCGGAAGTGCTCGGAGATGTCGAAGGCCCGCGTGTAGACCACCTGCTCGGTCTTGTTGAGCATTTCGGCGCGGGCGTACTTCTTCTTGAGATCGGCTTTCTGTTCGGTGGTCAACCCCTGCGTGTGGCGATCGAACCACAGATCGATGGCCGCCTTGTTCTGCTCCATCT
Organism: Fibrobacterota bacterium; assembly: GCA_039798065.1. Classification (GTDB taxonomy): domain Bacteria; phylum Fibrobacterota; class Fibrobacteria; order UBA5070; family UBA5070; genus UBA5070. Next base: position 18,789 of record JBDKGS010000038.1, on the reverse strand, counting down.
CCACGTGCCGTCCCTCGTACAGAAGCGGCAACACGGCCTTGTCTTCGACCGCCTGGGTGATGGAGTAGTGCGGTTCGATCATGTCGCCGAACTTCGCGAAGCTGTTGCGCTCGTTCTTCAGAAGCGGCGTGCCCGTGAAGCCCAGGTAGCAGGCCTTGGGGAGCATCTGCTTCATGCGGGCGTTCATGGTCTTGTATTGCGAACGATGGGCTTCATCGACCAGCAGGAAGATGTCGGGCGAAGGATCCACAAACTTGCGGTTGTTGAGCGCCTTGTCGAACTTGTGGACCAAGGTGGTGACCAGGCTCGCCTTCTCTTCGCTGATCAGATCCAACAGGTTCTTGCCAGAAGTGGCGCGGTCGGGAATCAATCCGCACGCCTTGAAGGTGTTGCCCAATTGCTTGTCCAAGTCGTCGCGGTCAGTGACCAGCACGATGCGCGGATTGAGAACCCCCGCATCCATGGCAAGGCTTCGCGCCAGCATGACCATGGTCAGCGATTTGCCCGAACCTTGGGTGTGCCAGATCACGCCGCCCTTGCGACGACCTTCGGCGTCAAATTGTGTCACACGCTCCAGCGTGGACTTGATGACAAAAAACTGCTGGTAGCGGGCGATCTTTTTGTGCGGGCCATCGAACAGGGTGTAGCGGTAGGCCAGTTCCAACAAGCGCTCGGGACGACACAAACTGTACAACACCTTGTCCTGCTCGGTGACCTCGCGGTTGCCGCGACGCTCCAGTTCTTCGAAGGTGTGGCGCGATTCGCGAAACGGCTCTTGGAACAGCTTGTCCTTTTCGGAATCCGGCAACGGCCGATGGACCGCCAAGGCGATGTCCTGCTCGCGGTCGCGCAGCTCCTTCCACACGCCCCAGAACTTGCGCGGTGTCCCGGCGGTGGCGTACAGCGCAGCGTTCTTGTTGACAGCCACCAGAAGCTGGCTGAACATGAAGAGCTTAGGGATGAATTCGTCGGTCTGGTTGCGGACAAATTGCGACACCGCGTGGTCGAGCTCGACATCCGGACCCTTGCACTCGATGACACAAAGCGGCAGGCCGTTTACGAACAACACGATGTCGGGCCGGGCCGTGTCGGTCGAGCGGTTGCGCTCCACCGCGAACTCGGCGGCCACGTGGTAGCAGTTGCGTTCGGGGTGCTTCCAGTCGATGTAATTGAGGTTGAAGCTGCGCTTGTCGCCTTCGATGACCTGCTCCAGCGACGTCCCCAAGGTGAGCAGATCGTAGACCACCTCGTTGGTGCGCACGAGTCCGTCGTAATTGACACTCTTGAGCTTCTGGATGGCCGATTGGATGTTCTCTTCGCTGAAGAGGTATTCGCCGCCCTTGTGGTGGATGCGGTTGATCTTCTTGAGCTGTTCGCGCAGAATCCCTTCCAGGACCACGTTGGTGAGCTTGCCCTGCCGTTCTGTCAGAATCTGCTGCGGTGCGAGGTAGGTGTAGCCCATGTTGATCAACAACTGCAGCGCGGGGATCTGCGACAGATTCTGTTCGTTGATGGAAAAACTGCTCATGGTTTCCTTGCGCCTTCTCGGGCTGACGCCCGGTTTCCCGGATCAACTTCCCGGCGTCGGGAAGATGATCGCGGATCTCGACCTTTTTCCTGGCGTCAGGAAAATGGTCGGCGAGACAGATTCAGCTCTTCTTCGCGTTCTTGCGGGATTTCGAAGGTTTGGCGGGAGCGGCCAATGCCTTCTTCTCTTCGGACTTGAGCCTGCGTTCGACCTTCTTGACATCCTCGGCGGGCGGAAGGTTTTCGGGTACGATCCCCCGTTCCAGCAGCATCTTGCGCACAGCCCGGTTGTTGTCGACGTGCTCGACAGAAATTGGCGTATCGCCGCGCAGGTTCTTGGCTTGCACGTTGACGCTGGTCATTTCGGCCGCGAAGTCCTTGGCCTTGATGCTGATGGTGGGCAGGAAATCGGCCAACGGACGCGTATCAGGCACGCCCAGTTTGCGCTTGAGCTGGGAGGTGCCGAGCTTGAACAATGCCTGATCGCCCTTGGAACGGATCAAGGCGAATCCACGCTCGTCGACCCCGCGCTCGTACAGGACTCCGGACAGCTCGCGTTCCGTTTCGACCAGCTTGGCCCGGGCCTTGACACGTTCTGTCTCGAGTATCCGTTGCTCGACGAGTTCGGCACGACGGGTCTGGACCGCGAAATAGGTCTGGGCGAAAGCGATGGGCTCCTTGCGGGCGTCGCCGTTCTGCGCCACCAGGTAGCAGGCGTAGCGGGTGAGGAGGATGTCGTCGATTTCGTGCTGCGCACCTTTGCCGGCTTCGATCACCTTACTGACGTCGGTAAGGTGATCCGATACGACTTCACCAGCTGCCTGGCACGCCTCTTTCGCGCGCTCCAAGATCTTCGTGAAGTTCTGCCATTTGGAGTACCCCAGCAGCTCTTGCAACTGCCGGGCGCTCCAGCACTCCACGCCTTCGACGGCGGTTGCGGCCGCTTGGAAGCGCGTGAACAGATCGCGAATGTCTTGGGTTTTCATGTGGCCACCTTGTTCCGAACCGGAACCCGCCAAGTGCCGGTGAGCAGCTTCTGCATGAGGCCGCGTTTTTGGAGTTTCAGCTTATCCAAGATCGACTGCAGGGTTAGTATTTCATCTCTTGTGGCCTGAATCAGATCACACATTTTCTTCTGCTCTCCCGGATCCATTGGCAAGCAGATTTGCCCACGCAAGAAGGTCGTGTTGGTGATGTTGATCGTATTCTTCGCGCCTTTTTGGATCAACGGGTTCAGGTAGTTCTTCGCATTGACCGGGGACGAAAAGAAGAAGTCTAGGATGACACCCAACTCAAATGTTTGCGGAGTGAAGACGCCGTAGAGAGGTGAAACAATCACATCCATGTCAACAGTACTTTGCTTGAAGATCCCCAACGGAAAGTCTCCAGTCGGGCTCTTCGTATAGACGACATCTCCAAAGTGAACACGGTTGTAATTCGATGTGTTCGCGGCAGCGAAGGATCTACCTAGGTGTTCGATCTGGTCAACCAAACCTTTGTGAACCGAAACCGAGTATACAGACTCATTTCCTGTGCTCACGTCACCATGTTCATGCAAAACCTCGTGGAGAGCGACAGTCTTCCAGCCCGAGCTGGAGTTCTCACGTCCACGTCGGAAGAGCTGCTTTCCAAAACCAGAAATCCATCGTTCTTTCGACGCGATCAGGCGCTCCGTCATCTCGATGGCCGCGTCCCAGGTGGAAAGCGTGTCGGCGATGGCTTTCTGCTCGGGGAGGGGTGGGAGAGATACAGAGAGTTCTCGAATCTGGTCTGGGCTGATATGCGGGATGGCAGTTTCTGTTTGAACACCTTTCACATACTGCTCAAACCGATGAGATCGAATCAGGCTCGATAAGTAGCCATTGTGCAGATCATCCAGGCAGCGAATTCTTGCGACTCGCTGAACAAGCAACGATGGAACGTCACACTCAGTAATGCTTGAGGCTTTAAGTCCCGAGTTTACCCACGTTCGATCCATCGCGATGACGAAATCACCCACATGCAGATGATACCTCGACAAATTCTGGTACTCAGTACTAGGCCACCTCTTGCAATCATCCCATCGAATTCTTCCCTGGATAACATTGTCGCCCCTAAGTAACCGAACATCACTTTCGTCCTCGGAATAGCACTCGCTCTTGAATGGGTACCCAGTTAGAAGGTCGATGTGTTCTCCAAGGGCAACAAGCTTCCATCCATCCGGAATCTTCATCCCCAACCCCCGTTGCTTTCCTGCCGCTGCGCCCCCTCTCCCTTTCCCTCTCCCGCCTGCGGGAGAGGATGTCGCTCACCGACAGGAGAGGGAAAGGGAGAGGGGGCGCTTGCTGCTTCCAGAATCCGTCTCAAGACGGATTCTGTCTGCCTTAGCACCTCGTGGTTCCAGAAGCGGAGGACCTGGAACCCCTGGCTTTTCAGCCAAGCCGTCCTCGCTTCGTCGTATTCGACTTGTTCGGCATGGTATCCGCCATCGACTTCCACGACCAAGGCGCACTCGTGGCAGACGAAATCGACGATGAAACGTCCGATTGGCTTCTGGCGTTTGAATTTCAACCCATCCAAGCGATGTGCGCGAAGGCGCTGCCAGAGATGCGTTTCCGCTTCGGTTTGATTGGACCGCATCTGCTTGGCGTAGACACGAAGCACTCCTTCTTCCGCACACAGGACGGAGTGTTGCGTATCGACAGGAGAGTCCAAGATTCCCCACTCTTTGTCCCAGCCAACTGTTTCCATTTTGGAAACAACTGGGATTTGCCCTCCAACCTCGTTGTATACCACGGGGTAAGCTGGACCACGGCTTGATCCATTGGCCACGTTCACCATCTCATGCGTTCCCACGAAATGGTTATCCCACACCATTTTTCCCGATCGGGAAAAATGGTCACCGACCATGTAGAGCCGATCCTCGATAGGGCCGCTCATCGCTGGATTTCCGCCAACTTCTTGGCCATCTGCTTGCGGACTTCGACCAGCTCTTTTTCCAGCGCGTCGATTTCCGTCTGCACCGCGTCGACGTCGATCTCTTCCTCTTCTTCGAAGGTGTCGACGTAGCGCGGGATGTTCAGGTTGAAATCATTTTCCTCGATCTCCTTGAACTTGGCCGCGTACGCGTATTTCTCGACATTCTTTCGCTTCTTGTAGGTGGACACGATCCGCGCGATGTGTTCCGGCGAAAGCGTATTCTGGTTCTTGCCCGACACGAAGTCGTTGCTGGCGTCGATGAACAACACGTCGTTGCACTTCTCGCGAGCGCCGCGTTCCTGGCGGGCGCGGTCGAAGACAAGAATTGCCACCGGAATCCCGGTGGTGGGAAACAGGCTCGCGGGCAATCCGATCACGCCGTCGAGCAGGTTTTCGCGGATCATGGCTTCGCGGATGCGGCCTTCGGCGCCGCCGCGGAACAGCACGCCGTGCGGCACCACCACGGCAACGCGCCCCTTGAACTCGAAGGCCGATTCCACCATGTGACTTACGAACGCCCAGTCGGCCTTGCTCTTGGGGGGGACACCGCGCCAGAAACGGTTGTAACGGTCGCTCTCGGCGTTCTCGGCACCCCATTTGTCGAGAGAGAACGGTGGGTTGGCCACCACAACGTCGAACTTCATCAGCCGGTCTTTTTCCACCAGGGCCGGATTATTGAGGGTGTCGCACCATTCGATGCGCGCGCTGTCGGCGCTATGCAAAAACATGTTCATGCGACACAGCGCCCAGGTGCTGCCGTTCGATTCCTGCCCGAACAAGGCGTAGTCTGGTTCGCCCACTTCGCGCGAAGCCTGAATCAGCAAGCCGCCCGCACCGCAGGTGGGGTCGCAGATCTTGTCACCCTTCTTTGGGGCCGCCAGCTTTGCGACAAGTTCCGTCACAGTCTGCGGCGTGAAGAATTCGCCCGCCTTCTTGCCCGCGTCAGACCCGAACCGCTCCAGCAGGTAGATGTACGTGTTGCCGATCACGTCTTCCGGCACCCGGCTGGGACGCAGGTCCAGCTCGGGTTTGTGAAAATCCTCCAACAGATTCACCAGGCGACGATTTCTGTCGCGCGTCTTGCCCAGGTTGGATTCCGAGTTGAAGTCGATGTTGCGGAACACGCCTTCGAGCTTGACCTTGTTGGAACTTTCGATCGCATCCAGCACGATGTTGATCAGCTCGCCGATGTTGTCGGCGTTGCGCCGCTCGTAGAGAGCGTAGTAGTCGGCGAGGAACGACTCGCCCTTCTTGCCGGTGCTCGATTTGATCTCGACGATGGGGAGCACGAAGCGCTCGCGCTCGAGCTTGCGGCGGATGCGGACTTCGTCGTCGCCGTACTCGTTCTGGTATGCCTCGTAGTGGTCCTTCCAAACGTCCGAGATGTACTTCACGAACAACATCACCAGGATGTAGTCCTTGTACTGGGCCGGATCGACCGCTCCGCGGAACGTGTCGCAAGCGGCCCACGCGGCGTTGTTGATGTCCTTCTGGTCGATCATTTCTTGCCTTCTTTCCTGACGCCCTTGAAAGGCGTTCCATCTTGCTTGCCATCCATGAAGCGCCCCGTTTCCGTATCACGCTTGGTCCACAATTCCGTCTTGGGGTTGAAGGTCTGGGATCTTCCCGTGACCGCTCCGTTGCGGTGTCCATCGCCTTTCGGTGGATTCGTGGCCATGTCAATTCTCCTGGATGGCTCGTGCCAAGCACGAGGAAACGAGTTTGGAACGCTTCTGCAAGATCGACTCCATGATCCGGGCCTCTTCGCGAACGAGCATGGCCAATTCGACAATTTCCGTCTGACGCGACAGGCTCGGCACCATGACCTCCAGATCCTTGACCGACTGGATGCTGATCATCTTGAGGTCGCTGCCTTCAGAACGCGCCCCCAGATGGCTTTGCCCGAGGTTGTTGATGAACCAGTTCAGGTACCGCGGATCCACCGTCTCGCTTATGGTCCGAATGCGAAAGAGCGGCGCAGCGACCAGGGCAGGCATGGACAGCGCAGGAATCAACGCCGTGGCCACTTTGGTGCCGCGCGATCGGAACACGAGATCCCCACGCAATAGCTGGTGCGCCTCTCGGATGGGACCGAAAGCGATCCTAGACAATCCGGAGGGGTCGACACATTCCTGGTCGGAGACGTCCTTCATCTGGACCACCAAGGCGTCGCCTTCTGGATGAGGCTCCAACCCCGTGCGGAAGGTGTTCCCCACATGGATGACGGCGATTTCAGATAGCCTGTGGACTACCATTTGATGCGCCAATGTTTTGCTGTACGCGAGGTCATGAGATGAATCTACGCTGCTTTTCGGCGAAAAGCAAACAAATCTTCTCTATACCTTTCGTACAGCAGAACTCGCTTCCTGGTCAGCTGCCCGTTTACCAGGCGAAGGCACTACCGTAAACTTACTTGAAAAGACATTCCGAGGCCGTGAATATGTGACTTTTGCGTGCAGGGGCGTTGCGGGGCGCCAGCCCCGCAGAGGGGGTGCGCGCAGGACACCGCAGCCGCTTGAGGCTGATCCAGGTTCGAAGCGGCGAGGAGGCCGGAGCCAGGGGGAGACTTCCCCCGCCAAATCAGAATTCGAGATGAAGGAAAAGAAGGCACGCGGCAGCAGAGGGACCATCATCTCTGTAGAGACGGAAACCATCGGACAGGACGACAGAAATTGGCCTCGTCTCCATTTTGGAGGCGGGGCTTTTTTGTTCAGATCAATGGGGTGGAGGGATTCATCCGGTAGGCCACCAGGTGGAATTCGCCGTAGATGAAGGGGCCGTCGGGATAATCGTAGATGGTGCGCGCCATCGTAGGTAGTCGGAATCCGTCGATGGACTGCCAGCCGTCGATGGGGGTCGACCAGCGGAAGTACTTCAAGCTCCCGTCAGCTTGGAGGGCGGCGCGTTGGTTGGACTCGAAGTTGACGAGCTCGCCATGTTCGTCGAAAAGCATTCGGGCGGTCACCCTCTGGGTGTGGTTGCGGAAATCGACTTCGACCGTGCGGGCATCAAGCTGTTTCCAGGACAAGCGACGATCCACAAGGGTACCTGGTGCCATCAGGCACATGTCGTTGAGAAGGGTCACAGTCTCGCCCTGGTCCATGCACGGCCCCTCGGCTTTCGCGACCGTGAACAGGCCCGCCAGCCGCACCAGCATGGAGGCATGAGCGTTCTCGTAGATGTGAAGTCCCTTCAAGGGGATGCCCATCATCGACCCTTCCAGGAAAAAGTAGCGGGCAGGATCGGCGAAGCGGTTGAGCTGACGGGTGCGAAGGGAAAGTGGCGAGGCACCGGGCTTGCGCCACATCCTGGCCTGGAAATCGACGGTGATCGTAGTGGGGCTTTGACCTTCCCAGGGCGCCACTTCGCGCCACATGGGTGCGCACCAGAGGGGGTAACGAGGCGATGTCATATTCCGTCAAAAGGCTGCTTGAATCCGAGTAGGCGACGGCGATCGCGGCTGCCGCTCGAGACTCGAATTGGTGGTGCAGGGTGGTCATGGTGCCTCCAATGGCTGGATCTTCCATGATGAGGGATACGAATATCCACCCTCGTCGACGTCCGCAGGGTCACAAACCACCGGCGCCTGGACTCTGCTCGTCGTGTAGTTCGGACCGATCGGTCGCTAGAACTGTGGCTTCGAGTCGCCCCTCGCCACCTCCGCCTCCAGCCTGTCCAGATTCTGCTCGTTGGCACTCATCAGGAACGACTCCATCGATTTTGCGAACGCCTTGTTCTCGAAGTCGGCGAGCCATTCCACCCGCGTGCCGGTGCCGTGGGGATGCAAACGGATATCGAGCTTGAAGCGAGGCTCGCAAACATGGTCGACGAGGACTCGCGCATTTTCTTCGATCGCGGCGAAGACGCTTTCGTTGGGGTAGTCCTTGCCGTCGGGACCGTGCATGATGAACGACCACTTTCCACCGGGCACGAATTCGAACGTGGAGAAGGTATTGGTGAAACCGTTGGGTCCCCACCAACGCGCCAGGCGTTTCGGATCGCGATGCGCATCGAAGACCTCGGAAGGGCTTGCGGACAAAATTCGTTCGTTGCGGAAATCGGGCATTGCTGCTCTCCTTTTGGTTTCTCTCCGCGGAATCTACTCGATTCAAGCCTCGTCTCCAGAAGTAGAGGCGGGGCTTTTTTGTACTTGGGGCTGAGCCGCGCTTGACACCCGGTCAAAAAAACGAATGCAAGGCTCAAACCCATCCGCTAATTCCTGAGGCAACGAACGCTATACCCGTATTCTTTTTCGGTCTGATCAGAGATTATATGGACAATGTGGATGCCACCAAAGAATCGCTCCCAGGAAAGTCTATGGTGCAACTCGGTAGACGTCCAGAATGCCGCAAAACCCACACAATCAATACAATCCTCAGAACGTATGTAGAAACCCTGTGGATTGCGAAAACCAGCAGGCTTGACACCGAAACCATACTTGTCATTACCCTTCATTTCTTGAGACATCAATCCCAAGGCTTCGTTGTCCACCGTATACTCCAGTGTGGCCCAGTCCTTGTTGCTGGCAAGGCGCCATCCTACCGGGCAAGCCATCTTGGCGGTTTGCCAATCGTACAGGCGCCCATAGGTCGCACAGTTCTGGGGCTTGTCGTCGTAGCACCACGAATTGGCTAGTTCGTAGTTCAGATTCTCGGCCATCCACACCTGGGGGCCAATGCGAACAGTCTTGTAAACCTTGCCATCACGTGGATCCGTCATCGCCCCCTTTCTGATCAGGATTCCAGGCTGTTTTTCCTTGATCTTGGCGTGACCCAAAGAAACAAGAAGTAAAAGTACGCCGATAGCAAAACTTCTATTTGAAACCATGAATTGAATTCCTTTCAGGCGCGAAAGCTGGCCTGTTGGCCTTTGGGGGAAAAGCGCAGGAATCGGCATGCATAGTGAAACCGGGCATTGGCGGACAACGCTAATTACGCAAACAACGGACACTAACGGCTGCTGACTTTTCGACCCCTGATCCCTGTAGAAGGATAACGCCGTTTTGGAAAAAATAAGCCCAAGCGTTTCCACTGTCCTGCCCTGTTGCCGACCAAAAAATGGCGGCACGACCAATGCTCCCATACACGCCACCAAATTCACGGAGTCCCCCCGGCAGAACAGTAAAGCCGTATCTGTCCGTGCCACCCATGCTCTGGGACATGAAACTCAAGGCTTCGTTGCCCACCGTTCGCTCCAACTCTTCCCATTCCTTCATGCTTGGCAGGTGCCACCCAGCGGGGCAAGCCCTCTTGGCGGTTTTCCAATCGTACAAGCGCCCATAGGTTTCGCAATTGCTGGGGTTGTTGTCGTAACACCAGGACTGGCCAAGCCTATAGTCCAGGTTGTCTGCCATCCACGTCTGGGTGCCAAGACGGGCCGTATTGTAGATCGTCCGATCGCGGGGATCCTTCATCGTCCCTTTGGTGATCAGGAGATCCGGTTTTTCCTTGCTTTCCGCCAGAGCCGAAGAAACTAGAATTGCTGCGAGTGCAACGACATATTCTGTCTTCAATTTGGCTTTGGTCGCTAGGAGCGGCGTTGCGACCTCATCAAACAATTCTTGGTATTCCATTTCCCAAATTTAGCCTGCAGAACCGGAGGCATTCACTAGCGTCACCTGATCTGCTTTGGGGATTCAAATTCCGGTCACATCACTGCGAATTCTTATCTCAGCTTATTCCATCACAGCCTCCAAACGCTCCTTTCGCCGAAGCCCAGTCGGGCATTCGCCTGGCCAACAGCCTGTAGAAGCCCGTGCCATGGTCGAGGTGGCGCAAACGGCACAACTCGTGGCAGAACACGTACTCGATGGGGTCTGCGACAGATTCTGTTCGTTGATGGAACATCCGTTCATGGCTTCCTTGCGCCTTCTCGGGATATCGCCTAGCTTTCCGGATCTCGATCCATCTTCCTAGGGCCAGGAAAAGGATCGAAGGCCTGACGATTTCCGTCAGCTGAGAAAATGCCATCGCCGTGAACCAGGTCGAAGAAGGTTCCACACCCTTGTATGTTTGGAACCATGAATTGGAAAACCGTATCCATGCCTCGCTTCGCCGTGTTATGTGGTTTTGGGGGCGTCTTGTTCAGCTCGGCGGCGCAGGCGGGTGGAGCCTGTTGCGTGGTGCAGGTGGGCGGATCCGGACAGCCTCGGATCGCCGTATCCGGTGTGCATGCGCAAAGCCATGAAACCGTGTTGGGATCCATGCGATCCTTCTCCCAGCAGGGAGTCGTGATGCGCCTCTCTTGGCCTGTGGGCCAGGGCTTTGGGGTGTCGGGAACCGCGGGGGCTCCGGTGCGGACGGACTTGGAAGGTATTGGCGCCGGACTTGGTGGATGGATCGCTGGAGCCGGAGTCTCGTGGAGCCATCGCTTGTGGGACCCCGTGTGGTCCGCAGGGAGTTCGGTCTCGGTATCCCGCTCCGAAGCCCGCCTCGAGGGATCGAGTCGTTGGATTCTGTCCGAGCTGCAAGGCACCGTCCACCTGGAGCGGGCGCTGAACCTGACACGGAGCGTTCACGCGGGCGTGCGGATGAATCTCGGCCAGACGGACCTGGAGCACGAAGGGCGAAAGGTGCGTGTGGAATCCGACGCGCATCCGACAGGTTTTGTCGGGTGGAACGAAGCTTGGAACGGCAGCGTCACCACGATCCTGGAAGCAGGCTACGGCCACGGCTTCCTCGTGAGCCTGGGCGCGGCGTTTCCGATTCGTTAGCCGGATCAGCGCGGCATGAGTCCGCCCGCTGAACGGTGATGGAACTACCGGATCACCAACGGCACCGCGAAGCGCGTGGAGCCGGATTGAACATGGACGAAGTGGATGCCGGATTTTGTCGGCGCCAGATCGATCGTGCCGCTGGCCCTATTGGTCTGCGTCGAGCCGACGAGTCCCCCTTGCGCATCGAGGACCGTGATCCGGGCGAAGGGAACATGGACCGGGAGCGTGTATTCGAAAGTTCCCGATGCGCCCAAGCGCCGCACCCGAAAGTCGCTGTGGAAGCCCGTTGGGGACCGGATCCCGTTGGAGGCGACCATTCCGGGATGCACCTTGATGGACGCGCTGAACATGTAGTTCTTGTCGGTTTTTGACAGGAGGGATTCCCACAGATCCTGGATGGTCCGTATCGGCTGCACGGCGATCTTGGGTCCGGAAGCCCATTGGACTTCGATGGGGCGATCGAGGTCGGCCAACGAATCGTCGAGGAAAAGCATGACGGTATCGAGGTCCGATTGTTCGATGCGAAACGACTGCCCCTCGCGGGAGCCCACCACAAGGGATCCTTTGCGCACCTGCGAAGGAGGCGCCCCGAGCCAGTAGAAACGGGAATGCATGACGTCGTCCTGTTTCCAGACCACGCGCGGGGGCCTTGGGGTGCGCGTGAACTTCATCATCCACGGCACCGCGACGGTGTCTTCTTGATCCATCCAGTGGGGTTTGCCCGCGTGGACCTGCGCGAAGTTCTGGTAGCCGCCCGGATCCAGACGACGGAAACTGTCAAGAGTCTTGCCCCACTGCGGTACCAAGAGGTTGCGATCGTAGGCCGCATCCAAAGCGCCCACGTGGAGGGTCATTCCGATATTGCGCAAGGAAAGCGGCGAAGCGTCGTTGGGGTGTCCCGCCATCATCGCCGCGGCAGCCCAGCGATCGGCCATGCGGGGAGCGAGTTGGTAGGCGCCATCGCCGCCCGCGGAATAACCCATCACGTACACGCGATTGGGATCGACCGCACGGAACATCACGGCCGCCTGGATCAGACGTTCGAAGAGGGTGTCGATGTGGGATTGGTGCCACATGTTCCAGGTGTCGGTGGGCGCGCGCGGGCAGAGGTACACACCTTCGGAAGGTCGGTAGAGAAGCTGCTGGTTGCTCCACTGCTCGTCGTTGACATCGGGGGTGGTGGATCCGCCGCCATGCATGGAAATGAACAGCGCCCGACCACGCGCCGGCTGTGTCCCAAAAACCTTGTACTTGAAGGGCATCTTGAAGCCGTTGAGCGAGAATTCACCCGCGTCCCAAGCGGCTTTCTGGGTACGGGTCACGTAATCGATCTGGTCCTTCCAGAGCAGGTCACGGGCTTCCAGAGCCTGGGCTTTGGTAAGAGGCGTTCGAAAGAATGGCGTGGCCGCGATGGCCGATCGTGACTCTCGTTTGGTGGCCAGATAGCTCTGCAATTCCTGGATGGGCTCGGCCCAGGCGGCGGTGGTCGCGACGCCCAGCAGCAACAGCAGCGGCCGATGGATCTTGGGCCAGGCGTCGGATTTTGTCGACACGGCGAACGAACCCGATTCCAGGACAGAGGCCATGAGACGTTTGGGCACCGGGACTCCTTTGCGAACAGGACGGAGCCGGCGGGCACCAATGGAATGTTCCGAAGGAATTCGCTCCCACCACCCTTTGGACATTGCCGGTCCTTCCTGAATCTAGGGCCAGGAGCGGTGTACCTGCAGGACGTTTCGTCCATGGATCGGTGCGACGATCTGTCTAGCGACCGTGGCGTGCCACACCACCCGCGCGCAAAGACTCGGTAGACTTCAGGGAGTTCGTCGCCCCTGCGGATGCGGCAGATCCACCGGCAACCCGGTTGCGGAATACCGGAACCTCGCCGTTGGTCCGTCGGTGGATTTTCGGAATAGGGAACCTGGCTTGACAGAAACCGCACCGGCGGTTCCGAATCCGAGATTCCAGGTCGAATGGGGCGAACCCGACGCGAGCCGGTAGTCGCCGTTGGCGGAGTCCGCGAAGACCACTGGCTCCAGTCCCTCGAACGCGTTGTTTCGGAACGTCACGTTCGCCGGACCCGCGCCGCTGGCGTAACGGATCAGGGTCGTGTCGGGGGACATGCGGTTGCCTTCGAACAGCACCGCGTTGTGCTCGTTGTAGACGCTCCACATCCACGTCACGGAATCGGATTTCCAGAAATTGTCACGCACGACGATCGGCGTTCCCGTGTCGACGAAGGTGCGGTTGTCGATGAACAGGGCCTGGCCGCCTCGTGCGCCGGAGAACCAGTTCGAATCCAGCACGATGTTCCCGCTGCCCATCACGATCGCGGAATTGGCGCCCGCTTCCATGACCACGTTGTGGTGGAAGCGAAGGTTGTGCGTGTTGTCGCCGATTTGGAATCCGTTCTGCTGCACAGGCTCGCGAAGAACCCCGCCGTCGACCATCACGTTGTGCGCGATGTCCACGCCATCCATATTGGCCACCTGCATCAGATCCCAGCCGGTGTGCAACACCAGGTTGTGGTGGATGCTCACCTCGCGGAAGAACTGACCGGGGCTCTTGGTCTCGCCCAGGTACATCCCCTCGCCACCGGTGTGGTGGATGTGGTTGTGGTGGATGTGCAGGCCCGTGAAGACCGGCCAAGGCTCGGGCGGCGTACCACCGTAATCCTGCTTGACCATGATTCCCGCGAAATGGACCCCCGAGATCTCGATGTGGTCGATCTCCACATGGTGGGAATTGCCGGTCACCTGCAGGCCACTCCCCGAGGCCGTTCCGTCGATGTGGATGCCGTAGGGCCATGCGGGATCAAGTCCGCCCGTGACCCGCACGTGCGCCACGCTGTCCAGCCACAACCCGTAGCGGAAATCCTTGCCAATGTTCACGCGGCCTTCGGGGCAGTTGGTGATCACGATGGGACGTTCGGCGGTCCCCGTGATCCCTTGGAGGTACTGGTTGACTCGCCGGCCCGCCGTGATGCAGATCGTGTCGCCGGGCGTGGCAGCCACGGTACCAGCCTTCTTGTACGACTGGGTGGAATCCAGGCGGATCGTCTTGGCCGAGGCGTCCGAAGCCAGAGCGGCGATGGACACTACGAGACCCTGGAATCCCATCGACGCGATCTTGTTCATCTCGTCATGATAGCCTTTTTTGGTGCCTCGCGCCCATCGCCGAACGAGCCGCACAAACGGCGCAGCAATTCTTCTAAACTGCCGGTTCGGATCCGTTCCGGCAGTGGTACGAATCAGCCCTTGGTGTAGACGATTCGCTTCGATCCACCTTCGCAGCTGCCCACGATCTTTCCTGCCTTTGAGGCTTCGTCCTTGGGGGTCACGGTGAGGACCGCGCCCTTGACGCCCTTGGATTCCATTTTCGCGGCGATCTTTTCCTTGAGCTCGTCGCAGGTCTTGGAGCCGCGGATCGGAGCGGCCTTGGCGGGCTCTGCCACTTTCGCGCTGTCCGCAATCGGAGCTTTCTCCATGGCCGGCTTGGCGGCTTTCGCCTTCATCATCTTCTTGGCGTGCTTGGCGACTTTGGCGGCGGTATCGACAGCCTTGGCCGAATCGGCAACCGGGCTTTGGGCGAAGGTGGCGCAGGCAACAAGGGCCAATGCGACAAGGATCTTCTTGGCGGTGTTCGCAGACTTCATTGGGTGATTCTCGTTTCTTGGAAAACAGTTATAGTGGACGGGAACGGTTTCCAGTCTTCAAAGCTAGGCACTCCGCCAAGACTTTGGACTCGACGCCCAGGCGATTCAGGCCCGCAAGCGCTCCAATTCCAGATGGATGCGCTTCTGCAAAGACACCGATGGCCGCGCGTAGGCTGGACTCCAGCCCTGCAGGAAGCGTTGGAAATCCAGCCAAGCCACCGGAAACAGCGCGCGCCACTCTGCTTCGATTTCGTCTGCGAACAAAGCGTACGTGGCGTTCTCGGCGATGGCTCGACGGAAAATGACGAAGTATTCATCCAGCGAAGCGGCGATCGCCGCGTCCGAAATGGCGGCGTCCAGCACGCAATCGAGCAGGTAGGCCAGGTCGCGCATCCCGCAACCGCCGCCCACGTACTGGAAATCGACCACGGCGATCTCGCCGGGCCGCCCCAGGCAGAAATTGTCGGGCTTGGCATCGCCGTGGACCAGGGTGCGAAACCGCGCTTCCCGCAACCTCCGGTCGAGGTCCCTGGCGGCATCCCGCAACGCTCCGTGCGGCATCGATTCCAGCTCCTGGACGCGGGTGGCCAGGTGCCAGTACGAACCTTCCTTCCACAGGCCTTCGGGGCGCACCCCCATGAAGTGCGCATGGAAGCGCGCCAGCCAAGCGATGCCGGCCGACAGATCTTGACGATTCAATCGCGACGAACGGCGTGCGAATCCCGCGGCATCCAGATCTTCCAGCTCCAAGCGCAGGCCGTCGGGACGCGATTCGATCTTTCCGAAGGCCGGTATCCGGCATTCGGTCGGCACACGCGTCGACCACTTGGCGTACCATTCCGATTCAACCTGGTAGGATCGCAGTTTTCGCTCGTGCGAATCATCCTGCCTACCCGCGGGCCAGCGGATGTCCTTGACGATTTTTGTCGCACCCGTCCCGTCGCGAACCCGCACCAGGCGCCCGTATCCGCCCCAGAGAGATTGCAGGATCTCTTCGTCGATTGGAATTTGTCTGGCCATCTGGATTGGCCAAGTTAGGTCTCGAGAGCGAAATCCGGCGCATGGCGTTACCTTCGTAGTGCGCACCGACGGCGCGAGTACGCAGCCTTGCGCGAACCCTCTCCCACTCCCTCCAACGAATGGACCCCTACCATGTCCGGTTGCCCGAAATCCGCCGCCCTGGCGCTTTCCTTGGCCGCAGTTGCGTTGTTGGGATGCGGCGACAGCGACACGTCGGGACCGTCCAACGCGCCAGAAATTGTCGTAGGCGATTCCAGCCTCCTGCGCAACCTGTACCCCGGCGATGCCGGACTCGCCGCCGATCCACGCGTGTTGTTCCACAGCGATTTCGAATCCGGGTTCAAGGGCTGGGGATGGCATACGGCAGGCTCCGATCGGATCGCCGTGGATTCGCTTTCCAACGCCGCGCATGCCGGTCGCAGCTTCTTGCGCGCCCGCGTCACTCGCGCGCACCTTGCCGCCGAACAGTACGTGTCCAGCCAGATCCAGTTCGAGTTTCCAAAATCCGTCAACACGGTCTACTGGCGGTTCCACGCCAAATACGTGGGGACCACGGCCACGCCCCACCATTGGGTGCGCATGGCGGCGGGGACTCCCGATTTCCAATCCGACGGTTTGGCCAACACGGTACCCGCGGGCGACAAGGGATTCTGGTTCGACCTCGACGCCCGATCCGGCGACATCTTTGCCTTCTACGTCTACTGGTACAAGATGCGGTCGGGACGATGCAACGACGGGTCGACAATTCCTGGCTGCGCGGGCGACCAAGGTACCACCTACCACTACGGCAACAATTTCGTCCCCGCCAACCAATACGCCTTCCCCCGCGACAAGTGGTTCTGCCTGGAGATCAAGGCGTCAGCGAACACCGTAGGACAATCCGACGGCTCCTTGACGTTGTGGTTGGACGACACCCTGGTGGGCGAATACAAACCCGGCACACCCAAAGGAAGGTGGCTGCGCGACAATTTCTTCACGTGGGGCGACTACTACCGGCCCGACCAGGATTTCGAGGGATTCGACTTCCGATCCAGCCCGTCGGTGCAATTCAAGAAGGTGGTGCTGGACGCCTACTACCAGGAGAACACCATCCCCGACAGCGCCCCGCAAACGCAGGAGATCCTGTACGACGACGTGGTGGTGGCAACCTCGCGGATCGGGTGCAGGACGACTGGGAATTGACAGATTCCGGCCTTCTGGATCCGGTTCAGATTCCCAAGCGCTTCAACTCCAGGTCGATACGATTCTCGAGCGCCTTGGAAAGCCGCGTGTAGGCCGGACTCCTTTCTTGCAGGAAACGCAGGAAGTCCAGCCAGGCCACGGAGCACAACGCGCACCAGGCGGCCGTGGCCGCCCCAGACGGAGTGAAGGATTTCCTGGAATCCCCAATGCGGGTTTCGACATTGGGTGGAGCAATGGTAGATCCGCCTGTGATCGCGATCACTTCTACCCTTTCCCGTGTGATCGTCGCACGCTTTTGGCGTCGGAAATTGTGGTACTTATTTGAAAGCCCCAAATCTCCTGGAAGAACGGACTTTCCATGCTCGACAACTCCACGCACCCGGCGACCGTGACAACCTCCCGATCCATCCCGATGAAAACCCTCGCCATCGCCCTGGCCACCGCCTGCACGGCAGCCGAGCTGCCAGCCACGCACATTGCCGGCGAATGGACCGCGCTGGCCGGTGGCTATCCCGGTGCCAACGGCATCGTGCACCACGTCGAGTGGGCTGGAGACGATCTGTGGGCTGTCGGTGAATTCACCCAAATCGGCAACACCAAGCTTCCGGGAATCGGACGACGCGACGCCAACGGGAAGTGGAGCCTGCCTGGCGCCGACAGCTGGGCCACACCGTACCAAACCTATTACAACTTCAATCCTCGCATCGTGCATGTCGGGACCGACGGAAAGGTTTGGACAATTTCCGACTCGGGGTTCGTGCAAGAGGGTCCCGTGGTGAGAAGCTTCGATGGCACCCGGTGGACCTCCCACCCCACAGGCGCTCGGGCACCCGACAACTTCGACTGGAGCTTCCAAGGAATCGCAACCGATCAATCGGGATCGCCATTGGTTTGGGGCACATTCAAATTCGGCGCCACCGATTCGGGTCGTTTCCATTTGATCCGGGAGGAATCGGGAACCTGGAAGGATTTGGGCTTTCCAGGCGAGGCAGGCACACCCTTGCTGCTGGGAGGCGACAGCATTTCCATCGGCAACTGGATCCTATCCAAAGGCACATGGAGCCCATCGCCTCTCCTCGACTTGTCCGGCAAGGAAGTTGTCGACGAACTTCGCTTGAAGGATGGAACCCGATTGGCTTTTCTTAGAGATGTGGATCCTGGGCCATCGGTTCTCGGAAGTCTTGTCCAGTGGAACGGCACCGCTTGGAAGGAATTCCACTCCACACACCCATACGCCGGATTCGACCCCGTCCGGCTGAGCATGGATGGAGCGGGCTCCGTGTTGATCTCCGGAGTGATCAGAAACAGATTCTTCCTGCTTCGAGAGTCCACCGCGGATTGGGACACACTGGCCATCATGGGTAGAGATCGATACGACAACACCATTTTCGATCTCGCGGTTTCGACCACCGGGAAGATCGCCATGGGGGGGAGATTCATTCTGGTTGATTCGCTGCCAGCCTTGAATCTCGCCATCCGCGAGTCGGGACATTGGACGGCTCCAGGATCCGGCTTCGCCGGTGTCGTCAAGGCGATCACCGTCGGACACGACGGATCGATCGTGGTCGGCGGGTATTTCAGCGGAGTCGATGGACAAAAAATGCCCAATATCGCCCGCTTACACAACGGCACATGGAAACCCCTGGGCTTGGGATCCAACGAGGCGGTGTTCGCCTTGGCGACGGCCCCCAATGGCGACATCATCGCGGGCGGACGCTTCGATTCGATCGGC